>NZ_JAPDPJ010000200.1 GCF_026013605.1 Plebeiibacterium sediminum
TCAGAGCTGTCCTAAACGTTTTCTAAATTAGTTAGTCATAATTTAAAAATCACGCATTGGGACAGATTTTTATCTTTTTTGAAAATCAATCCCCCCACTCAAATAATTTACCTTGTACATGTACGCTTATAGGGATTGGTTTAGTATCCTGTTTGAAAGGATTATCCAACAGTTTGTTTAAATCAAATTTAACTAAGAGATTCAACCTTAAAAAAGCTACTAGATTAGACATACACCAGCCATACGTGGCTGATGCCTTGAGATATTTTATTATTAATATGGTAATCATTGCTGTCCAAATCTGTATTAAAACAGCATTTGGTGATGTGCCAAGAAAAGACTTTATTTTCAGTAATTGCTTAATATCTTTGAAAAATTGCTCTATTTCCCATCTGGCTTTGTATAGGTCAGATATGGTATTTGCTGTCCAAGTAAATTGATTGGTAATTAGTTCTATAGTTTGCTGATTAACTTCATCCCATACAACAACCCGTCTAAGTTTCTTTGGATATTTATTAAAGGTTTTAGCATCCTCTAACTCAATGAATTCGTCAACAAGTATATGTTGATGTCTATTCTCTGGTAGTTCTCGATCTTTAAGGCGTAAGAACTTAACCGATTTTTTCAAACGAACCACAAAATGACTCTTGCCTCTGTGCCATCTATAAAGGTTTTCGAAATCAACATATGCTCTATCAGCAACCACAACACTATCGGCTGGAAGTATAATTTCCTTGGCGGCTTTAGCATCGTTAAGTTTGCCATCAGAAAGATTAATATATACAGGTAAGCAACCATCAAAATCCAACAAGGTATGAAGTTTTATTGCTCCTTTCTTCTTTCTATATCTAGCCCAATCAAACAGATTTAAACACAAGGATATTGTCGTAGAATCTAATAACAGTATCTTTGACTTAATACGAAAGCGTGTTTGTCTAAATTGAGCAATTGAAGTTAATTTATGCAATAGCTTAAAGTAATAATCTTGAAACAGCTGCCATTCTCGATTCTGGTTTTGATAAGATAATGAAGATTTGGAGGGGGATATTTTTAAGCCAAGATGATTAAGATTACCTGAAGCCGATTTTAAGCCATTAGTAACATCTCGTAAGGAGTTAAGTTTTGAAAACTGACAAAAAAGCATCGTTATCAGATGAGTCCAGCTGTCAATACCTTTATTGTGCTTGTCGGTTTGATGCTTTTTCGTTAGCGCACTGAAAGAATTTCTGCATAAAGTTTGAATGATTTGAGCAAACAACGTTAAATTTGTTTTCATAGCCAATTAGTATTTTTATGATTAGACACCACAAAAATAATTGTTCCAGGAAACTGGAACCTAATTGGCTTTATTTAGGACAGATGTGA
>NZ_JAPDPJ010000201.1 GCF_026013605.1 Plebeiibacterium sediminum
ACCAACAAACCGGACGTACCTTTTATTTTTATGCAGTAAGCAATCATAAAATTAAGGATATCGCAGCTGTTAAGGATAATGATAAAAAAGTAGATGTTGTTCAGTATATCAATGAAGAGGATAATGATGTATTGGAAGTGAAAATTGGTTTTTCATATGTGAGTGTAGAAAATGCAAAGATGAATTTGAGAGCAGAGATGTTATCTAAAGAATTTGCTCAGGTTCGCTCAGAAGCTACTTCCGAATGGGAACAGTTATTATCAAAAATCAAAGTTTCCGGTGGATCTGAAGATGACATGGAAACATTCTATTCTACTTTATATCGTTCGTTTTTATGGCCTATTTTATTGAGTGATATTAATGGTGAATTTGTTGATGACAGGGGTGAAGTAGTTAACAAAGGTTTCAGATATTATAGCAATCCATCATTTTGGGATGATTATCGTAATAAACTCATTTTGTTAGGAATGATTTCTCCAGATGTCGCTTCTGATGTTATTAAGTCAACCATTAACAGAGGCGAAATAAGTGGATTTATTCCAACCTTCTTCCATGGAGACCATGCCTCTACTTTTATTGCAGGGAGTTATTTAAGAGGAATAAAAGATTTTGATGTAAAAAAAGCATACAACTTATTACTTAATAATGCCTTTAAAGAAGGTAAAGGAGGCAGACCATATATTAAAGAGTACATTAACAGAGGCTGGATTTCAGAAATGGATATTGAAGATCCACAATTGGAAACTAAAGCTAAAGCAGCAGTTACTAAAACTCAGGAGTACTCTTATGACGATTACGCAATTGCTTTGTTGGCAAAAGAAATAGGTGATTCTATCAATTATAAAATATTGATGAAAAGATCTAAGGGCTATAAATACTTGTTCGATTCTACTACTAAATTGATGAGGGGACGATTGGCCAATGGAGATTGGATTATACCTTTTGATCCGGAACGACCTTATTACGAATATATGTACAGAGAGGCCACCGGATGGCAATCCAGTTTTTTTGCACCACATGATACCGAGGGATTAATTAGTCTATACCCAAACCAGGGAGTTTTTGAAGCTAAGCTGGATTCATTATTTACAATTCCATGGAAAGGTTATGAAGCTTGTAATTTAACCGTTTTTATCGGCCAGTATTGCCATGGAAACCAACCTGGACATAGCGCGCCTTATTTATATTATTATATCAACAAGCAACCTAAGGCACAGAAAATATTAAATCAAATATTGAATAATTTTTATCGTATGGGACCCCAAAGATTGGCTTATGCAGGAATGGATGATGCAGGAGAAATGTCATCATGGTATGTGTTAAATGCCATTGGTTTATACACCTATTCACCAGCCGATCCTGA
>NZ_JAPDPJ010000202.1 GCF_026013605.1 Plebeiibacterium sediminum
ACCAACAAACCGGACGTACCTTTTATTTTTATGCAGTAAGCAATCATAAAATTAAGGATATCGCAGCTGTTAAGGATAATGATAAAAAAGTAGATATTGTTCAGTATATCAATGAAGAGGATAATGATGTATTGGAAGTGAAAATTGGTTTTTCATATGTGAGTGTAGAAAATGCAAAAATGAATTTGAGAGCAGAGATGTTATCTAAAGAATTTGCTCAGGTTCGCTCAGAGGCTACTTCTGAATGGGAACAATTATTATCAAAAATAAAGGTTTCAGGCGGATCAGAAGATGATATGGAAACATTCTATTCTACCTTATATCGTTCGTTTTTATGGCCTATTTTATTGAGTGATATTAATGGTGAATTTGTTGATGACAGGGGCGAAGTAGTAAACAAAGGTTTCAGGTATTATAGCAATCCATCATTTTGGGATGATTATCGTAATAAACTCATTTTGTTAGGAATGATTTCTCCAGATGTGGCTTCTGATGTTATTAAGTCAACCATTAACAGAGGCGAAATAAGTGGTTTTATTCCAACCTTCTTCCATGGAGATCATGCCTCTACTTTTATTGCAGGCAGTTATTTAAGAGGAATAAAAGATTTTGACGTAAAAAAAGCATACAACTTATTACTTAATAACGCCTTTAAAGAAGGTAAAGGAGGCAGACCTCACATTAAAGAGTACATCAATCGGGGCTGGATTTCAGAAATGGATATTGAAAATCCACAATTGGAAACAGTGGCTAAAGCAGCAGTTACTAAAACTCAGGAGTACTCTTATGACGATTACGCCATTGCTTTGTTGGCAAAAGAAATGGGTGACACTGCCAATTATAAAACATTGATGAAACGATCTAAAAGTTACAAATACTTATTTGATCCTTCCACTAAATTAATGCGGGGACGTTTGGCCAATGGAGATTGGATTACACCTTTTGATCCGGAACGCCCTTATTACGAATATATGTACAGAGAGGCTACCGGATGGCAATCCAGTTTTTTTGCACCACATGATACTGAAGGATTAATTGGTTTATACCCTAATCAGGAAGCATTTGAAACGAAATTGGATTCATTATTTTCAATTCCTTGGAAAGGTTATGAAGCTTGTAATTTAACCGTTTTTATCGGCCAGTATTGTCATGGAAACCAACCTGGACATAGCACGCCTTATTTGTATTATTACATCAACAAGCAACCTAAGGCACAGAAAATATTAAATAAAATACTGAATAATTTTTATCGTATGGGACCTGAAAGGTTGGCTTATGCAGGAATGGATGATGCAGGAGAAATGTCATCATGGTATGTGTTAAATGCCATTGGTTTATACACCTATTCACCAGCCGATCCTGA
>NZ_JAPDPJ010000203.1 GCF_026013605.1 Plebeiibacterium sediminum
CCAAGATCACTTCGCTAACTATTATTCAATATATAAATAGGTTCATATACAATAGACCTATCAATTTTATTAAGCATGCAATTTAATTCACACAATAGGTTAACTTAGTGAAATACAAGAACCTTCCTTTCATATTTGATCAAATCTATAGCGACATTTAAATTCTCTACCATTAATTCGGTCAGATAGGACAGTGCCAATACTAAAGTATTAATTCTATATACGCTTCTCTAAAGTAGAGCCCCCTTCCCTATTTAGCGTTATGTTGTCACTAATATGCCTGGTGCTATGCTCTCCTCCTACTTCTCCTGATTCCTTGCTGAATTTCGCTATACTTATATCAGCTCGTTTGAGGTTGCCAACCTTAAAACAGGAGATCTCCCACGTTTCGTAATAATCCACCTATAACCACGCCATCCCTATGATATATCATTACACTTCATATTGCTGTTAATCCATGTAAATGCGCTAATTCAGATGCCAAGAACTAAACCGAAAAAATACTTCCAAATACTAAAAAAGACGCCGGGTTGTGTGATAACGGTGGCGGTATGAAACGTTGGGGATTTCGGAGTTACTTAAATATCTCGATACAACAAACTTTGATGCGAGTACTTAAGCTCGAATAACCGCTACGCCCCCAATGTTTTATGACCGCGTGTGTGTGCCCTGCATGAGCAGCAGCGCACACACACCCGAAGTTCTTGAAAAAGTTTAAAAATACAAATCTTT
Organism: Plebeiibacterium sediminum; assembly: GCF_026013605.1. Classification (GTDB taxonomy): domain Bacteria; phylum Bacteroidota; class Bacteroidia; order Bacteroidales; family Marinilabiliaceae; genus Saccharicrinis; species Saccharicrinis sediminus. The sequence continues at coordinate 733 of NZ_JAPDPJ010000203.1, forward strand.
TGTGATAAACATCGGGTGTGGGTATAAATTTTATCCATAGGGTGCAAGTCCTGAGTGGATGGAGGTAACGCTTCGAACCATTAGCAAGTGACGCTTTTTCCGAATGGAAAAATGCAGTGGTTGCTAGTGACAGCAGCAGTGAAGGAAGTCAAACGGCAAATTCCGGTACTGACGAACAGAATTGTAGCGCAGCGAAAATCACGAATGCCATTAAAAGTTTAACTTTTATTCGCTAAACCTTATATGAGGCTATGAGGTTGGATAAGGTAACACACCATACTAACGTCCAAACATCAAGGAGATGAGTGTTTATAATGTAGATGTGGCAGGCATTGGAGGAAGGATAAAGCTCTTACCATGGGATAGCTCTGTAATCACGAGCTGATAGAACAGAGCAGTCAGCAGAGGCCATAGTAGCTTAAGAATACGAGCCGGTTTTACGAACACCACGCTAAAACAGGAGGACTCACAGATAAGTGATGGGCTGAACTTTACATCGCTACCCATCTTTGACGGAGGTAAAAGGATTTTGAGCCTTTCCAGCCCCAAAGAGTCGTAGCAGGGAATGGAAATAAG
>NZ_JAPDPJ010000204.1 GCF_026013605.1 Plebeiibacterium sediminum
TACTGCTGATGCGTTAAAAATTATCACTAAACAAATTTAATTGTTCTTTGACATCTTGATTGATTTGATATTCTGTAAGCAGTTCTTTTATTGGAGCTTTATCGAACACAGAAATGCCTAAAATTTGTATGATCTCATAAATTGAGAGTTCACTTTTTAAAGAATGCTTGACTTTAGCAACTATAAGGTAGGTACAAATTGCTACCCAGATATGTATATTAACGGCATTTTCAGAATGGCCCCAAAGTTTTTTAATTGTAAGATTCTGTTTTATCCACTTAAAGAAAATCTCTATTTGCCAACGATTCCGGTATAAATGAGCAATTTCAAGTGCTGAAGCGTATGTGTTATTTGTTATAAACGTTAAGAGGGTGTCTTTTTCATCATCATAATACTCAATAAGCCTTAATGTCTCAGGATACAATTTCTTGGACTTGTATCCATTGAGAATGATGATTTTATCACTTCTTAGACCTGTAGTTTCGTCAATATTGTAATTGACCTCTGTGACAGAAAAATCCATTGTTGTTTTTGCTCTGGATATAAAGAAAGCTCCAGATTCATTCATATGATATAATGCTTTAAAATCGATATAAGCCTTATCCATGACATAAATAGCATTTACTTCGGGCGTAATAACATCAAGCACATTGCTATCATGGTATTTGCCGTCGGTGATAAGGATATAGGATGGAATACTTCCTCTTAAGTCCAGCAACGTATGGATCTTTATTGCTCCTCTGGAGTATTTTCCCGGTGCCCAACTGAAAAGCTTTAGACTAAGTGAAACTGTCGTTGAATCCAAAGCAAACACTTCATTTTTGATGTGAACATCGGGAATTGAAGAGTTTGCATATAATGGCCGAACTTCCTGGATTAAGAAGTTACCAAAATCAGCAAAGATCCTTGAGTCTCTGTTCTCATTAGCTCTTGACAGTGTGGATTGATTCACATATTGCTTTATCCCAAGATGATAAAGTTTATTTCTATGAGCTTTTAAACACGTGCAGATATCTCGTAACGAGTTTCTTGCTGTTAATTGACCAAAGAATAATTGAATAAACTGGTTCCAGCAGTTTAAATCCCTTGTTCGATAATCGCCGTTATATTTATTTACGAATTTGTCAAACTCATAACGGTTTACAAATTGCAGTAGCTGAGCAAAAATATATTTACCAGAATTCATAGCCTTGCATTAAAAGAGCAAAGCTAAAAGTCAAATCAAATCAAAAAATCAAAGAACGTTTATATTGTATTGAAATATAATTGTTTGCAAAATATTTTTAAAAGTTAACGCATCACTAGTA
>NZ_JAPDPJ010000205.1 GCF_026013605.1 Plebeiibacterium sediminum
GGCTTTATCAAATTGTCTTCTTTCTTTTTTCATATCCTTGTAAATTTAATCATTACAAGCTTAACTCTGTGTCTTGGTAAAGATAGCAGTTCCAATCCTTTGATTTTGGACTTGACTACGTTAATATAGTTCAGATAAATGTACTGTTAACATTAAGAGAATATGGATTTGTTTTCAAAGAGCAAGAAGAAATTTTTAAGCAAATTCAAAAAGACTCAGCAGGATGGATTCCTTGTGGAAAAAGTAATGTTCTCAGAGATGTTGAGATAATAGGAACGTTTAAAGAGAAAAATGAGCAATCCTCAAAGATTAAAGATTTAGGAGCTGAAAAATTTGAGAATTTGAAAAAGGGAGAAATAGATATTGAAAAAATATATCTTACAAAACGACACTCTGATTTTACAAAACAAATTTCTGAATTTAAAGACGACCCTTTTATGCCTTCGAGTATTCAAAAAACGTTGAATGAATTATTTAATGACATTAACAATAATCTCAGGACAATTTTAAAGGGTGAATTAGAGTGTTTTATGATTGATTTTAGTAAAGAATATTTTAATAAAGGAAATGCTCCAAAGTTTGACCCAATTGGTGTATATAATAATTTCAATCATAGCAGAGTTCATCATAGAGAGACTCTTAACAAACTCAATGAGGATATTAGAAAATATTTAAGAATAGATGAAAAATGGTAAAAAGAATAAGTGAAAGAAGTACTGGGCACAATTGAGTAGCAGGCCACTAGACTAAAAGCCTAGTGTAGAAGCTCTCACACTACCTAGTATACGGTTCTCGTACTAGGCGGTTCCTTACATCATGGGGAATAATGAATGAGCATTTGAAGCTAGCATAGAGTGCAATTGATTATACATATCAGATAAAGCAATATAGCCTCGTTTTTGAAGTCGTTCTATGGTTATGGTTGTTCCTAAAATAGGACTCTGAGCAATTGCCCAAACCACCCATTACTCATAAATTGTTTATTAGTTTTGGTATTCGTGATTTCGTTCCTCAATTCGGCTCCGGCTCCATGCATAAGCATGATCAAGGTCAACGCCTAAACGGATCAGGTTTTTCCGTTTACGTTCAGGTTAATTTATTCACATACATTTTATATTTTAAGGCGTTCATGATTTTCGCTACGCTCCAATTCAATGATGCCAGATACAATATCTGAGTCGATTACGAAGCCAACCATCAAGTTTCTCCAGTTTCGTAATGATATTTGCATGTTTAAAGTAGTTGATCCAACCACGTTGGATTTCTAATAGCTTTTGAAT
>NZ_JAPDPJ010000206.1 GCF_026013605.1 Plebeiibacterium sediminum
TTATGTCCGAACAATGCCAACACCTCATTAACCTTATCCATACGCAAGCTTGGTTTTCCTTGCTCTAAGTCTCTTATAAAGCGAAGTCCTACTCCGGCTCTTTCAGCTAAATCTTGTTGTGTTAATCCAAGCTGCTTTCTACGTTGTTTCACAAATTGTATTAGTCCAAGCATAGTTTATACCTTTTAGGGTATAAATATAGTGATTATTTTAATATTATACCCGATATGATATAAATTGCATAAATATGTCTAATTTATACCCTATGAGGTATAATTGATTTATAGTATAGGATTATTAGTCCAGTTTATTAGTTACAAATGGACATTTTATTGGTTAGCTTCGTATTTTATATGTCAAGTTCTTTGATCAAAAAACATGACAATAAATTGATTTTTGTTCGGTTCCTGGTGTGAAATGAGTTCATTAAAACGCATTTAATCGGGCATTTTAGCCATCTTTGGTGGACTTACAGAGGACTAAATTGAATTCGTAAAATATTGAGAATAGACACTTAAAGCAAATTTTCAGTTACCTCTCGCTACTGGTTAAAATTGAGAGATGGCTATCTTCCAAAAAAGATTGAGTTATCCATTTTAGAACCTATGATTCTGAACATGTTGGGAAATGATTATTACAATAAGTCTTACCTTTTTAGCAAAAGTATGGTAGTAATGAACCTGAGCAGATTTTATTGTATTGAATAACAGTTTTGGTGAACATGAATTGATAATTATTACTGTATTTTTCCCAATAATTCTATCTAGTTTTAGGTCGAAATAGAAAAAGTGGTTCAATACATTTTGAACACAACTGTTTCTTCATATTAAACAAATTCTTTTAAATTGATTAAACAGGGAAATATAGCTGTATTCTAAAATCTTAATACTGATATAATTAAGATGAAATTTAAGATTCTCGGGGTGGAGAGATTCGACCCCTATCCTGTAACTTATTATTTTTCAATTCTTTTTTCTAATACAACTCCTAGTCGTTCCCGAATTATTCACCTTTTATTTAGCATAAAATAAAGGCTTTTAGTGTCCTTTGACATAAAGTAAAGGTACAGAAAATCATTGGCTTTTGAAGCTAAAATGATGCAAATTATATGCATCTGAAATAAACTAGAATAGACGATTCTAAAGAATTTAATCCTTCTAAATCCATTATTATTGATTACTGCTGATGCGTTAAAAATTATCACTAAACAAATTTAATTGTTCTTTGACATCTTGATTGATTTGATATTCTGTAAGCAGTTCTTTTATTGGA
>NZ_JAPDPJ010000207.1 GCF_026013605.1 Plebeiibacterium sediminum
ATTCTTTGAACCATATGATCAAAGTTAAGATTTTTAGAAGCTAAAGCAAGATGCACTAAAGTGCATAGTTTTAACTACTTTTGAGACCAATAAATATTATAGTACCTGAATTGATGAAAAGAATTCAGATTAATGAGATAGAAAAACCAGCATCTCAGTCAAAAAAAGATAACTATAAAATTAAAGATGATGTCTAAGGATAAAACTCGAATTAGTTTACCTTCTTTTTTACTCGAACCTAATGATGTATTCCATATTGTGAGACGTACCATTACTTCCGAAGAGAATTTGGCTTATCACGATCATGATTATGCTGAGATTTTTTGGATTAAGGAAGGTTCCGGTGTACATTATATCAACGGAGAAAAACATAATATCGAAAAAGGAACGCTTTGTTTAATACGTCCTGCCGACACCCATACTTTTGTTTCAACGGGTAACAATACAGGATTGGTTGTAACAAACATTGCCTTTTATCTTGAAAGTTTAAATCTGTTTAAAGACAGATATTTCCCTGATTCGGATGAGCTTTTCTGGACTACGAATAATTTACCTTACACTGTTCATCTCAACTCTGATCAATTAAATGAATTAGAATCTATTACCGATTATATATTATCTAAAAAGCACGATTTCTTTCATTTGGATCTTATGGTGCTGCAGATTTTCCGTATGCTTACAGAATCTTTTGGAAATACAGCACAAAGTATTCCGCACTGGCTCGCATTAGCACTTAAGCAATACAACTCACCTCAGTTATTCAGAGATGGTGTTCCCGGGTTTGTTGCCCTAACCAACAGAACTACGGATCATGTTAATAAAGTGATTAAACAATGCTTAAATCAAACATTGACAGAAACGGTCACTAAAATTAAAATTAATTACGCAGCTCAGCGTTTAACCATGACCAATGTACCTATTAAAATCATCTGTTTTAACTGTGGTTTTAATTCTATTGGACACTTTTATAAGATCTTTAAAAAGTATAACGGAATGACGCCCAATGATTACAGAGCTATTAACCATAAAGTGTTTTAACCAGGATAAGGAACAAGGAGAAAGGAAAAAGTTTAAAGTTTGAGGTGATTAATATTTATAAAGTAAACTCTGTGTAACTCTGTGTAACTCTGTGTAACTCTGTGAAAAACCTCCATCCTCTGTGGTAAAAAGAAAAAAGGAACAAGGAACAAGGTTAAAGTTTAAGTGATCAATGTCTTTAAAGTAAACTCCGTGTAACTCTGTGAAAAACCTCCATGCTCTCTGTGGTAA
>NZ_JAPDPJ010000208.1 GCF_026013605.1 Plebeiibacterium sediminum
TCCATCAAAAATTGAGTTGTCCCTTCAGGACGCTTATTTATAGCTTGGTCACACCCCCAAGGCGTTGCCATGGGCTAAAATAACCTGGGCCTTCAGCCCGATATTATTAGATAATACATTGCGAAATACAGAGGTAATTTAATAACAAAATACCTGTAAATTGCAAAACAATTACAATTCGTTAAATTCGTGGTTCCATAAAAATTGGCAAATAAACAGATAAACCTTACAGTTCAGCAAAGCGTCTCGCTTTGTTGTTTTATAACAGGCCTCTGGCCTTTTACCCCCCCGTTTTAATGATAATGTGCGACTCCTCCGGAGTCGTTTTTTGTTTAGGGATAGATCTTTTCTATAAACATTTGATACCTCCGGCATCATCTATCTACCTTACCAACACACAAATTAGTTGATATTAATCAACTCAATACAAAACGTTTTGAAACTCCACATACAATCCTATAATTCGAGAAAAACAACAATAATTCGATGACAAAATACCAATTAATTGCAAAGCAATTAAAATTCGTGTAATTCGTTAAATTCGCGGTTCCATAAAAATTGGCAAATCTAAGAATCAGCAAATAGGCAAATAAATCTACTGCATAATAAACACTTCCAAATGTTTCAGACCTTCAGCCTGACTTATTCCCGTTGATAAGAACAAGGGGCGTTGCCACCTTGCTGTGATATTAAAGGCTTTCAGCCTTAATTATATATCGTAATAACTAATGAATTAGCAGAGGTAATCCGATGACACAATACCAGTAAATTGCAAAGCAATTAAAATTCGAACCATTCGTGCAATTCGTGGATCAAAATAATTGGCAAATAAGCAAATAAACAGATAAACAGATAAACCTTACAGTTCAGCAAAGCGTCTCGCTTTGTTGTTTTATAACAGGCCTCTGGCCTTTTACCCCCACCGCCGTTTTAATGATAATGTGCGACTCCTCCCGAGTCGTTTTTTGTTTAGGGATACATCTTTTCTATAAACGTTTGATACCTCCGGCATCATCTATCTATCTTACCAAAACAAATCAGTTGGTATTAATCAACTCAATACAAAACGTCTTGCAACTCCACATACAATCCTATCATTCGAGAAAATCAACAATAATTCGATGACAAAATACCAATAAATTGCAATGCAATTAATATTCGTACCATTCGTGCAATTCGTGGATCAAAATAATTGGCAAATAAGCAAATAAACAGATAAACCGAAATACTATTGCCTGCATTTTGAAGGACATTCCATCAAAAATTGAG
>NZ_JAPDPJ010000209.1 GCF_026013605.1 Plebeiibacterium sediminum
CTAAGTACATGACAAAAGTTTATAACATTCATCTAAATCGCTGTTATTTATTGGATTGATTAACGCGTTTGCGATTCTAATCAGTCCGTATTTAAAGAAACTATAAGCTCTTCTGCCATGCTTTTTCACCTTTATCGCTTTAATGTTCACATGTTTGTCAATACCTGCTAAGTATGCCCAAACAAAAGCAATTGCCACAACAGCCAAAAGTTTAGCTATGCGTTCCAAATCAGTCAAGTGAGTATCTTCAAGATTGAACCCGCTGGATTTCATAGCTCTAAACATGGTCTCTATCTGCCATCGTTCTTTGTAGTTGATCAGAGCCTGATCGTGTTGATTGAAAGAGGCAATAATGGTAAACTCCACTTTTCCAGTAGCTTTATTGAAGGACTTAGCTCCCGATAGATATACCAGATTTTTACCGAGGTAATACAGTTTATCACAATGTTTGTAAGACCCTGTTTTGATATTGTTGAACAGCCAAAAGGCTTTAATTGGAGGTTTGCCGTGTCGATGCACCATCATATTGTTGCGTATGCGAATGTAGAATGGAATCTTCTGACGAATAAGATCCTCGAACCATTCTTCTCCGATAAATTCCCTATCCGCCATAAATGCTTTAATATCTTTGGTACCAAAGAACCGAATATAAGTGTCCAGCACCTCTTTTCGCTCTTTGGCATTGGAATTTCCCCGCTTGGGAAGAAGTTTCCATATTAATGGGATAGCAACTCCTTTATAACAAACGCTTAACATTAGGATGTTAATGTCGGTTTTGCCAAACTTCCAGTTAGTTCTGTCCATGCTGAGCATATAGGGAGGTTCATCAGGCAATAAACTGTAAATTAAACGAGTAAAGATCAGTGGATCAAAGGAAAATTCAGCAAAGAACCGTTGTACTCGCCGAAGGCTTGATTCATGTTCAACATTAGGGTTAAATCCCTGTGCAAGTTTTACATATGAAACGGTTTGGAATTTTATCATGCTATTGATAATAATGACAAGGCATTTAATCCTTGCTTTGTGCCAACTGGTTGTTGTCTTGAACAACTCAAATAATTGAGTATTTTTACTGTCTACCTTGGTATTCGGATGCATTACAAAATGATGTGGGAATCTTTTGTAAGATACTGAATATCAAGGTTTTAAACAAGAAAATTCACCTTTTAAATCATTGATTTTCAATTATTTATAGTTTTGTCATGTACTGAA
>NZ_JAPDPJ010000020.1 GCF_026013605.1 Plebeiibacterium sediminum
CTAAGAAATATGGCCCTGCAATTTTGTGAGAACAAATTTCCGCCAAGAAATATGGCCCTGCAATTTTGTGAGAACAAATTTCCGCCAAGAAATATAGCCCTGCAACTTTGCGAGATCAAATTAAAATAAAGAGCTCTGCGGCTTGAACGAAAAGTTCCATTTCTAAAGACAATTCTTCAAATGAATCCAATTACACAATATCATCAATCTGGTCAAGGAAAAGCTTATAATGTTTTATATATTTATAAAATATATTATTTAAAGTTTTTTTATGTTACTCAGACTTTGGCTTACTATTTTTATTTCTCTAATCAGCTTATTCTCCTTTGCAAAAAAAAACTACACCATTGGTTTTTCTCAGTGTGGGCAAAGAGATAACTGGCGTCTTAAAATGGAAGCAGAGATGGAAAGAGAATTACTATACCATCCGGATCTATCCATAATTATTAAACAAGCTTTAGATGATAGTGAAACACAACTAGAACAGATTGATGAACTCCTTAATCAAGATATCGATCTCTTAATTGTTTCTCCCAATGAAATAAATCCTGTACAAAAGGTAATTGAAAAAGTTTATAAAAAAGGAATACCTGTTATTCTGATTGATCGTAGAATTGATTCAGATAATTATACTGCATATATTGGTGGGGATAACTATGAAATAGGTAGATTTGCTGCTGAATATATTGGGAGAAGACTGGATTATAAAGGTAACGTAATGGAAATACAGGGCGCAATGACTACATCTGCAGCCGTAGAAAGAAGTAAAGGTTTTAATGACGCCCTGGCCAACTATTCAAAACTAAAAAATGTATACAAAATCCATTCTTTTTGGAATGAAAATATACTTACAGATAGCTTGCCTTCAGGATTCAATTTACATCCCGATATCAAAGCAATATTTGCATTCAATGATGATCTTGCATCTGATGCTGTTGACTTACTCAAAAAACATACAAATTCATCAGAACTGGTAGTAGTCGGTGTTGATGGATTGGCAACACCTAAAGGAGGTATTTCAATGGTTGAAAACGGAACAATAACAGCAACAATAATTTACCCGACTGGAGGAAAAGAAGCCATACAAATTGCAGCCAAAATACTACATAACGAACCATTTATAAAAAATAATCTTCTGCCTACTGTTCTTATTGATGAAACAAATGTAAAAACAACCCGGATTCAATATACTTACATCGAGACACTCCAACAAGATATTGACAGGTCAAAAAATATGCTAGAGAAATTGACTGAGCAATATCAATCTCAACATATGTTATTATTAATTGCAATATCATTACTTTTAATTGTTATTCTTCTTAGTACACTGCTTTTTAGAGCCTTCAGACATAAAAATATTGCTAATCTAAACCTGGAGAGACAAAAAGAAGCAATTTCACAACAGAATATTGAACTTAAAAGAATTTCCAGACAATTAGATGAAGCAACTCAGGCAAAACTTAAATTTTTTACAAATATTTCTCATGAGTTCAGAACACCTCTAACCCTTCTTTTAGGACCATTATATGACATGGAAAAAGATGCAGAACTTGATGAAAAAAATAGGTGGAGACTGAATTTAATTCATAAAAATGCAAAAAGGCTGTTAATGCTAATAAACCAGTTAATGGATTTCAGAAAAATAGAGATGGGAAAAATGGGATTATTAGCTAATGAATATGATCTTGTAGAATTTCTTCAATCTATTATAAATGACTTTACCAGCCTTGCATCAAATAAAAATATTAAGCTTTGCTTTTATACGGATGTTGAGAGTATGCAGGTTTGGTTTGATAAAAGCCATATGGATAAAGTATTTTTTAATCTGTTTTCGAATGCTCTTAAATTTACTGATCAGGAGGGAAGTATAAATATACACTTAAGCCAGGTTTCATATACATTTGGTAATATAGAAAAAGAGTGTGCTAAAATTATTGTTGAAGATAATGGAAGAGGAATATCAGAGGAACACTTAAACAGGATTTTTGATCGTTTTTATCAAATAGAACAAAGTGGAAACCGTTTAGAAGGTACAGGAATTGGACTTTCTTTAACAAAAGGATTAATTGAAATTCATAAAGGTGCAATCGAAGTCTGGAGTGAAAAAGGTAAAGGAACACGTTTTAGTATTTTCCTGCAATTGGGGAATGAACATTTTAGACCAGATGAAATCAACCAATCCCAATCAGAAAAAGGTTTGATGGATGATCTCATAAAAACAGAAACTGATCTTGAAGAAAATAATTCCTTCATAGAAAAGAAGTCTATTAACGAAAATATTAACAAACCAGTTTTATTACTTGTTGAAGATAATGAAGAATTAAGAAATTATATTAAACAAAGTCTTATTCAGAATTATATAATTGTAGAAGCCGGGAATGGTAAAGAAGCACTAGGATTAATTGAAGAAAACGAGTTGGATTTAATTATTACCGATGTTATGATGCCCGAAATGGATGGACTTGAATTTACCCAAATCGTAAAATCTAAGGTTGAAACCTGCCATATCCCAGTTATCATGCTTACAGCAAAATCATCTGAAAAACAAGTTATTGAAGGTATTGAACAAGGAGCTGATGATTATATTACCAAACCATTTAGCGCAAATTATCTTTATGCTAAAATCCACCAACTCATTGAAAACAAAAATAATATTCGAAAATACTTTAAAGAATTAGGGGCTAACATGCCTATTAAAGGACTGTCAAAACTTGACAATCGTTTTATTAAGAATATAGACATTTTAATTTTAGAAAATTTGAATAACGAGCAATTCGGAGTTGAGTTCTTAGGTGAAAAAATTGGCATGTCGCGCGTACAATTGTACCGAAAAATTAAACAAATGACAGAACTATCCCCTAATGATTATATAAAATCTATACGCCTAAAAAAAGCCATAAAATTAATGACTGAAGAGAATCTTACCATTTCGGAAGCTGCTTTTAAAACTGGTTTTAGTACACCTTCCTACTTTTCTAAATGTTTTAAGGATATTTATAAACAAACACCTAGGGAGTATTTAAATGAGATAAATCAAAACTGAGTTATCTGAATACCAAAAGAGGGTGTGCGCTATGTTAAACAACCCTCTTTTACTTGCCCAATTTGCTATACGATCATTATGATAAAATCTTTCTAATTATTCCAAATAGATTTTAATTCGTACAAATCAGCTTTATTAATCAAAATGGCACCATCTTTCGAAAATGCACTTATTGTATCATAATTCTTTTTTGGGAAAACAAGACTTGTCAATACCCTTTCGCCATTGTTTACAAATATTTCAATAGAGGCCCAATCTACAATAACTCTAAAATTCAATGTACTTTTTGCATGATATGGCGCATATTGTAGTCCGTTAAAATCCTCAGAAAAATCTGAGACACCAGAATTATCTCTGTTTATGATCAATTCTTGCTTTGTAGTGTTATAGGAAACAATAAATTCCTCACCATCCTGATTTTGTAAAGAGAATCCATACTCTGAAACATTTTTAAACTCTGAATGATTAATTGTTTCAAATCCGAGTATAAATTCACAAGGCAACTTTATTTCTTGAAATACTTTTTCTGAGCCCACAATCATAAGTTGCTCCTTTGTTTTTACTTCTTTTCTGAGTGTTCCAAATTCAGTAACAGGTATTGACGTTAAAATTAGATCTCCTCTTTCACTCTTAAGTTTTAATTCTCTGGTAACAGTCATTGCAGAACGCCACCTTTCGGTTGGAACTTTATTTGCATAAAGCCAGTTACTCATCCAGCCAACAAATAAGGTTCTTCCATCTTCTTCCGGTATATCTGACCAGGTAACACCTGCATAGTTATCCTTCCCATAATCCAGCCACAAGAGATTTTTATTTTCATTAATAAATTCATGTCCATCAAAGCTTCCCACAAAGTATTGCGTACCGGAACCGCCATTTGGAGCTCCGGGGTTGATACTAACAAAAAGCACCCATTTTTCCTCTCCTGAAACTTCATCCATTATGGGAAATAAATCGGGACATTCCCATACTCCGCCATAAGCTCCCAGCTCTGGTTGAAAATCACTTTCATGTTGCCAGTTTTTTAAATCTTTGGAAGAATAAAAACTAATATGGTCTTTAACAGCAAGGCTCATGATCCACTTTTGCTGCGGTTGATACCATCGAACTTTAGGATCGCGGAAATCCTTGATACCTGGATTTGTTAAAACAGGATTGTCTTCATATTTAGTCCAGGTTCTCCCTTTGTCGTTACTATATGCAATAGCCTGAGTTTGGTAATCAATTTCACCGTTCATCTCCCCAACCCGATCATTATAAGTAAATATGGCAACCAATGGCGGAACACTATCCTTTCCAAAACCTGATGTATTATTCCAATCGACTACAGCACTTCCCGAATAAATATACCCCAAACTATCCGGGTATAAAGCTATTGGTAAATGCTCCCAGTGAACAAGATCATTGCTGATGGCATGTCCCCAATGCATTGGACCCCAAACATTACTATCCGGGTAGTATTGATAAAATAAGTGATATTCTCCTTCATAGTAAAACATACCATTTGGGTCATTCATCCACATACTATCGGGAGTAAAATGGATTTGCGGTCTGTACTGTTCAGAGTAGCGAGTTACTTTTTCTATTGTTGAATTTTGCTTGGTATTTTTGGATTTACATCCAAACACCATAATTACCAGAAATATTATAATTAATGCTCTCATACCTTTATTTTTTTATCCCATAAACCCTATTTATCTTCGGTAAGAAGAAATACACCACTATCAAACTGATCGGATATTTGCAATTCTATACCAACATTCATCAAATACTCTCCCTTAAATATTTTTTCATTTCCCCAAAAGCGAATTTTACCATTTTTATTGATCTCTTTAATTGTATAATCTTTTAATGGATCAAGTCCGTTTAACTTAATGGTAGGAAACAATCCTCTTGAATGAGGCTCTATGCTAAAGGCAAATAATGCAGCTGTCTTTTTGTCCGTAGAAACATATAATTGAGATGCCCAACCTCCTTCATCATAAGGTGATATTAAACGATAAAGATCTCCTTCTGTTACCAATGGACGTATATGTTGTTTGTAATTATTGATGGCATCTATAGCAAAGTTCCGCTCTTCTCCCTTTATATCTTTTGGCTGAAGTTCCATTCCCAAACGACCGGTCATGGCTACATCAAATCTAAATTTAAGAGGAGTAACTCTTCCTGTTTGATGATTAGGACTGGTAGATACATGAGAAGCTGATGCTACTGGCGGATAAATCAAATTCGTACCATACTGAATAAATATTCTCGATAAAGGATCTGTATTATCAGAAGCCCAGAATTCATTGTGATATTTTAATGCACCATAATCAAGTCGTCCACCTCCTGAAGCACAATCCTGAATCACAAAATTAGGATATTTTGCACGAATACGCTCATATATAGAATAAAGCCCTTTTGTATATGATACCCAAAAATGAGTTTGCTCTGACTCTGGCAAATAGGTTGAACCAACTTGTTCTACATGGCGATTGGCATCCCATTTAATGTATTCTATCTTAGGATGAGTGGTTAAAAGACTGTCTACCATATTGTAAATAAAATCCTGAACTTTTGGATTTGAAAGATCGAGTAAAAGTTGATGTCTCCATGTAATTTTATCCCTTCCCGGACTTTGAACAATCCACTCCGGATGCTTCTCGGCCAGTTCGCTTGCCGGGTTTACCATTTCAGGTTCAATCCATAAACCAAATTTTATTCCTTTAGAGTTTGCGTGTTTAATCAAATAGTCTAGTCCACGAGGTAATTTTTTGGTATTGGTTTGCCAATCACCCAATCCTGCATTATCATCGTTGCGCGGGTATTTATTACCAAACCATCCATCGTCAAGTACAAACATCTCCACTCCAATTTTAGCAGCCTCATCCATCATACCGGTTAGTGTTTTCTCATCAAATGAAAAATAAGCTCCTTCCCAACTGTTCAATACAATGTCATGTGTTTCATATCCACCTGTCATTCCATATTTTCTTCCCCAACGATGAAGGTTACGTGATATTTTTCCCTGGCCTTCATTACTGAATGTATAAATCATTTCAGGAGTGGTAAATGTTTCTTCTGGCTTTAAATTCCATTCGGCAAGAAAGGGATTAATCCCGGAAAGTACATTCAGGTTTTTCCATTCATCAATTTGAAAAGACAGACGATAATTACCCGACCAGGCCAAAGCTCCGCCATAACATTCACCTTCATTTTCAAGTGCGGGGTGATCAAGACTTAATATAAACGAAGCATTCTCACCTTGTGTTGTACGTACTCCTTTCTTTGATTCAATAACTTTAATTCCATTTTCAATTTTTTCTTCCACCTTTTGCATTTCTCCGGCCCACGGACCATAAAAGTGTGTCAGATAATAACTTTCTGAATTCACTTTCAAGAAGGAAGAATAAAATCGTTTAAGTGTTATTGCTTTGGGTTGGTGATTAATGATTTTTACCCATTGAGTAATAACATCTTCTGAAAGATAGGCTTTTGTATGCAACTCAACTTCCAAGGCGTAAACTTTATCTTTTAATTTGATGATTGAATGAGAAACACCTTCTTCAGATTTATCCATATCATGTCCCACATAAGCCAATTCTGTATTCAGGCTTCCATCTGATTGGATTGCAGCAAATGCCGGTTCATTTATATTTCCTAATCCCATAGTAGGATAAGCCTCATAACTTAAGTCTCTGTCCGTATCAAGTTTACGATAAGATTGTTGATGGTGAAAAGGTTTTATGTCTTCTATCCTTTTACCATAATATTGAAATACCAATCTATTATTCTTATCAACTGAATAAACTAAAGATGTTTCTTTTGTATGAATGGGAATAACAGCTTTATTTTGACTGAATACAGCACTGTTAAATATCAGAAAAACCAACATCATATGGCTCATCCATATTCTCTTTAAATATTTATTTTTTATTGTCTCCATAACTATTTATTTAAGTCTCTTATAATCCAGTCTGATTTCCATTTAATAATTTCACATGACCGTTTTCTGCAAAAAGATTCAGGTGCTTTATTCCTTCTGGTAATGCACATTTTTTAGTCATTGAAATGAATCCGTCAATGGCAAATATCTCCACTGATGCTTGATCGATGATTATTTTAAGATCGAGTGTAGATTTATCAATAGCATAAAAAGCGTAATCAATGTCGGTGTATTCTTCTGAGACTTTATTCTTATCTTCTTTTCTAACAAAGAAATAACGTCTTACACTATTATAACCAATAATGGTCTTTTCATTTTGATGATTTATTATTTCAATCCCAAATACTTCGGCTAAATCCAAATAAGTCCGATTGTTTACATCAAAAGTCAGGTTTAATGTTATTGGTAACTCTAATTTTTTACCAAAAGCGAATTGACTATTAATATTCTGTGGTTGAAAAGGTAACTTTGTATTATTCTGTGTTTCATTATACTCTACTGGTACAGATTTTAGGTAATAATCATTGAATTTGTTTATTAAAGTCAGTTTTCGTGGTAAAGTATACGATTCTGGCATCCCATCATTATTAATAGAATTCCCATATTTACTATTGTTCATCCATCCAAGGTAGTAACTTGGCTCTCCCTGTTTATAATAATTTGTTACTCCTACCCCTGCAAAGTTATCACTTCCATTATCCACCCATTTAGGCTTATGTGTAATCGGATTAAATTCAAAACCATTAAACTCTCCTACAAAATACTGAGTTCCACTTCCATTATTAGGAGAACCTTCAGTTGTGCTTACAAAAAGAACCCAATATTTATTGTTTGAGTTATCAACTCCTATTTGAACAAACTCAAGGTCTGTCCATTCTCCTTTTTTCTCGTCAACTTCATTTCCAAATTCATTAAAGTACTCCCAGTTTAACAGATCGTCAGAGAAATAAAATTGAACCTGATAACCTGATAATACCAACATTATCCATCGCTGCATTTCTTCATGCCATATTACTTTTATATCTCTAATGTCTGAATTGGTGTTATAAAGTTCTATTTCGTATTCCAGTTTATTTAACCAACTATTACCGTCATCAGTACTAATTGCTACATTGATTGACTTATAATTATGGTTATTTGATTCTTCTTCACTATTTGCATTAGTGTAAAATCCAATAAAAGTAGGATTATCTGATGCCAGTCCACTCTGATTATTTTGGTCGACCACAACACTCCAAACCCCAATTGATCCAAGAGAATCAAGTTCATTGGTTTTTGTTGCTTGATGCCAGTTAACTAAATCCTTACTAATTGCATGCTTACAATGAATTAATTGGTCATTTTCTTTTGCCTGATAGAATAGGTGATATTCTCCATTATGCAAGAATAGTTCCTTTGGAGCTCCCAACTGCATCTCTTGTGATACAAAGTGAATTCCATGTGATTTAATCTTAGAATCCATCTTGCAACCATGTAACGATAACAGTATTGATATAAAAGGTATAACAAAAAATGCCTTCATTGTAAATAATTTAGATTGGACTTCAATTACTATAAGGTTAAAAGGATATTGATACCGGAGTAAATATTGAAATATTCACTCCGGAAATTAATTCCTTATTTAGTCTTGCAAAATCTAGTATCCAACATTTTGCTCATACAATTTTTTTGTAAAATCTATCTCTCGTTGTGGAATAGGATAATATTCATCTCTGCCTGCTGTAAACTGAGCTTTATTCAAGAAATCTTTTCTTGTTTTTTCCTTTTCCAAATAGGCATTCAATGTAGGTTCTGCAATACCCCAGCGCACCAAATCAAAGAAACGAGGACTTTCCATTGCAAATTCCAATCTTCTTTCCCATTGTAAAGCAATTCTTGCATTTTCCTGCGTCCATGAAAGGTTTGCTCCATCATACTCACTGATCAGATAATTAGAAGGATTTGTGCCATCTGCCAATTTAGTTCGATCTGTACTTTCGGATGCTCTTTTGCGGATTTGATTGATTAAAGGCATTGCATTGGCTTGTTCTCCAAGTTCAATATAAGCTTCTGCCTGCATTAAAAGTACATCAGCATATCGAATTATATCAATATTTTTAGAAACACCCATAAACGGACCTTGTTTCTTATAACAAGAACAATCTGCAGCCTGTTGTTCTTTCATACTTTGAAAGTAACCATATACGCCTGGCTCTCTAATCCAGCTATTATTAAAAATATAAGCTTCCTCATTACGATATTTATAAGGATGACCGTTCATACCTACGGTATGATCTATTCGTGGATCAACAGTTACTCCTGTAGGTGTAATATCTTCAGCACTTAATTCCACGTCATTAAAAGTGTCAAATTTTGGCAACCCACTTTCATCTGTAGCAAAAGCATTTACCATATTTTGACTTGCCTGATGAAATCCGCAACAACCATATTGAGGAGCTCCGTGAGGATAGTTTAATCCATTTTCGAAATTCAAACGTCCGGCAGTAGTACCATCACTTATAGAAAATTGAATGGCAAAAACTGATTCCGGGCCGTTATCATATCCATCCAAAAAGTTCTCTGCAAAATCCGGCTGTAAAGAATATTTGCCTGAGTTAATTACCATTTGTGTTAAATCAACAACTTCCTGTAAACGAGTAGCATTAATATTTACAACCTGATTATTTTCATCCTGCTCATAAGCCTGATATAGTCTCAATTTAGCCAGATATGCAGCAGCCGCAAATTTGTTTGCCCTACCAATTTCTGTTTGATCTTCAGGAAGATTATCCACGCCATACTGAAAATCCTTAGCTATTACATTCCAAAGTTCATCATTAGTATACTCTCTGTTTGATGTTTGTATGATTTCATCATTAGATAAATTTTCATCAATATAAGGGATATACTTAAACAGAATTTTTAGCATAAAATGACTATGTCCCCTTAAAAATCGTGCTTCTGCGATACGAATTGTTCTTTCTTCATATTCATCATCTGTAAGTTGATTCAACATTCTTAAAGCTGAATTAGCTCTTGAAATGGCTGAATAATAGTTTTCCCAAGTATATGGAAGACCGGCTAACCAGCTTTGTTCAGGTTGCGTAATATTATACTGCTCATAAAAGTTAAATGGCTCAACATCACCTGTTCCTCCACCACCCTTATAGGCATCATCAGAACGAACACTTCCGTAAACCCACATACTGGCAATAGGGCCAATCATATCATTATTACCAATGGCAGCATAAGCTGCAGTTACCAAACCTTCAGCACTTTCTACAGATGGAGATCCTGCTTCGATAAAACCTTGTGGTTCAACATCAAGATAGTCCTTACAAGAATATAATAAGACTACTAATATGATAGCAAACCAATTTTTATATATGTATTTCATAATTTTCATTTTTAATCTTTATAAAACGATGTTTACTCCAAATGAGAATGATCTTGGGATTGGAATAGTATTTACATTAGTTCTTTCAGGATCAGGCCCTTGAAATTCTTTACTCTTAATAAGAAACAGATTTTCAGTCATGAAATATACACGAAGATTTTCAAAGCCTAACTTATCCGAGACTAAAGAAGTAAGGTTATAACCTATTTGCAGATTTCTTAATTTAAAGTAAGATGAATTTACATTATAATAATCTGATGGTCTTACTTCATTATTGTTGTCTGATAAACTTAATGCCGGAATACTTGTATTAGTATTTTGAGGTGTCCATGCTTTAAATACACCAGGTCCAACATTATCCCTACTTCTTACAAAATTATTTACGTTTATATAATAATCATAACCTGTTTTTCCGGCTACACCAGAGCCAAATAAGGATAAATCAAAGTTCTTATAGTTAACAGCAACTCTCAAACCATATTCAAGATCGGGAAGTGTTGTTCCAAGAAAATCCTGATCAAGCGCATCGATTTTACCGTCATTGTTTAAATCTTTATATCTGATTCTTCCCGGAGCTGCTCCTACTTGTGTTGCATGATCTTCTACTTCTGAATCGTTCTGAAAAATACCATCGGTTACATATCCGAATATTGAACGGCTGGAATGGCCAATTATAGTTTTTTCAGCATTTCCGGCATAAGCTGTTCTAACTTCTTCAGGTAGTTTTGTAATCTTATCACTGAAGTGACTTAATGTGGTTGATACTTCATAGGTAAAATCCTCATTAACATCTTTACGATAGCTCAATGCAAACTCCCATCCGTTATTCTTTTGAGTAGCCCCGTTCAGGAATTGTTTTTGTCCTTCACCTAAAGCTGATGCAACTGGTGGTTGAATAAGAATATCCGATGTTGTTCTTGTGAAATAATCAAACGCACCCATTAACTGGTTATTGAAAAATCCAAAATCGATACCAATATTTAGTTCTTCTGTAGTTTCCCATTTTAAGGCAGGATTTGCTGCCTGTACTGAAACAAAACCAGATGTAAGATTACCAGAATCAGAACCATCCAACGCATATGCTGAACCGACATTCCAGAATTGGTCAAAAAATGAATTGTGTTCAATTGATGAAATCTGATCAGCAGTAGCACCATAACGAGGTTCAAATAAGGCAAGACTGGCATACTCACCAACATCCTGATTACCTACTCGTCCAGCTCCTAGTCGTAATTTAAGATTGCTTAATTTCTTAATTGATTTAAAGAATGCTTCCTCGCTCAATCGCCATCCTACAGTAGCTGCAGGAAATAAACCATAGCGATTATCTTTACCAAAACGAGAGGATCCGTCACGTCGTAGAGTAAAAGAAGCCAGATATCTACCGGCATAACCATAATCTATTTTTCCAAACTGAGAAAAAAGTCTGCTCCCTGATGCAGTTCCATAACTATTACCATTACTGGTTCCGGAACTTAATACAAAGAAGTCCTCTGTTTGAGTAGAAAAACCTTCTTTATAACCTGTCATATCTTTAAAATTGTCGCTAACAGATTCAACTCCAAGTAAAAATCCAAAATCACTATTCCCTTTCTTTAACTTATAGTTTGCTGTATTCGACCAGGTTACACTGGTAAAGTCGCTATTATACATCGTTAAACTATTAACTGATCGCGAAATAAATCCATTCTCAAATGCAGGTTCTATATCTTTATCTTTTACCATTGAATAATCAATTCCTACGTTAGTTCTCAAAACTAAATTTGGAATAAGCTCCAATTCAGCAAAAACATTTCCAAAAAGATAAGAACGATTAGTATTGTCAAATCGATTAATATACTGCATAAATACAGGATTGTTTCTATCTGAATAACCAGAGCCTAAGGGGCCGGCATATTCTCCGGTAGAGGTATAAACAGGTATAGTCGGAGGCGAAGAAATAGCTAACCCAGGAGTTGGTGCACTACCCAAATCTGGTGTTTCAAGAGTTTCGTTCGAAGAAACGACCTGAGTATTAATTCCCACTTTAAACTTATCATTAAACATGCTTGTTTGTGCATTTAAACGAGCTGTAATTCTATCATAATTGGTATATTTTAACATACCTGTATTTTTAAGGTAGCCCAGATTCAATAACACAGAAGATGTTTCATTACCACCTGAAATCGTCAGATCGTTATTAATTACATATCCTGCTTCGTAGGTTTCATCCTGCCAATCAGTATCTCCTGCAGGGACATTAGTATCACCTCCTACATAAGGTTGAACTGTAACACTGTTTAATACCGGATTATCAAAATTATTATTCCAGTCAAAATTATATATCTCGCCATAACCTGCAGAAGGATCTACCCGGTCGTTCACAGATGCCTGCCACAATGCTCTTCCTCGCTGAACAGCATTAGCCATTTTAAAACGTTGTGGTTTTTCTGATTGAATGGAAACATTAGAATTAAACTGTACTGTTACTTTGCCATCCTGTTTTGCACCATTTTTAGTAGTTACAATTACTACCCCATTTGAAGCTCGTGCTCCATAAATAGAAGAAGCTGAAGCATCTTTTAATACCTGAACAGAAGAAATAGAACCAGGACTCAGATTTTGAAATACCTCTGGTCTTTTTGTTGGAACTCCATCTATAATAAATAAAGGATTATTATCACCTAATGTATTTTCTCCACGAATAAGTACTCTTGTATCAGCTCCTGAGGGTGATCCTGATTTTTCAATATACATACCTGGTACTCTTCCCTGTAAAGCCACCACAGGACTTCCGGAACTCAAACTAACATCAGAAACAGATTCCATCTTAACAACCTCAACAGCTCCGGTTAAGTCTGCCTTTTTTAATACACCATAGCCAACTGCCACAACTTCCTCCAGACCAATATTTTCCTGCTCAAGTATTACATTTATTAAACTCTTCCCCTGAACTTGAATTTCCTGAGTTACCATTCCGATAAATGATATTGACAAGGTTGCTTTTTCTGAGACATTAATGCTATAAGCTCCATCCAAATCAGTTATAGTACCATTATTTGTTCCTTTTTCCAGAATAGTTACTCCGGGTATACCTAAACCGTCTGTACCGGTAACTTTACCATTAACTGTTTTTTCCTGTGCACTGGCTCCTATTGTAAAAACAAATAGAAACATGGACAGAAAAATGCCAGTTAGTATTTTCCAATTGTCTGATTTTTTCATAGCATAAATTTGTTTATAAATTAGTAATAATTGATTTAATTTGCTCTAAGTCGTAAGCAGGAGTTGCACCTTCTTTTGAAGCTACATAAGCACCTGTAGCTGAAGCAAAATACAAAGCCTCAATTGGGTTGTTATCTTTTAAATAAGAAGAAATAAAACCGGCCAAAAAAGCATCACCTGCGCCAACCGAATCTATTGTTTCGACTCTGTATCCACTGTGTTTATGAAATTCACCTTTATCTAATAATACAGAACCTTCGGGTCCTTTGGTCATACAAATAGTATCTACCCCCAACTTCTGACCCAACCATGTCATCATGTATTCTTCGCTTTTATCGGTTAGGCAATTCCATTTTCCAATTTCCCTCATTTCATCATCATTGAGCTTAATGAAATTAGCAAGAGCTACTAAAGGCTCTACTATATCTTGTTTATCGTAAGGAGGGCGCAGATTTACATCAATAATTTTAAAGTCTACCCTATCAATGCATTTCATAATTGTTCCGCACGTAACAGGATTTCTTGATGCCAAAGAGCCATATATTAATACATCTGATTCATTGGCAACTTTTTCCAACTCTGGAGTAAACTCAATAGCATCCCATGCCACAGGTTCACATATCGTATAACTTGCCTGGTCTTTGTTATCCAGGTTAACCAATACTTCACTTGTTGGTAGCTGGTTATCTATTTGAATTAAATCGGTAGATAAACCTGATTGTTCCAAAAAATCTATGAGTTTTTGTCCTTTTTCATCATTTCCTACTTTACTGGCTATCTGAACATTTAATCCTATGTTCTTCAAATGTAAGGCCACATTCATAGGTGCCCCACCAGGTTTGGCTCCTGTAGGTAGCATATCCCACAGAACCTCTCCTATGCATAATATCTTCTTTTCCTTTTGTTCCATTTCATTTGATTTTTTTTCTAAATAGTATGAGTTTCAACTGATTTTTGACTTCTGTTTTGTAATTCATGTTGAATTTCTTCCAGACTTTTACCCTTGGTTTCAGGCATAAGCTTCCATGCAAAAAAGAAGTGTAATACCATCATCACAGCAAAGAATGCAAATGAGAAACCACCTCCAATACCGGGCATTTCTGCCACGATCGGGAATCCCCAGATTAATGCTGCTGCCATAATCCAGTGTGTAAAACTTCCAAGTGCCTGTCCTTTAGATCGTATCTTGTTTGGAAATATTTCGGAAATAAACACCCATAAAACAGCACCTTGTGAAAAAGCAAAAAAGGCAATGAATCCCATTAGGTAAATCATGACTCCATAACCTCCAAACTCAGTAAAATTGTTTGTGTAAAATGCTTTAGCCAGCATACTTAAAAAGAAAATCATTCCAACAGAACCAACCATAAGTAACGTTCTTCTTCCATATCGATCAATTAAGAACATAGCAAGAAATGTAAAAGCCAGGTTAGTTAAGCCTATAGATATAGATTGAAGTAATGCTGAGTCATTAGCAAATCCTGCCATTTCAAAAACGCGAGGTGCATAGATCATTATGGCATTAATACCTGCTAGTTGATTAAATGCAGCAATAAGAATAGTAAGTATGATTGGGAATCGATTTTCTTTTACGAAAAGGTTACCATGTTCCAAATGAGTTTCAGCTTCAATAGCCTTAATTACTGAATTTAACTCTTTATTTGGATCCTTAGCTCCAATACTTTCAAATACATGTAGTGCTTCTGCTTTTCTGTCTTTATTTACTAACCACCGAGGGCTTTCCGGAACTGTAAATAATAAAACAAAATATATAATTGCAGGAACTGCTTCTACACCAATCATTAAACGCCATGTTTCACCAGCAAACCCTTGAGAAATTACATAGTTAATTACATAAGCTAGAAAAATTGAAAACACAACTAAAAACTGGTTTAACAGAACTAACGTACCACGCTTATTAGCAGGTGAAATTTCTGCGATAAACATAGGAGTAACTACAGTGGTACTACCAAGAAATATACCCGTTATAAAACGGAAAAACATCAGAATATACCAACTTTGGGCAAGTGCACTACCTATGGCAGATAGGGCAAACATCCCTGATAAGAATAGAAGCGAACGCTTTCTTCCATATTTTTCTGCAGGCTTTCCAATTATAACAGTACCTATTATTGTACCTATAATGGCAATTGCCACTGTAAATCCAAGACTCGAATCAGACAAATTAAATAGTTTCTGAATCTGTGCTGTCGGACCAGACATCATCGCAATATCATACCCAAATAAAAAGCCACCCATTGCGATAAGTAGAGATAACCTAAAAATATTGAACTGTTTCATTTTTGATAAATTTGTAACGTTGTATTTTGCTTCAATTGCATTCGAAATATTTACATTATCAAATTTATTGAAGGATAAATAGAGTCATTAACAACCTCGTATCAATAACTATTACATTTGATACACAGTATTAAAAACTATCACATTTGTAACATAATTATCAAAAATGATACACTATTGTTACATGATTTATAGATCACACAATAAGGATTTTGATTAAAATAACCGCTTTAATTACCCATATAACAGAATCTAATAGCAGGAAAAAAACATATCAAAAATTCATCAATTTTGGGTTAAAATTTAAACTATTCAAACGTTAGTATGAAAGACTATTTTTTCTCGGAGCCATATATATAAAGATATTTTCATCTATTTTGAGAATATCCTTAATGATTATCTCATATCAGCCACTCTAATCTATAGGATATATAGAGAGAATATTGATTTAATTATTACCAAAGCCAGTCTTGAGATTGTTAGCCAATCAATTACCGATATCACAGAAGTGCAATTAGACAAATTATTGGTTCTAAATACCCACAAATCTATATTTTACTGCAAAATATATTTCTGATAATGGCCACAAAATACATTTTGGCTTCTGCACAAAAATTTTTCCACCTCCAGTCCAAACTCTTTATGTCTGGAGCAAGATAGCGCCAGTTTTTGAGGGTTGAAAATTTAGCTAAAGAAAGGACACTAACTCTTTAAAAAAGATTACTTTAAAATATTTACAGGAACTCCTGTTCCTATCAATCAATATATTCATTTCGCAATTCTATTTACCCCGACACTTAAGGAAACAAGAAATTCAAAAACCTGTAAATTATATGACTTACATGCTTTTCTGTTTTTTTTAGTATATCAATTTAATTCAATGTAAATCATATTTCTGGTGAACTATTTGGGATTAAAATTCTATAACATTTATTAAACTACGCCATATTATGACATAGTTATTTCATTACTTTGTTTTATAACTAAACATCAAAGAATGAAAACTCAAACTACACCAGATATTTTTAATATGGAATATACCACAGAACTATTGAACAAGCTTCAAATAGATTGGTTATATAAAGCTTTTCCGCATCCAAAACTAATACTTGATTTTGAAGATGCTTTTGATCTTATTCTGCATCAAAAAATAAACAATCCTGTAGATGTTGTACATTACATCACATATAAAAAAGGAATACACCCTCTGCCCTCTGCCAAATTCTTTTACAAAGCTGTACTAAAAAATCCAGTCATCGATTCACTTGAAAAATTAGACATTGCTTATAAAATCTATTTGGTTTCAGAAAATATTCAACATACTATTGAAAACATGATATCGCTTGTTTTTAGATACATACACAACTCTACTTTCAAAACATTCATTGATAAAGCTTTTGAAAATAACAAGGAAATAAATCCTTTTTGGTCCGATAGGCATATTGATGAACTACTGGGCTATTATTTTGAAAAGAGGGAATTTATTCCTTACCATGGAGAACTTGAATTACCTCTTAAATGTAGCTTAATACAAAACAATATTAATTTATTTCAAGAAGGCAAAGAAATGAATCACTGTATTTATGATTATTGGGAAGACGTTTTAAAAAAGAAATATTTTGTGATCAGCATGAGATACCCGGAACGTGTTACATTCCTAATTGATCAAGATCCTTATATGAAATGGTTTCGTATTCAATCAGCCCACAGATATAACAATCAAAGACCATCAAATAACTCCATTGCAATTATGGCTGAATACATTAAAAAGGAAGAAAATCAAAATTTCTTATTAGTAAACTATAATCATAGCAGCAAAGAATTTGAATTACCAGAATTTCCGGATATTCCATTTTAAAAATGATAATAAATAACAATGCCTGATGAAATGATTATTCCAACAGGCATTATGTCGAACAATAAATTTGCTAATTATGGCAATCAAGTGTTAAAAATGAACACAAAGGCATTGAGACACTGAATTTTTAAAAAAAATCAATAAATCCGCAAGGATTTACCTCTGTGAACTCTTTATAATTATATAAAAATGGAGTTTGATTACTTCTCTTTTTCTAATTTGTGTAATTTAGATGAGTTATGTATAAAATATTCTCTGTGCCTTTGTGTCTCAGTGTTATTCTTTTTTTCAACTATTGACTCGCATTAATTATACATTTACAAATCTCAAAGCACTTCTCTCAAAGACTTTAAGTACGGTTCAAAACTTGTAATTACAGTAAGCGTTATTTTATCTGCCTTCTCTTTTATATCATACTTCATCAATTTATATGGAGGTAATAATTGAAACAGTTCTGCAATCTCCTCCATACCCTTTTCACTACTTTCAATTTCCAATATTCGTTTATAAACATGATTAATAATACTTGCACTTTCGTAATGGCCAGCTTTTATTGATTTATCTTTTTCTTGATTTAAATAAGTATAGATTCTTGAAAAATCAACTCTTTCGTTGTTCAATCCAAGATAATCCTCCAGATTTAAAACTACTGTTTTAAAAAAATATTTATGATCCTCCTTCAATTCTGTTTCTAATTGAATTTCAACTCTTTTACTCAATAATTCTTTTATAAAAACCGACAAGCGGTCCAAATCCAAAGAAGAATTAAATCCTGAAAAAGAATGTGATAAAATTTCGCCTAACAATTTAATATTAGTACCAATATTCATAAGTGTATTCATTGTATTGTTGGTTTAATTACAATGCAAACTTATGCGCATACCATGCCAAAATATGTCGGACATGAAAAATACTTTTAAAATAATTCCCTAAGTCTGCCATTTTTTGTCAGAGTATGCCATTATCTTTACTCCACGTTAAACAAATAACCATTATGTCAAAAAAAGAAGCTATACTCAGATACAGTTTAATTATAAACCGGCTACGCTTAAAAGATTCATCCTTTAAAGAAATTGATGATTATTTAGAACAGGAAAGTATCAATCAAGGCTATAATTTTTGTATTTCTGAACGAACCTTTGATAGGGATAGAAAAGATATTTTAGCAATATACAATATAGAGATCAAATATGATTTTTCATCAAAAGTATATTATATAGCACAAGAGGATAACAATGGAGTACATAATAGATTATTAGAAGCTTTTGATACATTTAACGCACTGAATCTTAGTGATAAAATATCAAAAGGTATCCATTTTGAAACCCGAAAATCAATAGGAACAGAAAACCTTCACGGAATGGTTCATTCTATTCAAAACCAACTGATTATTCAGTTTGATTATCACAAGTTTTATAATAACCAGATTACTCATCGTACTGTTAATCCATTAGCTCTAAAAGAATACAAAAACAGATGGTACATCATGGCTAAAGATCATAAGGATGATCATATTAAAAGTTTTGGTTTAGACAGGATTAAAAACCTTCAAATTACAAAATCGAAATATGAGAATGACACCAGCTTTGATATTGATGATCATTTTAAATACAGTTTCGGAATCATTAGTCCAAACGCTGATAAACCGGAAGATATCATTCTTTCTTTTACACCTTTTCAGGGAAAGTATATTCAATCGATGCCATTACATCATACTCAAGATTCCATTATAGATAACAATGAAGAATACAGAATAAAGCTTAAACTATATATCACTCATGATTTTATAATGGAAATATTATCTATGGGGAATAATGTAAAAGTAATTCAGCCACAATCATTAATTGATGAGATAAAAAAAGTGAGTAAAGCTACTTGTGAACAGTATCTGTAGTTTTTATAGTTGATTGTTAGATTTTAGACTTATTTGCAAGATGTTTAAAATTAATCATTTAAGCACCTTGTATAACAAACTATAAATAGATTGTAAATATGATAGTTATAAAAGTTCACTGAACTATTATTATAAACAACTAAAATTAAATTTCAATAAAAACGTTACAATATATTATGCATAAAGAATCAAAATTACCCCTTAATAACTTTGTTGGATGTCTACTTGGAGGAGCTATTGGAGATGCATTAGGTGCTCCAATTGAGTTCATGTCTATTAATGAGATCAAAAATAAATATGGTCAGCAAGGAATTACAGACTATGTAGAATATGCAAATGGATGTGGTGAATTTACTGACGATACACAGATGACCTTATTTACTGCCGAAGGTTTATTAAGAGCATATTTCCGTGCCAGCCATAGAGGCACATGGGGAGCTGTTTACGGTATTTCCCATGAATCACTTTTAAGATGGCTACACACCCAGGAACACGGACAATATAAACATCCAAAACATGAGGATCGTATTATTTCAAATTGGTTAATACAACAAAATGAATTATACAAACTTCGTGCTCCTGGTAACACTTGTCTTGCTGCACTTCAAAGTGGCATTATGGGTACAATGGAAAAACCGATAAACAATAGTAAAGGCTGTGGTACCATTATGCGCATGGCTCCTGTTGGTCTTATTGAACCGGGAGAAACAGAGCAAAACTTTAAGTTAGGTTGTGAACTATCTGCTTTAACTCATGGACACCCGAGTGGATATTTATCTGGTGGGTTCTTTGCTGCAATCATTTCAGAATTAGCAGTTGGAACAAAACTAAGAGCGGCGATAGAAGTAGTAAGAGATATCTTAGTAAAATACAAACATCATGAAGAAACGCTTAGAGCTGTTAATGCAGCCTTGGAGTTGTTTGATGATGTAACAAAAATTGGAGTTGCTCCATCTCCTGAATTGATAGAACAACTTGGAGAAGGATGGGTTGCAGAGGAGGCATTAGCCATGTCTATTTTTGCCGCTTTGCTTTATGAAAATGACTTTGAAAAAGGAGTTTTATTTTCTGTAAATCACAGTGGTGATAGTGATAGTACAGGCTCTATTGTTGGAAATATTTTGGGTTTAATTAATGGTCCTAATCGTATTCCAAGACAATGGGCGAATAATTTATACTCTGCAAATCTGGTTATGGAAATTGCCGAAGATTTATATCATCAAAGTAAAGTTAGTGGGTATGGAAATGATGATTTCAGGTGGGTGTACAAGTATATAAATTGATATTTATAATAACACACTCTAACATGTAAATGGTAAAATTATTAATTTATTCTTCTTGAAATCAAGCCCTTATCTTTAAAAGATTCTCCTTAACGCATTAATGATATTATGAATTTTCATATAAGTCCCAGGCTCCAAATAATATTTCTTTGATTTGTTGAGTGAGCTCATTGGGCCTAATTACTTTAACACGATCACCAAAGGATAGTATTTCCATGCAAAAATCGTAAGTTAAATAAATGCGGAGTTTAATTCGAAACTCTGATTCATTATCTATTAATACTTCCTGAGATTCGTGTAAGGGTAATGATTTTATGTATTTACCCTGCAATGGATCAAAAGCAAGAATTACTTCATATATTGTTTTGTCTTCAGGAATATAAATACCAAAGCTGTTTCTAAAATATTCATCAATATTTAAAGTATCTGATTTTTTAAATTCCATATCAGTAATAACTAAAGCTGATATTCGATCTAAGGCAAAATTCTTTACTTCACAATCTTCATTATCTTTACCAAACACATACCATCTGTTTCTAAACTCTTTTACAATATATGGCTCTATAAGGCGTAAAGATTCTTCATTTTGATTGAATTTATTATAGGTAAACTCAATTTTTCTTTTGTTTTTTATAGCCTGTATTATCCCAAATAAATTTTCTGTTCCTTGTTGTTTTCTTTTTTCAAACTGAATATATTCACCTAGTTGATCTGAAACTTTAAAAATATTAAATATATCAAAAGCTTCCAGTTTACGATCTGAACCATAAGACTGATTTTCTTCTGCAATATAATATTTACGACTTGAAGAATTATATTGTATATCTAAATCATACAATGCTCTGATATCATCAATATCACGCTGAAATGTACGCTTTGAAATGGTGTAATCATACCCTTGCAAATCAGATTCAAATTCTAAATACTCATATATTTCTTTAAATGATGATTGTTGAGTTCTTAATCGGTTAATGATTAAATATAATCTGGCAATAGCCTCTCTGGTTGACATATTAGAATTTTAATAAAGGGATAAAATGACTGAAATAGGAATGTTTAATTTTTACAAAAGACCTTTAACATACTTTTGGCTCTTGTGCATTGTGTATAAAACATTTTGGTATTTACATCTTCAATACCACCATTAAGGATCAAAAGTACAATTGGACTTTCCAATCCTTTAAAACGATTGATTGAAGTAAAATGCAGCGCTTTACCTTCACGTTCACCATCATTGTGCCAAGGTACAAGGGGATAAGATGCTATTTTTTCAACCTGATTTAATGGATGCTCATTTAAGTGCCCGTCTACCAGTATTGTTATATCACTGCAACTGATTTTTTCAATAGTAACTAGTCGCTGTATAGTAAATTCAAGTTGTTTAGTTAACTCTTCAACATTAGAGAAACTTACTGTATCAACCGGCAGTCCTTCTGGCGTTTCTTTTGATGAGATCGGTATATTTGTTTTATCTGTAACATAGTCTGAAATAGCCAACGTATTTCGAAAATTATATTTCAATTGTAGTTTTATAAAACTATCATGTTCAGGAATTTGAAATTGACGCTCAAAAATATCTTGATTTTCATCGAACAGAATAACAACATTGGCATCTTTACTAGTGAGCTTTAATATAGATTCCATCCAATGTTCACTTAAATCCTGCGCTTCATCAACAATAAGAGCATCGTATTGAAATGTATCCAGATGATTCTCAATTAGCTTAACAAATTTTTAGGTAAGGTTTCAATATTAAAGAAATGATCATTCGTGTTTTTATCCGCAAACCAATCAGGTTCAATACTTGTAATAAAATCATACGCAAAGGAATGAAATGTAATTGCAGTTATATTTTCATGGTCACATGCTTTTTTTAAGGCTTCACTCAACATGCGATTATAACATAGTAATAACACGTTTTTTCCTTCATTGGCAAAATCAATGGCTGCTGCTGTTGCCATAATTGTTTTTCCCGTTCCAGCCCCTCCTGATACAGCAATTCGCTTTTGCTGATACATTTGTTCAAAGAACATTTTCTGCATTTTTTCCAGATAAATATACTTTTCCTCATATTTCTTTAATAGAATATTCATAGGCTGTACAATACCCATTCCTCTTAGCAGACTCTTCTCTAATTTATTTTTATATGTTTCTATTGGTTCTCCTTCGTGATAGGCATAACGTTCTTGTATGTTACTAAAAATATTGTCAATAACATCCTCAACCTCATCTACAGCCTGATAGTCCATTACCTGCCATGGTGCCAGATGTGTTGGAGTAAAGCTACCTGTGGAACTTAATCCCTCCGGAAACCATAAAGCCCAGTCTGTAGGAACATTTCTAAGTATATTTTTATAACGCTTTAATAAGTTGTACTTATTCTTTTTTGCCTGATCATCAGGTCCATGATCCATCCGGCGCTTATTCTGAAACCAGCAGTTTTCCTTAGCTGAATAACTTAAAATTCCCCCCTTTACTTCTATAATTAATAGGCCATTAAAACAATTGTTCCGTTTATCAATGAGTAAAAAATCTATTTCATAGTCGCTACTTTCATTGCCGGATGATCCACTAAAACATTTACTGTAGAAAATATCAAAATCATTTTGAGGCAGCTTTGCTAAAGCATTAAATACATTTTCTTCTGCCGGGTTATCTATACTATTCGGAAATTTTGGAGGGTATATCATGTTTTTATTTTAACAATATTCAAAACCAAAATTAACAAAAACAAAACCTTTTCCCCCTCTGTTAAAGGTCATCTTAACATCTTTGGAATTAATAAATTCTGAATCCAGAACCAATTGTTTTATTTCCTGTTCGTTATAATCCCTTACATCTTCTTCTGCAAAAATGATACTCTCGCCTAACACGCCATCCCATATCCACTTTTGATATAGTACATCAATGTCGCCAACTTTACATTCTTTTTGCTTTATAATTTTAGTATCCTCATCAAGAAGTACATTCTTAAATTTATCTGTCATGATAGTATGGTTTTAAAGGGATAGAAATTTTACAACATTGAATCATAATAACAAGCTTGCGATATTGGAGCTGGCACATGAGTTACATACTCACGCTAGCAAATCATTCTATTGTAACAGACAATCCACAATCAATTAATATATTCTTTATCGGTAACAGTTCTTTTTCTGAACCTGATTTCACATCACATTTACCTTTATAATGCACAATAAGTGAACACTGTTCGGCTTGCTCTATTGTATGCTTGCAATATTTCATTAAACACTCAATAACAAAATCAAATGTATTAAAATCATCATTCCATAAAATCAGAGTGGATTTATAAAGTTTATCCAACTCCTCTTTTGTTTTTTTCTTTGTTAATGTATCAGCCATTATTCTCGGTTATTATTTTTTCTATTAGATGGATAATAAATACTTGCATACACTTTCCCAATCTGGGAATATATCGGTTCCGTAATGAATATGTTCTCCTTCAAAGTCGCCTGCTCCGTTTTTAGTTCTGTCATCAATCAAATAATGTCCTTTATTCAGATTTTTATTGTGTGACAAAATGAGTCGCTTATAAGCCGGCTTGCCTAAATATTTCTTTACCCATAACAGTTTATCGCTCCAGGCACTTGGATTTTCCCAAGGGGCAGTAGAAAGAATATAGGTATCATATACTTCGGATAGTTTATTAAAAGCTTCAACAGCACCTGGCATTGGATCCATTAAAGAAAAAATTCCAGGTACTTCATCTAATCTACCTTCATATTGTTCTTGAATATCTTTTGAAATACGGTTTATTCCTGAAGGAAAATCAACCAGTACATTATCCATATCTATATAAAGAATTTTCTTGTGTTCCATTGGTATTGTATTTTAAAACAAAGATAATAACTGCTTACGCCAAATCATGACGCACAGGTAGTTTTCCAAAAACAGCGTCCATTTTTTCAATTAAATTTAGTTCTGGTTTATCAAAAAACACTCCGGTATCCTGTCCGGCTCTACAACCTCTTAAGAACATGTATATCACTCCTCCAAAGTGCTCATCATAATTAAAATCTGATATTTGCTGTTCTAGATAACGTTTTAAAGCCACCGTATAAATCAAGTATTGCAAATGGTAATTATTGGCACTTATAGCCTGATCTAATTTATCTGATGTATAATCACTCAATGAACTACCCAGGTAATTTGATTTCCAATCGAGAATATAATATTTACCATTATGCCTGAATACTAAATCGATAAAACCATGCATTAAACCATCTATTGTAGAATATTTGTCTGATTTAAAATCCGGAACTAGCTTTGTTAGTTCCTGCATATTAAAATCCTGGGTACTAAAGTAAAATTCCAGCTCATTCAATTTACTTTTATTTCCAATATCTGAAAGTTTGAAATTCAAGTCATTACCCAACTTTGCATTTAATGTATGATTAATTAAATATTCATAATCTTTTTTATTCTTATTTTTTATGATCGGATATAGTCTGTCAGCTTTTACAATTACTTCTTTATGATTGGTAACCTGAAAATCGGCATATTCAAAAATTTGATGTAAAAAATTCCCAAGGATTGAACCTCGTGGCATATCTTCAAAAACAAACTGGCTATATTCATCCATTATATTTTTCTCACCTCCAGTAATAAAAGCATGCTTATCGCTTAAATTACTAAAACTGGAAATCTGCCAGTTGTTATTGATTTTACAGTCAAAAACCTCAGGTACTTTTCGAATATCATCCTTTTTTCGACTGTATTTATCAGTTGGCTCTGACAGACTATTTCCTAACGCAATAAATTCATTGGCTGATGCAGCTTCAATAAACTTTTTAATACTGCCATTTCCCCCTTTACTGCTTGTATTCTGAAAAATAATACATTGATAAACAGCTCTTGTTAAAGCTACATATATAAGTCTTCTGTTTTCCTGTTCTGTCTGCAATCCGCACCAGTTTTTCTCCTCATTTGTTTTATAATACGAAAAGCAATATTTATCACTATCCGGATTTTTATATTCAAGGGGAGAATACTTGGGTTCTGCATGCAAATCCAAATGAGGAGCTATAACAATATTGTATGCCAGTCCTTTACTTTTATGAATAGTTACAATCTGTACTGCATCTTCATCGCTTTCAAGGCGAAGTGTATAATCGTCTGACTTATCATTAGAATTATCGGCTATACTCTTACCAAACCATATTAATAACTCAGATGACGAAAGTTCGGACTGGACTTCTTTTTTATGTAAAACTTCACTTACCTGAAGCAGATTACTTATGATACGTTCCCCATTATCCGGATTGCTATTAAAAACATACTCACTCACATTGTACATTTCCATAAACTGCTTGAGGGAAGTATATACTCCATTTTCTCCAAGAGTATTATTCAACTCCCTGAAATTTTCAAGATCAGTATTATTATTAGGATTTATAAGTTCTTCTTTTGTTTTAGATGTCAAACAATTAAGCATTGCCCTGTTAATGTTTGGTTTATTAGGATCTACAATAGCTGTTAATACGTATTTGATCATTTCAGCTTCTTTTGTATTCCAGATGGTTGTATCATCTATAGTAATAGCTGGAATATTTAACCCAGTCAATGCTTCTTTTATAGCATTACCTTCTGACTTAGATCTTACCAAAATACCAACATCAGAAGGTTTTACAGAACGATCTTTAATCTTATAATCCTGAGTTAATAGTTCCAACACTTTATAACTGGTTTGTTGCGCAATTTTTGACTTTGAACCTTCTGAATGTAAAATTAGTGGAGAACACGAAGACCCTTCAAAAGTCAATTCCTTTAGGTTTAGTCCATTTTCTACTTCCTCGTATTTTATCCTTGTATCAAAAAATGGATCATTTAAATTAGTAAAAAAACAGTTTAAAGCTTTTATAAGATTTGGAGTAGAACGAAAGTTATGCTTCATCGTGTAAGCAGCTTTTACCTGATCTGCTGCTTTTAAATAAGTTTCAATATCAGCGCCTCTAAAACGATAAATACTCTGCTTGGGATCACCTATATAAAAGACTATTGAGTCATTGAAGATGGTGTTAAAAATTTCGTACTGGTATTTATCTGTATCCTGAAATTCATCAATAAATGCAGCTTTATATTTGTTTTGAAGATTTGTAATTAACTGTTCGCTTGTTTCTGAATTTATAGCAGAATGCATATTGGTGATTAAATCATCAAACGAAAATTGAGTCAATTCCTTCTTTATCCGTTTTATTTCACCTTCTGTATTGATGATTGCATTATTGTAATGGTAATATTTAATTTCTTTTATAGCCTCTTCTAGCTCCAATTGGGTGGACTCACAAAAAAGAGCAGATTCCAGTAAATTACCAAATAATCTACCAACATAATCCTTCTCTTGTTTAGAAATTAATACTCCCCTGAATCCATCTGCATCATGAAGCAGATTACCAAAAGATTTCCTGGCATTGCCATTAGTCTTTACATTTTCTTTTTCGCCATTATTCTCAAACCGATAATTAAACTCTTGTATATTTTGCTTAACCCTTTCTTCACTTTGTCTTACTTTATCCAGTCCTTTGTTATAATCAAAGTGATCCTTACAAACAAATTTCTTTCCGGAAAGTGCCTTTTTAACTACATCTATAATTTCGGTTCTGCTAAGTCCATTATCTTTCAACAGTTGTAATAAAGAAACCTCTATAGTAGTTATTTCTTTACGCCAATATTCGTTCACCACTTTTTCAATAATAGCAGTTTCATCCTCAATCACATCACTATCGAATAGTTGTCCGGTTTCAAATGCAAATTCACTAAGCGATATCTGGCAAAATCCGTGTATGGTAAAAATAGAAGTCTCATCCAATTGTTGTCTGGCTCTTTTTAAACGCACTAAAACCTCGTCTTTTCCAAATGTATTTACTGCAGCCTCAACTACTTCCTGAATATTAGAATCTGAGGCTGGTTGACCGATAATATGATTATAACCATCACGAACAAACCTGCGAATACGAGTTTCTAATTCAGCAACAGCAGCTTTGGTAAAAGTTACCATTAACACCTCCTTTAGCTCTATATTTCGCTCTACGATTAATCGCAAAACCAATATTGCAATGGAGTATGTTTTTCCTGTACCTGCACTTGCTTCGATAAGATTGGTATTTTGCAAAGGAACAGTCAGACTGTTGAATGGTAGTAATATTTTAGATGCCATTTATTGTAGAATTTGTGATTGAAAAAGAGGTTTAAATAACAGATCAGAAATAATAAGTAATGTGTCTGAACTAATCATATCAGCATCATTAAAATACCCCTGCTCTATTTCTTTTGCGATATACAAATCGCAAAATGATTGACCATATGGTATCTCACCTTCTTTTTTAATATCGTTAATTGCTTTTGTAATCAAGTCTTCCTTTTTATCCGGATTATTATAAATCCCCTGCGCTAATTCTTTACCTGCCTTTGGTGTAAAAGGAATAATTTCCGTATGCCCTAACCTGAAATATCCAATCAATTGCCTAAGAAGATGCCTTGCTCCTGCTCCATCAATTAAAGTTTCAGGTATTTTAAAAGTCAGTTCACTCGATAAGTAATGAGTGGTTATGGCTTTATCTGATGCTGTTAAAAACAGATGTTTCAACCAGGCATCGATGATATATTTAGCTTGACTATTACTTTTTGAAGCATTAAAAACTACATGATCAGTACCAAATAGATTAAAAATACTTCCCCGTAACGTTAGCCCATTAAATTCAATTTCATGATAAAATGTAGATTGCTCTTTATTTGATGTAAGTTCTCTATACAAATCTCGTACTTCTTCAATTTCAATTTGTTGTTTATCCAATTCTAAGTTAGCCATATTCCCTAAGGGTAACAGGCTATAACTCTTTCCTCGATGCAAATACTCCTGTATCCGTTCTTCATCGAGAGTAACCAAATCGAATTTCAATTTCCACTCCTGAAGTTTATCCAGTTCAAAGGGTTCTGTTTCACTAAAAGAATGATCGTCATCGTTATAATAGATACTTAGGGTTTTATTGTAAAACCATTTAAACGGCTCTTTAAAGAACTGAATTAAGCTATCAAGGTTTATTAAATCAAAATCTGTATCCGGAGTAAAAGATGTATCATGCCTCTTGATTTCATTATTTGCTTCTCCTCCCAGGTAAGTATAGAACTTTGAATCTTGGCTATAATATTTATCACTAAAGCTGTGTAAAGGATGATTATAAATGATATGCTTATTAATGCTTTCCTCTGTTAATCCCAACTTAAGATAATCCATTAATTCCTCCACAAGTAAAGATGGTGGTAACTCAGAATTATCCTGTGCACTCTTTCCGATATAACTCAGGTACAGTTGTTTTCTGGCAGCCAGTAGTGTTTCCAGAAACAGGTATTTATCGTTATTTCGTACATTTCTATCTCCAATACATTCTTCAAAACTCATCAAATCAAAACCTAATACCGCTTGCTTCCTAGGGAATATATCTCCATTCATACCTAACATAGCAATAATCTTATAGGGTATGGAACGGACAGGAAGTATAGGGCAAAAAGTAATCCCTCCACCTATATAACTCGGTTTTTTAATTTCATTTGACAACTCGCTTATATATGTTTTTCGAAAAACAGAGAAAGGAATTTTATCTTTAAAATCATCTTTAATAAAATCAATGCTTTCAAGCGATTTTGATATCTGAGTATATTCTTCTTTACAGGAGTCATTAATTTCAAACAAGACATTGATTACATCTTTCGTCAAAAACTTCTTCCACTCAATTAAAGTTCGTGGTAAATGCAATCTTTCATGTATACTAAAAACTGTATCAACAAACGCCTTTAACCTAAACAAATCGTAAGCAGAATTTCCTTCAACATTATTGGGCAAATAATAGGTTTCATCATCCAGAACATAAGCCATGTCGCCTTTTATGGCGTAACTCAATATTAATTTTGACAAACCGTGCTGCCAACTCATCAGATATGTATCATCATTTTTTCTTCCATTTTGTCCAAAGCGAATATTGGCTTGTTGTACCAGGGAAGTAAGACTTTCTATGTCTTCGATATCAAACTTAGCACGTATATATTTCGATTCTAGCAACTGAAATACAGCTTCGGTACTAAACTGATTTTGTCGCAAGGAAAGGAATTCTTCCAGAGCAATCAAAAGTGTATCCCCTTCTGAAAAAGCCTGTTCACTTATTCGATAGGGTAGCTTTACAGGACCATTATTAAATACAGCTTTTATATATGGAGCATATTTCTCAGGCTCGGCTAATAAAACCACGATATCTTTTAATTGTAGATCAGAATTGTCCTGTATGGTTTTTAAAAGGTAATTATATAATGATTCTACCTCCCGAACAGGTGTATACGATGAAGCTATTTGTAATGATGTGTCTTTACTATCAAAAGCAATACTTTTTATTCCTTCGTGATGATTATGGCAAATATCCTGTTGGATTATTTCAAGAAGTGTTTTTCCTTTGGCCTTCTGATCTACAAGTTTTTGTACATCTACGCTTTTATCTTCAAATAACATTGAGAATAAATGCTGACCTGTAGTTTTACAGCTTGCCAGTATATCATTACAATGTAATTCTTCTGAATCTGATAAATACCAATTGCTTTGGAGAGCCGGATCTATCAGGTAATAATGTAACGATATAATTTCAGCTAAATGATCGAATATTTCCTTATGAAATGGTGAAAGTACCGAAAGAGCAATAATTGATATTCTTTCATAGGTAGATTTTACCTTTTCAACAAAATTGTTGTCTTTGAACTTATTAAGTAACTGTTTCTTTAATTCAACCTGATCAATTGAATTATCCTTAAGCTGTTCTTTTAACTTTAACCAAAGCCAGGATTGCCATTGCTCATGCTGCTTAAAATTATCACTTGCATTACTTTCTTCAATCTCTGAATGTGATCCTAAATTCCACTTTTCAATATAATCCGGTCGATAAACCATATACTGATCAAATAAGTCAGCTATTTTTGAGGCTAATTGCGACTGCTTAATAAGATCATCGTTATAATATGATGCAATATGCGGAAATTCTGTTATAAAATTCTCATCTGACAAAAGGCTATAGATGGCCCACTGCATCTGTTGCCTTGAAAATTGATAATTCGGATGCAAGTCTGCTAATGAAAAAAGTCTACTGATAAGATCATCCGGTTTCAGGAAATTATAATTTGCAAAAACTCCTGTTTTAATTGCAATTTCACTGGTAATCATTTGTTGCATTCCTGGAGTTTGCGTAATGATTGTTTCGGGTTTAAAAGCATCGGTTTTATGCTTTATGTTGATAGAAAGCTTGTTTATTAGCTTTTCTATTTTATTTGATATATAGTATTTAACTGCCACCTTGTTATTCGATTTTTAATTTCAATTTCTTAGTTGTTAACCTTTAGCTTCTTTACGCTGATGCAAGATGCAACCTTGTACCTTTATTTTATTAATAACTATACAATAACCCTTTAACTCTATGCTCTAAACCCTACAACCTTTTACCCTTTTACCTTTCTACCTTATTTCCTTTTTCCTTTCTTCGCTAAAGCCGCTGGGCTCCTACTTTTTGCTACAGCTCAAAAAGTAGGCAAAAGAGCCGCCGGCCACACCTGCATCGCTCAAAAAACTACGGTGCTTACGTCGAAAGCGATGAAACTTGCCTTTCGTACCTCAAGACTTCAAACAACATCGCTTTTACCGACTTCAGCATCTTGTTTTTTGGCTCTCCAGCTGATGCCGGAAGAACCACTCGAGATTGAAACATTTGATTTATTCTAAATAATCTCTTTAAAAACCTATTGATCTATCGACCTGATGACCGTATTTCTTGTTCCTTTCTCCCTGTTCCATTTTCCCTTTTCCCTTATTTCGCTCTAGCCGCTGGGCTCCTACTTTTCGCTACAGCTCGAAAAGTAGGCAAAAGAGCCGCCGGCTGCACCTGCATCGCTCAAAAAATCTACGGTGCTTACGTCGAAAGCGATGAAACTTGCCTTTCGTGCCTCAAGGCTTCAAACAACATCGCTTTTGCCGACTACAGCATCTTGTTTTTTGGCTCACCAGCTGATGCCGGAAGAACCACTCGAGACTGAAAGACTATTTCGTTATTGTTATATATTTACTTTTTTGCGCTGGTGCAAGATTGCATCTTGTACCTTTTAAACCTCTTAATCATCTTGTTCCTTTCTCCATTCTCCTTTCTACCTGTTCCCGAAGCCCTTAACACCCTGCTCTTCGCTCTTCGCTCTCAGCCCTATACTCCTTGCAACAACCTATCCGTTATCCCCGAAGCACGTTCAACCATCCGTTCCGTACCATTAATCAATACTTCTGTTGAAGAAAAGATAACAGCACTTTTTTTAGCCCTTGTAATACCGGTATATATTAATTCGCGGGTTAATAATGGTGAATTATCATCGTTGGGTAATACAATTCCAACGTGTGTAAATTCTGAACCCTGACTTTTATGTATGGTCATGGCAAAAACCGTATCATAAGCATTTAAATAGCCAGTATGTATACTCTTGATTCCATATTCAGGATCTTCGAACCATGCTTTTAATTTACCTTTCTCATCTTTACGAATAATACCAATATCGCCATTAAACAATCCTAAATTATAATCATTTTGTGTGATCATGATGGGTTGATGCTCATAAAACAGATTCCTGGCCTGAATCAAACCTTTATTATTCAAATAGCCTTCTATAAGTTGATTGTATTGATTCACACCATAATCCCCCTGGCGTACAGCACATAAAAACCTGACGTTATTTAGTTTTTGTAAAGCCTTTTTGATATCCGGCTCTGTAATGTATGCCTTGTAATGATCAATTAGAGTATATAATTCATCTGATTTATAGTTATTGCAGACTTGCACATATTCACTATCTGCAGGAACTGAAGCAGTAATCATTTCTTCATTAAGCACACCATTAATAACAGCTTTACTAAACTTACCAATACCTTCGGTACTTTTAAATCGGTGGCTACGTTTTAACTCAACGATATGCTCCTGCAGAATATTGCCAGTCCCCTCTTTTAGTACAAATGATGAATGTATTTTTGCCTGTTCTTCTTCAGTAAACTGATTGATCCAATCTGCATTTTCCTTTGTAATATGGTTCATGCATTGTTTTTGTGTCAGACAAATATCACCCAATATACTTCCTGCCTCAACCGAGGCCAGCTGATCTTTATCTCCCAACAAAATTATACGCGACTCTGGTTTTACTGCTGATAAAAGTTTTGCCATTAACGAAGAACCAATCATACTGGACTCATCAACTATTAATACATCAAAGTTTAAAGGATTATCGCTGTTGTGCCTGAAGTATGGTGAATCCTTAACATAGCCTAGTAATCGATGAATGGTAGCTGCATCTATGGTATCGAACTTCTCTTTTACATCCTCGTTTATGGATAAAAAATTACGGGCGTTATTTAATGATTCTTTCATTCGGGCAGCAGCTTTACCAGTTGGTGCTGCTAACGCCACTTTATATTTGGGATTTAAAGTATAAAGCACGGCCAATATCTTAGCAACAGTAGTGGTTTTACCAGTTCCCGGTCCCCCGGTTATAATGGAAAAATTACTTAGCAAAGCGATTAATGCTGCTACCAATTGCCAGTTTGTATTTTCTTCAATACTCAAATCCTTATTGATGGTATGCGTATTAAAAAGTTCCTGAATAAAGTTTTTATGCTTATTTAATAAGGCTATTCGATTTTCTTTTTCTTTTGTACCTTGCCCGATTAGTCGCTTTATGGAATCAATAATCTCGGTTTCGTAACTGAAATAGCGGTGCAAGTACAATTTATCATTATACAACACAAAGGGTTGAATATTGCTATCATCGCAAGCTACTAAGTCACTATTATGTAATACTTTTTTATCAATGGTTTGCGTAAACTCATTGCGTTCCTGCCCAGTTTCTTCAACCTGTTTATTGTATTGATCAACATCTACACAGGTATGCCCCTCTGCAAGTTTTTGCGAAACAACATAAGCGGCTTGTTGTAATTTTTCATCATTAAAGAACCTGGCAAATTCTTTATGAATATCTATATTTTGTGACATTTAGGTTAAATTTTTCTCATCGTTTATGTGATGATTTGTAAGGATTGATGATCTTCCTGACATTTATAATTTACTTAATCCATTATTAGTACTTGGTTAATATGTTTTATTAATCATCATTCTCTTTAAATTCAAATCTACAATACACTCTCTACATGATTATTTGCTTCGTGTTAACTTCCAATCCTTTCGTTATTTCCCAGCGATTAGTCCTAACTTGTATTAATTAATCTTCTTCAAAGAAGTTATTATCTAGCTCTTTCACTTCATAAACAGTCTTTACTTGAACTCCCACATTAAATTGATGCATTAGGTCAACTAATTTTGTAATCTTCATTATTACTATTTTTTGTACTAATAATTGGTAAAGTATCTATTAATTCTTGCGTTATTCAAAACAAACAATCCGAATATACTTCATAATTTTTCAAAGGTTTCGTATTTATATTGCATAATTAATCTAAATAGGCCAAGTAATTATTTACAATGATAAATAGCGTATCTGCATAGATTAAAATAGAGACGTATACTAAGTTTTCTATTTCCTAAACTTGATTCTATGTTGATTAATGGTTACTACAAATAAAACATACACATAAGTCAAAATATGTCAGACATACCTGTCATATTGCGAAAAAATACTTTTAGAGAAACCTTATTGAACTACTTAATATTTTCATTGTACAAAAACTTTTAATACCACATACAATATTCTCATAATCCTCTCGTTTATAATCCTGTTGACGGTTAATTGTTGCAAAATAATTAGCCAAAACAATCTTTAAAAATCAATAACCTTGTGGCTATAATGCTACACTATGAGTACTTTTCTTCATTAAAAAGTAATAGTCATAAGGTTAATTTATTAACTAAATAAATTTAACATCATGGGAAATAAAGAATCTTATGACCAAATGCTCGAAGCAGCAAAAAGCTTAACTCAAGATCAAATTAAAAAGCCTTTGATTCCGGTTGGCACCTACATTCAGGAAGCTGAAGACTTATTTGTATGGAGCGCCAAAGACAAAGATCAATTGATGAACGCCGGTATTACAGAAAGTGTATTCGAAAATTTAAATATCTGTGCAGCTGCTCTACGTCATGCACAGAGTTTATGGAACGAAGAAAAGAAAAGCAGAGAGGAAGCAGAGCAACAATGGCTTGATGAATCGCCCAAAGCATTTGAGTTTAGAGATGATTTGTTACATGCATTCCGCTATGCATACCGTAATACTCCAGCCTTATTAGCTAATGTTGCCGCCATTGCCGAAGGTGATGATATACCTGATATGATTCAGGATTTAAATGACCTGGCTGTTTTGGGACAAAACAACATTGAACCATTGAAAAAAATTGGATTTGCTGAAGATAAATTAGGCAGTGCAGCCGAGTTATCGGCAAAAATGGCCGATATCAGAGCTCTGGCCAATGGTGATAAATATGAATCCAGCGAAACATTAGATATTAGAAACAGAATATATAGCCTGTTAAAACAAAACATGGATGAAATTAATAACTGTGGCAAGTATCTATTCTGGAAAGATCCTAACAGAATAAAGGGGTATAGAAGTCAATATATGAAACGAAAGAATGAAAGCTATCGTAACAATAACTAACACAACACCCTTTATAGTATAAAATTAAACCTCATAAAAATAGATTCTTTTATGAGGTTTTTTATTGAAAAAAGCGCTGCAACCCGCGAAAGGACAGGCTTCCCCCTGAAAGGATGGACTCCAGACTGAAAGGACAGGCTCCCCCTTGAGACA
This sequence comes from Plebeiibacterium sediminum, assembly GCF_026013605.1. GTDB lineage: Bacteria > Bacteroidota > Bacteroidia > Bacteroidales > Marinilabiliaceae > Saccharicrinis > Saccharicrinis sediminus. Next base: position 35,727 of record NZ_JAPDPJ010000020.1, read on the forward strand.
AGGGTAATAATTATTGAGAAACCCACATTCCATATTGAGAAATACGTGCTCACACCTGAGAAAATCAAGCTTCCTGGTGAGCTTTATAGCTTAAATATTGAGAAAATTACATTTTACATTGAGAAAACCATCATAAATATTGATCAAATGGTATTATCTGTTGAACTAATAATACAAAATTGTAAAATTTTCAAATCTTCTTAATCTGTTTACTTTTTATGGTTTTTAGCCTGAGTATAAATATTGCATATATTCCCATGGCGATGCCATGGGCTGTGATGATTAAGACCTTAAGCCTGAATTTTGACTATACTTAATACGCAATACGTACTCTAATAAACCTAGCTATTAAGGGAAAATGAAAGGATGAAGAGGGAAGTAAATTAGATGAAAAAATCATAGATGAAAAAATAAAAATATTATTCATCTATGACATTTAAAAAAAACTATTCTTTCAAAATATTACTGTAACAATATTCCTTCAAAATGCTTTTCTGCAGCTCCTGTAGAAAGTTGTTTAGCTATTTGTGTACAATAATTAAAATATTTTTGAGCTTCTGGCTTTGGCATATTATCTGTTCCGGGATAACACAAAGCAATGTATACCACTTTTCGTTCCATCAAAAGCGCCATTCTTGAAACAAACTTTTTGGCAATTTGATCAGCCCTATGAGCATCTAGTTCTATAACAACAATGTAATCTGATGTTTTAGAAACACCCATTATATCAACCCTATCTTTATATTTATCTGAAATATGACATTCAATATCCCATTCATACATTGGTAATAAACTTTTTAAATATTCAATAACCTCTAATTGAAGTACATTAACATCAGCATGCTTTTTTATATCATAATTAAAGTTTATTACTTTATTGTATACATCAGATAGTATATTATTGTCTTTGGGAACATCTGATTTATTATTAGTATCTAGCGAATTAGTATTTATATAATCACTATAAAAATCGACGTACAACCTTACAGCTTGTTTTAATGTTGCTGAACCAGTTCGTAGATTCCCATTTATTACGACTGGGTGTTTTGGAATTGAATTAGATCTTTCGTCTTCTGTTGTATAAGTAAGTTCTTCTATAATCGTTTTACAATTATCCTTTTTTATATGAATGTCCAAGTCGTTATAGAATTTCTCAACATTTAAACAGTTTGAAATTCGATTTCCTACAGTTGTTGGTGAATCTGGATATTTATATTCCAACCATTTTTTAAATTCTTCTTTTTTCATTTAATTACATTTTTTAGTTGTACCTCTCCCTATCCAATGTCCCTTTGGGCAATAAAACCTGCACCTGATTAACTCCATGAAATGTGAGTTCCTGTTGTATCATAGATGAAGAGCCTGCATAAGAAAAAGGTGGTATATTTTTTCTTCTAAAATAAATTTAAGTCATAAAAACTTTAGCAATGCACAGTTTTAATCCATTGCATGTAAATTTATAAAATCTCAAAAAGATCAGTAATTGGAGTATTCAATATAGCTATTTTCTTCATATCTCCTGACTTATCTTCTGTATATGCAAAACACTCCTGATCTCCTGTAGAAAAATTGGAATTAACGTAATAATTGTATTCAAAAATAAGAGATTTTAGTATATGTTTTCTTAAATCTGTCTTGTTATTATCTATTAAATGTATGCAATATTTTTCAGGATAATAAGGTTCATTTTCCCTGGTATAAGTTTTATGATCCGGATTTGGAATAAAGTAAAGAAATAAGCCTTTGTCAAAATCATCGTCCATCTCCAATGCAGGATTATTTAAAGCAAAACTTTTCTTGCCTGAATCAACATACGAATTTAGTTGTTGCTCTGCCTGTTGGTGTGATTGGTAGTACAAGTCTTTACTCTGTAATAATACTTCAATGTAGCTTTGATACATACTAAAAGCCCTATTTCTGGCTTCAATTATATTTTCATCACTGAATTCTTCATAGACCTCTACTAAATCTGTGTGGTCATCTGTATTACGGTAAAACGTTCCTTTTAAAAGATATATTGGTTTTTGCATAGTAATAATAATTATTTCAATCTAAAGTTAAAAATGAACACCGAGGCACTGAGACACCGAGTTTTAATTATTTTTTTAATCTATTTCATTAAATCCCAAAGGATTTACCTCTGTGTACTGTTTGTAATTCCGTATTATTAGTGTTTAAAAACTTCTTTTATTCATTTTAGTACAATATTTAGTGTATAATTGAGTCTCCGTGTTATGCTTTATTTCAATTCTAGATTCGCATTATTAAAGTGAATCAAGGTTTGGCATTATTTACAACATATTATCTAACAAATCCAAAACTGAACCATAACTTTTAATGATCAGCAGATTGGTTTTTCTATAATTTGCTTCATGTTTCATAGATCAATAACAAAGGTACTTTGATAAGATGCCAAAATATGTCCTACTGACTTTTCAAGTTCAGAAATATTCAAATTTTAACTACTTGTATATTATTTTCTTTTCATATCTGTCCTAAATAAAAAAGAGATTTCAACTCTTTAGCAGGTTCTACATTGGCCTCAGCCAGTGAACCAAAAAACAAGGTTAGTTTGACGGTTAAAAATCGTTTTTGTTTGAACGCAGTGAGTTTAAACGATTTCAGTCTAATAACCGTAGTTTTTTGAGAGAAGTGGGTGCAGCCTTGATTTTCTTTGCTTCTTTTCTTGTATCAAAACAAGAAATGAAGTCGGGTCTGGGTGAAACGCCAGTTAACAAAAATAATTAGGACAGTTCTGTTTTCCTTTAATAAATCCACTAATAAAAGCCATTTCATATCCCCAATTTTACATTTCAGAAATATTTAACTTTTATAAACATTAATGTTTTCCCAAAGCCATAATATTATATCACAACACATTAACTTAACAAATAAGTAATATTGGTACTGGCAACAGTAATTCAGGTCATATGTTCACAAAAAATCATATTATCTTCGCCGCGTGAAAATTAAATCTACAAAAAACAGTGTATCCAAATAAGTTTTTGAAATTCCCATTTACAATGTTTTAAAATTTTCCGAATGAAATTTACAGACATCAAGCTTAAAACTCGTATTAATACAACATTTGCGGTATTATTACTACTTGTATTTACAGTATTGGCCATTGTAATTACAAGCTATCTTAAAAAAAGTATTGTACACAATGCTGATAAACAAATGACTACACACTTGCATGATTTGGTGGATATACTAAACACCCATGTTGATGGTCAGCAATCAGTTATTAATCTTTCACTTAAAATTGCACATAATACACTCTATAATTCTGGTGGTATAACAGAATCAAAAGAAAAAATCAATACATCCATAAGCAATCAGGATAACGATAAATCGAGTAATTATTCTTTATCTACACTATTGTTTAACGGTGAAGCCATCTATCATAACAACCAGCTTGTAGATCATATAAAATCACAATCGGTAGAGTCAATTACAATTTTTCAGAAGATAAAAGATGGTTATGCCCGCATAGCCACTAATGTTTTAAATAAAGATGGAAAAAGAGCTGTTGACACCTATATACCTAACTCTTCGGAAGTAATTAAAACCATTGAGCAAAACAAAACCTATTACGGTAGGGCATTTGTTGTTGATGATTGGTATTTAACAGCATACGAACCCATTAAAATTAACGGTGAAATTAAAGCTATTTTATATGTGGGTATTAAGGAAAAAGATTATGATTATTTAAAACATCAGTTTTCTTCGCGCACCTACTTTTCTGAGGGCTATCCTATCCTGGTGGAGTCAAATGGTAATATTTTAATTCATCCTAATGCAGAAGGACAAAACACATCTAAAGATATTTTCTATAAACAAATGGTAAATGCACCTAAAAATATAGTAGGTCAATCTAGATACCAATGGCCTGATAATAAAAATGGTGAGTGGAAACAACAATACTTTCAATATTATGAGCCTTACGACAGCTACGTAGTTGTATCCATATATGAAAAGGATATGTATGAAAGCTTAATGGTACTGAATAAAATTATCATTGTTGGTATTATCATCAGTTTAATATTAGCTTTTATTGGCATCTACTTTTTACTACAACCAGTATTATTTGGTATCAACAAAATTGCTGAAGTTTCGTCTAAAATTGCACAAGGCGAATTAGATGTTGATGTAAATATCAATAGCAAAGATGAAATAGGACAAACAGCTTCGTCGTTAAAAAGTATGTCGGAGAAATTAAAAGAGATTATTACTGAAGTAATAAATGGTTCGAATAACATAGCTAATGCCAGCGAACAATTAAGCAATGCATCTCAGGAATTAAGTCAGCATGCCAGTGAACAAGCAGCTTCTGTTGAAGAGATTTCAAGTAGTATAGAAGAAATTGCTTCCAATATTTCACAAAACACTCATAATGCTTTAATTAACGAATCAATTTGTACTAATACAGGTAAGGGTATTGATGAATTAAATTTTGATACAGAACAAACGATTCAGGCTAACAAAATTATTGCTGAAAAAACAAAAATTATTGGGGAGATTGCAAAACAGACCAATATTTTGGCCTTAAATGCGGCAGTTGAAGCAGCTAATTCAGGCGAACACGGAAGAGGTTTTGCTGTGGTTGCTGCCGAAGTACGTAAGCTGGCTGAAAGAAGTAAAATTGCATCGGAAGACATTATAAAAAATGTAGATAATGGTGTTAAAACAGCAATTTTAACAGGTGATAAAATGAAATCGTTGTTACCGCAAATAGAGCAATCGACCAATTTAATTAAAGAGATTACAGCTGCAAGTCAGGAGCAAGATACCGGAGCTACACAAATCAATAGTTCGGTTCAACAACTGAATTATGTAACGCAACAAAATGCAGCAGCTAGTGAGGAACTGGCTTCAAGCTCTGAAGAATTATCTGCTCAGGCAGAAAAATTAAAAGATCTTATTTCTTTTTTTAAAGTTGATAAAACTGCTGTTATAAAGCAAAAATCTGTTAAGAAACCAATTCAAGCTGAGGAAAAGAAAGTAGAAAGAAAAGGTACTGAATTAAAACTGGATATTGATATACCGACTAAAAAAGAATATTTTGAGAATGAGGAATACCAATCATTCTAAATAGAATATGACAAAATAAACAAAACCACCTTATTCCATTATTATTTACAATTGGAATAAGGTGGTTTTATTTTATAATAGTTTTGAGGCCGGAAAATGCAATTATCAAACCTTAATATATTTTTGATATATCTATTTTTATATCCTCAATATTACTAAATCGATGCCCGCCTTTTTCCAATACATTAACCTTTTTAAGACCTTTAAAATAAGCTATTGTTTCGTATGGATCAATAAGGTCGTCATCTAAGGTTACATATACAAAAACAGGTAACTCTTTTAAATCCAAAACCTCATTTTTTTTAAGTTTATTGAGGTTCTCAATGGTAAAATCGTATGCTTCATTTGATGCAAAATTGATATTCTGACCAATAAAGGGCGTTAAGCTTTTAATAGGATTTGTGGTAGGATTTAGCAAGATACACTTTGCGTTGTATTTGTTGGCAAGGTAAACAGCAACATAACCACCTAATGAATTACCTATAAATAGCATATTATCATCAGGAGTAATTGCATCCATAAGGTTTTCGATAGTATCAAAATCAGCACTATCATAAGATGGTGAATACATTTCAATATCAGGAAACAGATGTTTTAATTTCTGAAACTTCTCTCCTCCTCCTAATGAGTTAAAACCATGAATATATATGATCATAATAATTTATTTAAACTTTTGTTCATAGTGCTTTCTCTCCTTAAATATTTGAAAAAATAGCTACATTTTCATTTTCAAAAACCAGAAAGCTGCACATCAGCTCTCCTCCTTATTCAAGGAGGAGTACGGTAAGGTACGAACCGGGAGGTGGTTTATAACCTATTATTAAAACAAGTATAGATTATCTGGAGCTGAATGATAAAAAACCACCTCCCCTCTCCCTAGTCGAGGTACTCCTCCTTTTAAAGGAGGAGAGTTGATTTCCGTAACACATATTTTTTACAATTACCATAGAACCCTACTACCATAACATCTTTACCTTTACCCTTTGTTCTGCGCCCTCTACGCTCTGCACTACGCTCCACGCACTATGCACTTTGCCTATTCCCCCTTTGCATACTTATCCATCACAACAGCACAAGTGGCATCTCCTGTAATATTTAGAGCTGTACGTAGCATATCAAATATTCGGTCCAGAGCATACAATAATGGCAAACCTACAATAGGAATATCTGCAGAAATAAGTACAGCAACAACCAATAAGGATGGTCCGGGAACACCTGCCTGACCAATACTACCAATAGTAGCTGTAAGAATAATAGCAATGTATTGTCCCATGTGTAAATCAATTTGAAAAAGTTGCGCAAAGAACACTGCAACCAAAGCATAGTAAATGGCGTTTCCATCCATATTTATTGTTGCTCCCAGAGGTAGCACAAATGAACCCGCTTCTTTAGATACACCTAATTCATCTTCGCACACTTCCATGGTTACAGGCAATGTGGCCATACTCGATGATGTTGATAAGGCCATTATTTGGGCTTTACTTATTTTAGTCATAAACTCTTTAACCGACATTTTTGAAAAGCCTTTTATCAGTGCCGGATAAAATACATACATATGAAGTAAAATAGCTCCCAGATAAACTAAAAACAGTTTTAAAACAAGGTAAAGTACATCAAAACCGAATGTACCTATACTATTGGCCATCAATCCAAATACACCAATTGGAGCGGTATACATTACCACTTTAATAACCCAAATCAACGCATCAAGAACAATATCACAGCCCTTTACTATTTTTTCTCTTTTTACTTTTGGTAAAGTGCTGGCACCTATTCCTAATAACAAACAGAAAAATATAATTTGTATAATCTCTCCTGAAACTAGTGCTTGAAGTGGATTTTCAGGTATAAAACCCATTATTGTATCCCAAAATCCTGGCTGAGTAATTTTTTCTGAAGTTTCTTCATTAAATAAATAACGAACAGATTCTATGTCCAAACCACTACCAGGTTTAAATATTTCTCCTAAAATTAAACCTAAAATAACTGCAAATGCAGTAGTCAACATATACCAAACAAAGGTTCCTATTCCAAGTTTTCCGGCAGATTTTGTTGCGCCTAACGAGGCAGCTCCTGACACTATAGATATTGCTACTAACGGAATCACTACCATTTTTATCAGTTTAATAAAAATATCGCCCAAAGGAGCAAACATTGAAGCTTGTTCTCCCATTGCAACACCTACCACTGCGCCAATAATCATGGCTACTAAAATCTGAAAACCCAGGTTTTTAAGTAATTTCATCGATACTTATTTTGATTTTTATTAGGAGGCAAATATAACTACAATATGCTAATAGTAATATGAAGAAGATCAGTTGAGCTGATACATATAAAATAATGGATTACAACACTTAAGTATCATTCTGTTTTAATAAACTTAATTGTCACTAAATAAGCAACTCAAATACTTAATTATAAAGTTATTGGTCTTTGAAAAAAAATGCTTAAATTCTAGCTATCAAACATTAAACTAAAGAGCTATTCTTTTACAAAATATTAGTAAGCAAAATTTAACTCTAAGCTAATTTGATTATGAACAATAAATTAACCGCCTGGATTAAAAAATACTATTCAAATGCTTTATATTCTATAATCATCATACTTATATTTTTTCTCTATTACACTTTCGTTTTTAAGCAGTATCAATCTGTCATTAAATCACAAACAGAACATCAGTTTGTAAGTGATATGAAAATGAAGGCTTTGCTTTTAGACAATACACTTTCCAAAAATATACAAGGCGTAAAAAGCATCAGCAGCAGATCTACAATAAGAAATAAGATTATAGAATACCAAGAAGGATCTATTACCTTTGATGAATTAAAAACTTTTACACTTCCAAAATATAAAGAGGGCATTAAAGCTTTAGAAAATATTATCTGGGCCCGAAGATATATTCATTCGGATATACTTATTGAACAAGGTAATTGTAATCAGAATGTTGATACAATTATCGCAAAGACCAACAAAAATAAAGTATCTGCTCAGGCTTTTCATAATGATACAACACTTGTAACATTCGTTTCATCCCCGATTTTTGATAACGATAATATCATTGGACAGGATATTATTTGTTTTAATACGAATACAGCATTAAACAAAATTATAAACAAAGAAATTAAGTTTAATATACTTCCTGTAAATAAAACGATTAACGAAAATCAAATATATTATTCCGCAGATAGTGCTATCTGTAATATTAAATCTGATTTTTTGGATGCCAGTTATGAATTTAGTATTTCTCAGGAACGATTATTCCACGATTTAAACAGCTTTTATAAAAATCAAACTATAATTACGCTACTGCTTTTAACTAGCTTAACTTTAATTTTACACATCTTTCACCGTAAAAAGCAATTGACAAATCTTCAAAAAAGTGAATATTTTGAAACACTGGCTGCTCAAAAAACAGCTAAGCTAAACCAAACAGTAAATCAATTATTAGAATTAAATAAGCAGAAAGAAGAAAGTGAAAAACGCTTTAAAACCATTTATGAAGATAACAGGTCTATAATGATGATTATTAACCCGAAAAATTATCAGATAGAAGATGCGAACAATGCAGCTCTTGACTTTTATGGATATACAAAAGAACAACTTGCCAATCTTAAGATTTATGATTTAAATGTATTACCGCGTGAAAAGGTTAAAAATGAAGTCAATACGGTAATCATCAAAAACAAAGCCTATTTTAATTTTAAACATAAGTTGGCTAATGGAGAAATAAGAGATGTTGAAGTTTACTCTTCGCCCATTGAATTTGATGATAATGTAAAACTCATTTCAATAGTACACGATATTACTGAACGAAAATTATATAAAGATAAAATTGAACGATTAAACGTAGAATTATCCAATTCTATTCAAAACCACCAATTACTCGAAAGCAAACTAAAAACCATTGTAGACATGTCTCCTATTGCCATTATTATGTCTACTGGAACCTCTCAGAAAATTGATTATATCAACCCTGTATTTATGCAACTATTGGGCTATACGATTGATGATTTTCAAACAATTCCAGAATGGTGGTCCATTGCAATACCAGATAAAAACGAGTCTGAAAAAATTAGTTTTGAATGGAATGAAAGAGTAAAAAGAGCCAACGAAAACAACTCAAAAATTAATCCTATTGAAGTTGAAGTTACCTGTAAAAACGGATCAAAAAAACGCATTAAATGGGGATATATTAGCTCCGGAATACAGAATTGGGCTTTTGGAATTGATCTGACAGAATTAAGAAATACGGAGAAACATCTTAGAAAGGCAAAATTAAAAGTTGAAGAAGATGCATTGCTACTTCAGGAGCTAAATGCTACCAAGGATAAGTTTTTTAGAATTGTGGCGCATGATTTAAAAAGTCCTTTCAACGCAATACTGGGATTTACCAGTACGCTTTTAAACAACTTTACTTTATATACTCCTGAAGACATAAAGAAATATGTTCAAGTAATAGATAGATCAGCAAAAAACACCTACGGATTATTGGAAAATCTTTTAACCTGGTCGCAAGCACAAACCGGAAAAACAATATATAAACCTAAAAGTATTAATGTTAAAAAGTTAATTTACACAACAATAATACAATTAGAAGTTGTAGCTTCGGCCAAAAATATTAGTATAATATTTGATGTGGATAAGGAGCTAAACGTTTTTGCCGATGAAAACATGCTCAATACAGTTTTACGAAACTTAATTAATAATGCCATAAAATTTACACCTGAAGATGGCAGAATAGAAGTTAATGCGATTCAGAATGATTCAGATATTATTTTTATTGTAAAAGATAACGGCGTTGGTATGTCGGAAGATATTATGGATAAACTATTTAAAATAGAAGAAAAAATATCCACAAAAGGTACAAATAATGAATCCGGAACAGGATTAGGATTACTACTGGCAAACGAATTCATTAAGAAACATAATGGTAGTATTGATGTTGAAAGTGAACCGGGAAAAGGTAGCATATTTAAAATACAACTACCTTTAAATTAATCCTATCACATTAAATATGTCCTCATTTTTACAGATAACTATTCTAATTCATGCTGTTTTTAACTGCTCAAAAAATTCAAGAACAGTTTCTTTTAGCGGTCGGTATTTTAATCCTAAATGATATTTGCTCTTTGACGTATCTGCAATAAAAGGATATCCAATATTTCGTGAAATCATCTTACGCTTATAACCTACTAATGGAGCTACAAGCCAGGTGATAGCTTTAGGTATTACCTGTTTTGGAAATTGAAATCCATTTTTATATTTTTCTTTCAAAATTGAAGATACATGCCACATACTTGAATTTTCTGCAGAAACAATATATCTGCCTTCTGAATCTGGTTTATAACCAGCCAAATAATGAGCCTCTGCAACATCCCTTACATCCACCATTCCAATTCTAAAATCAGGAACACCGATTTTAAAATCGCCATTAAATATTTTTCGAAACACATTATGACTTTCAGAAGATGTAATAACAGATAAACCCGGCCCTATTACAAACGAAGGGTTAATGACAACCAACTTCCACCTGTTTTGAGCTTTGTATATAGCCCATGCCTCTCTTTCCGCTACTGTTTTTGAGTAGGAATATGGTTGATGTTTTAATGTAGATGTTGAATTCCAATCATCTTCAGTAAGCATTCCTTTTGTACAATCCATTATATCAGCATTGTCGCCATAAATGGCAGCTACGCTACTGGTTAAAACTACTTTTTTAACGGAAGCACAATTATTAACGGATTCTAAAATATTAGCCGTTCCGATTAATGCCGGTTCAACTAAATCTTTTTGTGGATCAAGAACATTAAGCTTAAACGGAGATGCTGTATGATAAACCAATTCACAACCAACCATGGCTTTATCATATGAACCTCTGTTTAGTAAATCAGCCTCAAATAATTTTAATTCTCCTGGTAACTTCTGCGAAAGTTCTTCTAAATAATACGTTTTTTTTACATCGCTAATGTTCCGAACAGTAGCATGAACAGTAATTCCTTCTGAAAGTAATCTTTTAACCAAAACTCCGGCAATATATCCTGAAGCTCCGGTTACTAATACAGGCTTTGTTTTATCTATTGCTGACATAATTAGGTATTTATATAAGTTTAAGTTGCTTTCAATATAAAAGCATTTTGTACCTAAAAATGTTTAATGAATTTTTGAGTATTAATGACATTTCTACTTTTTACCCCATTTTTCCTATTATTTAAATAGGTGTAAACAAAAAAAGGTGTTACTAAAAAAATAACACCCCATTGTAATCATATCAAAAACTGTCTAATTAATCTCGATATCTTTTTGTAATGTCGCCATAAGCATCAATTCTTCTATCTCTAAAGAAAGGCCATATTCTGCGCACATCTTCTGTTCTTTTTTTATCAATTTCAATAACCTGATGTAACTCGTCTTTTTGATTGGCCTGCCACAATATTTCACCCTGAGGACCTGCCACAAAACTAGTTCCCCAAAACTCAATACCATTAGTAACACCAGTCCAATCAGGTTCAATACCAACTCTGTTTACTGCTATAACTGGTAATCCGTTTGCTACGGCATGCGCTCTCTGTGAAATCATCCAGGCATCACGCTGACGAGCTTTCTCTTCATCTGTATCTGTACTCTCATAACCAATAGCTGTTGGATAAATCAACATCTCAGCACCAGCCATTGCCATTAAGCGGGCTGCTTCCGGATACCATTGATCCCAACAAACCAGCACACCCAACTTACCTACTGATGTTTGAATGGGGTGAAAACCAATATCTCCGGGAGTAAAATAAAACTTTTCGTAATAAGCAGGATCATCAGGAATATGCATTTTACGATAGCGCCCTGCTTCTGATCCATCCTTTTCAAAAACTACTGATGTATTATGATATAAACCTGGAGCCCTTTTTTCAAATAACGATGTTACCAAAACAATATTCAATTCTTTAGCTATAGCAGCAAACTGATTGTATGACGGACCTGGCAATGGCTCTGCCCATTCAAACATATCAACTTCCTCTGCCTGACAAAAATAAATGCCTGTATGTAACTCCTGAAGCACTACTAATTCCGCACCATCCTGAACGCATTTTCTAATGCCTTCAATACTTTTATCTATATTATTTTGCTTATCATTTGAGCAGGTTTGTTGCACTACTCCAACTTTTAGTTTACTCATTATCTTACAATTAACTTTATGCTGTTTGTTATAATGTAACATCGCAAAGAAACATATATTTTTGATTGATTCTTATTTCTTTTACGCAAAAGTTAAAAATAATGGATTTTTCAGAAATAGCATTTTTATAATAGTAGAAACGAAATCTTTTATTGACTAAGCGATATTATTAGTAATCAGACAAGATTTACAAGATTTACAGGATAGCTTGTTTCATTTTTGAAACAAGAATATTATTCCAACCTGTAAATCCTGAAATCCTATCCAAAATAAATACGCGTATAGTCTTATTCTGTATTCAAAATAGAAAGATGAATTACAATTTCTGGGATGATTAAAATCTTTTTCAAAGTATACTATACGTAGTATTTACCTGTAACTGTAACTACTTTTATTTTTATCACTCCGGTTCCTTTCAGCATGTTTTCAGGATATTCCTGACCGGATAATTGAGGTGTATATTTACCAACTATTTTATTCAGAGCCTCAATTTTCTCTTCCTTTGAATCAACCAATGATGCAGTCCCAAATATTACCACGCTTTTATATTTAGTATTTACATCACAAGCTTTATCATCTAAAATTAAACCTTCCATGTTGGCCACTTCAAAACAAATTTTATTATTGCTTTTAATGTTGGCGAGTTTGGTACCTCTGTTTAACCCGTGTATATAAATTACATCCTTTTCGCTTGCAAAATGAACAGGAACAACGTATGGATATCCGTCAGTATTATGAGTAGCTAAATGCCCAACTTTAGATATGCTTAATATTTGCTCTATTTCTTCAGCAGTAAGCTGATGTTCTTTCATTCGATTTTCCATAATACAATATATTTTAAATTATTATTTGTCGTTAAACTAAAAGCACATAGAGCAAAAAGATCAACACAATAGCTATCAATTAAATTTTGATAGTATCAATATTAAGCTCTAAATGATTGTTATAATAAGGTGGTATAATAATTCTGAAACTCTTTATAGCTGCATTATCCAGCCCAAAGATGATATATGTATTTGCGAGGTTGTCAATGTATTAAAAGACGATCAAATATAGATTTTTTGCAAAAAAGTAACAAGAGGAAATATACTCAAGCAAAAATATTTATTACTGCTTGAGTTATTAAGAATAGAGAAATCTTACTATTTAATCAGAGCTGTCCTAAATACCTTAGTATTCTGGCGCTTCGCCCAGACCTGACTTCATTTCTTGTCTTAATACAAGAAACGGAAGCAAAGAAAATCAAGGCTGCACCCATCTCTCTCAAAAAACTACGGTTATTTGACTGAAATCGTTTAAACTCACTACGTTCAAACAAAAAACGATTTTTAACCGTCAATCTAACCTTGTTTTTTGGTTCACTGGCTGAGGCCCATATAGAACCTACTAAAGTATTGAATTCTATTTTATATTTAGGACAAATGTGCTATTTAATATTGATTATTAATGCAACTCAACACCTTTAGGGTATTGCATGCTAATACAATGCAACGAACCGTGCTGTTCAATTAACGGACGACAATTAACGCCAACAACTTTTCTTTCCGGATAAATAGATTGTATTACAGCTAGGGCATCTTCATCCTGAGCTACACCATAAGTTGGAACCAAAACAGCTCCGTTTACAATTAAAAAGTTAGCATAAGTAGCAGGAAGTCGCTGTCCATCTTCATCAAAACATGCATCAGGCCAAGGTAAAGCAACCAGGTTATAGGCTTCATCTTTAGCATTGGTAAATTTTTGAAGTTGCTCTTCCATATCAACTAAAGCAGCATAATGCTCATCTGTTTCATCGTCGCATTTTACATAAGCAATGGTATTTGAATTACAAATACGAGCTAAAGTATCAATATGAGAATCTGTATCATCGCCAGCTAAATAGCCATGATCCAACCATAAAATTTTACTTACTCCAAATTGCTTTTTCAAGAATGCACTGATGGCTCTTTTACTTTTATCCGGATTTCTGTATTTCGACAACAAACACTCAGTTGTTGTTAATAAGGTTCCTTCGCCATCTGATTCAACACTTCCTCCTTCTAACACAAAATCAAGGTTTTTAATTTTGGTTCCTGAAAGAACTGTTTGAGCCAATCTTGAATTTAATTGATTATCTAAACCAGCCTCAAATTTTTGTCCCCAACCATTAAAAATAAAGTCTAATAAAACAGGCTTTTCATCTTCATAAATAGTAATGGCTCCATGGTCTCTGGCCCATGTATCATTTGATTCAGCTTGCACAAAATGAATAGGGAAAGCTGTTTCATTATTAAATAAAGCTTTAACCTCATCCACAGAATGACAAATCACTAATACGGGAACAAACGCTGCAGTAGTATTAATGATATTAACAAAACAGTTTTCAACCTCAGCATACATGTATGCCCAATCACTGTTTTTATGTGGGAAAGTGTACTGAACAAAGCTTTGCTCCTCCCACTCTGCTGGAAATCTTACCATGTTATTTTATTAAAAATCTAAATAAATCATGGAAGCAAATATAGAATTATGAATGATATAAAAACATATTTAAGCAAAAAAGTGCTACAAATAATATAACTTTTTTACAGTCATACAATTAGATATATAATGAATAAAAAAACTAATGAGGAACATTCTATATGATAGAAACGGACTGCCGATGTAACAAAGAGCATACTGGTGCGGATGGTTATCGGATGGTCTGCGGCATTTCTGCGGATGCTATAGACCGATGCTCACCCGCAGCCTATCCGCAGACCACCCGCAGAAACCCGTTCACGATCCGCAGCCTGTCCGCAGCAGGTATATTGCAAGTCCGTTTACAGTCCGTTCATGCACCGTAAAATGCCTTTTTTAACACTTTTGTGCACAATTTTATGCCGTTTTTGCCAAAATATGCACAATCAGCCTTAAAATAGCCATTTTTAAACAATCAGGCTTACACTAACAGAACACAATAACACATAACACACTCATTTTCTATCACATAAATATAGCAAAAAGTAACTGTAAAATTACCGTTACTTTTTGATGCTATACTTTTTTATAAATTGAACATTAAAATGATTGAAAGATGTGGCATATGAAACCAAATCATTGTAATGCATTATTGATACATGATAGTTCCTATAAAGACAGGATTAAGAAAATAAATCTAGTTTCAGAATGAAACCAATAAAGTTGTTCACCATGTTAATCCTGCCAAAAAATATTTTACATTTTCATGACTGAATCTGGTATACAGAAATAAAATAAAGCGCCATCCTGAATTATAAACTTAACTAAAAGCTATTTTATAAATTCAACTTTTGCACTATCTGAAAAAACAGCCCCTTTATATTGTACCTTAAGTTCAATACTTATTAGTTCATTTAATTTATAATCTGATACCTTTAATTTTAGTGACCTTTCTGCATCAACCTTAATACCATTAATCATCCAGCAATAATGATCATAATCATACCCGGCATCCAAAGTATATTCATCACCTTTTACCTTAATTTCTTCCTTAATAATTCTTTTTGCACCATGATATCTGGTATTCATATCATTAATATGGCCTCCTTCTGATGTTCCTGATTTAGAATGAGCTCCACTTTGTAATTGATATGTATTATTCCAGAACTTACCTAAATCAGAACCTAAATAATACCCTAACTGAGGAGGCTGATTATATGAAATATTTTGGGTTAGTACAGACCAGCGATACATAATATCTGTCATTAAAGAATGGAAACGATAAGGCGTTTGGTATGGGGTCATGTAAATTCTTAACTCCTTATTATCTTTGGTTCGGGCAATTACTTCTTCACGCCAATCGCCTATAATATCGGCGCTTAAACATGGATTCCCTTTGGTCCAGTTATTGGCGGCCAGATCTTTACTATCCGGAAGAGGCAATATTTCAACTCCATCACCAGTCCATTTGGTTATACCAACAAACTCACGACGAAATACTCCTGAACCATCCAATAACTCACGATTAAGATCTCCATCCCACCAAATGCCAAAGTTTATTGATGGTGTATTTTGACTAATCAACTCCCCTTTTGCCGTATAAACACCACCGGAGTGTGTAGTCCAAACTTCAAGACCTTTAAATCTTGGATCGACATCAGCCGCCATAGCTCTACCTACATCTTCGTATGAAGGAATACCCCAAATCAAATCGCCGGTGCAAGCATCCCTTAACTCTGAACCTGCAAGGGTTGGCACATGCTCATGGCAATCCCACACTTCAAATCCAGGACGTTCAATATCAATATCTGTTAGATGAATCGCATCACCATGCCCCAATTTAGTATTATATGCTCCGGAACCGTCATCATCAATCATACAAGCTCCGTAGGTTATTTCATCTTTTCCATCACCATCCACATCTCCAATAGCTAAATTATGATTACCCTGTGCTTCGTAGGCCTTATATTCACCATTATTATCTGATGTACTAAATTGCCAACGTTGCGTTAATTTACCATCTCTGTAATCCCAAGCCTGCATAACTGTTTTGGCATAGTAACCGCGACAAAGTAAAATACTTGGATGCTGCCCATCAAAATATCCGGCTCCGGCTAAAAACCTGTCAACACGATTTCCTCTGTTATCTCCATATTCATTAGGAGTTCCTCTTGGAATATAATCTGCTCTAGCTAACTCTGTTCCTGTTTCTCCATCTATCACTGAAAAAAACTCAGGACCACTCATTATTTTCCCCCATGTAGGAGAATCAGGATCACGATCCACATAATCAGTAACTCCATCCTTGTTAACATCACCAATTACTTTTCCATCTGCAAATTGAGTTCCTTCTGCCGTTTTCACCACAAGTTCAGCTTTACCATCTTCATCAAAATCATAAACAACCATTTGAGTATAGTGTGCTCCCTGCCTGATATTTATTCCCAAATCAATACGCCATAAAAAAGTACCATCTAATTTATAGGCTTCAATTATTGGTCCTCCATTACAAACTCCCCTATGCGAATTATCCTTACCACTATTTTCTCTTTTTAAGATGATTTCGTAGGCTCCATCACCATCCAAATCTCCAATTGAAGCATCATTGGGACTATAGCGCCACAGGCTGTCTCCCGCGATAGGTTGTATGGGAATAGACATATATGGTTTACTAAAATTATCTTTTGTGATGTTGTAACTGGCAAGTAAGCTGTTACTGGCAGCATCTTTTAAAAGATATTTACTTATTTGTTGAATATCAGAAACCGAATCCATATATAAAGTACTCTTAATTAATGGAGTTTGATTAAGCTTTATCTCTTTATTACTTATAATCCGATATAAATCAAATGCTATATTTATTGAGTCTTCAGGTAAATATCGCCAACTTAAAGAAACGCGACCATCACCCTGATTGATGGCAACAAAACCACGGTTCAACGCTTCTTTGTGTATTGAAGTAGCATATTTAGATCCTTTATATATTTCTTTTTGTATGTCTGCACCATTATTGCAACAAGCTGTAAATGTTATTAGTAATAATAAAAATTGATAATTCTTAATCAGGTTATTTAAAAATGACATTATTATTATATTGAATGTTATCTATTAATTTTTTTGAAAGGTGTACTAAATACTCTTAATAAACAAATAAGGCTATTTCAAATTGAATTAAATCAATATCAGAAACAGCCTTATCTCATATATCTAGTTTTATTATTTATTCAGTTTGAATAGGGTTACTGATTAACTTACCTTCAACTCGGATGTTGGTAGCATCTACATTTTTAGCATCATCCAAAATAAATAATGGACGTCCATCATCTTTTTCAAAATAAAAGCGGATGTTATCAAAGAAAATATCTTTGGCATGACGAACATAGAATCCGGAAGCTGGTATGGTACCAAACATCCAGGGTTCAGGGTAGTTCTTAATACTCTCTGTTGGTTTAATTTTACCATCCTCTTCAGAAAAACCTCCTTTATAATGAATGTTGATATTTGAGAAAGATACTTCTTCTACCTGGTGTCCGGGGATTCCACTTATTATAGATGAAAACCGGGAATCTGCATCATATACATTAACATTACTAATTTGGAGTCTTCTTAATTTACCAACAGGAGTTCCTTTAGGGCTACGCTGACGACCACCCAAACGAATAAAGAAAGGTGAATTACCAATGTTGCGCATGGTGATATTTGATACTACAACATCCTCTAACCATCCGCCATCAACAGCTTCAATAGCCAAACCTCGACTTCTTTCAAAAATACAATTGGTAATAGCTATATTTTTAAATCCACCACTCGATTCGGTTCCCAGTTTAATTCGTCCGGTATTTGAGCCATGATCAGGAGCAACAGCTTCATCTGTTTCCCATTTACCTGCCAATACAGAACCTTTATCAAAACCTGAAACATAACATCCACTGATGGTTACGTTCTCTGTGTCTTTAAAATACCCCAATCCATAACTTGCTTTTAACACAATTGCATCATCCCATGGACAATTAACTGTACAATCTGTAATTCGTACATTCTTACAGCAATCAATATCAAAGCCATCACGATTGGTATCTACTTTTACATTTAATACATGAAGATTATCAACACCTGTAGCCAAAATAGCAAAGTGTCCGCAATGTTTCATTGAAACATCTTTAACAGTAACATTATAGCACTCTTTAAGTGAAATCACTTTATTACCTACTCCAGGCAAACGACTCTCTTCACGACTCAATCCTTTTCCATAAATTAATCCGGCACCACAAATGGTGATATCATGCTCACCAATGGCCCACAATAATGAGTTTTGCCAATGGCTATGTCCGAAATCCTGAAATGGATTATCAGGATTTGGTTCAGCTTCATCATATCCGGTTGTTTCTGTAGGAAAAGCAGCCTGAATAACTGCACCGGACTCTATCCAAAGCGTAATATTACTTTTTAATCGTATGGAGTAACATGCATACGTTCCGGCTGGTACATAAATGGTTCCTCCTCCATCTTTTACTGCAGCATCAATTGCTTTATTAATAGCAGGTGAATCAATGGTTTCTCCATCACCTTTTGCCCCATAATCTTTTACATTATGAATGGCTGCATTAATAGAAAAAGAACCTAGTATAATAAGAAATGTAAATATCAATCGCATAATGTGTCTCTTTGTTGAATATCAAATTAGTCTGGAGTAGATTTCATCCATTCCGTTTGCTTATTAACGACGTATGATCTGTTTTCGAATAGCTTAGGCAACATAAAATAGTTGTAATCAGCTTTAGGATTTAAAAAGTAAAAGCAAAAGTAAAGGTCTACGTCATCAATTAATTGACTTTCAGAAGCCACAACCTGAGCATCCGTTTTTTTTCCGGAATTCAATAATTGAAGCGGTGATTCCTGCTGCTTTGCATCAGCTAATTTTGGTTCTTCTCCTGGAGGAACCAATGCCTCTAAAACTCTTAATTTGCGGCTTGTTCCATAGTATAATGTAAATGAATTACCTTCGATACTAAATACGTTTTTGTAACAGTCTTCAGGCTCTAAAACAGAATTCCATTTTTCTGCTTTTGTATCATTTGAAGCCCCTCCGTAAGTCCAGATCAGCTTGATATCTTCAGGTGTATTTTTACTTGTAAGTTTAATTACTGCACCTTTACTATCCTTTAGCGCCTTAATATGACACTTTATTTCGCCCTTTCCTAGAATTTCATCTTTCAGGGTAAAAATAACCTCATATTCCTGCGCTTTTTCTTTAATTGTTTTAAAATCAGCAAACCATTTACTGGAATTGCCGTTTGCTACTCCTAATCGTAATGTTCCTCCAAGTTCAGGAGCCAACATGGACCAATCCGGATTTTGCGCAAAAGCATTTTGCCCTATAAAAAGGCAAAATGCTATAAACATAGAAAACTTTATTACTCTTAATTTAATTTCCATCTGGTTTTTCTATTTCTGTAAATGGTGTTGGATACCATTTAAAATCTTCATATTTATCTGGATGAGCCGGATCGTAAGCTGGTACATCGTCCCTCAAATATTTTGCTAATGGAAGATTTATCTCCTTCATTCCATTCACAACACATTGTACAATCTGGTATCCACCATAAGGTCTGAAATGTGTATTATCGGCCAATGCTTTTTCCTGATTTGGGAATGTATTGGCAGGATAATGAACAAATATTTTTATTGATTTTTCAACGCCTAAAGCTTCATACAAAGTACGGGTATAATTATGAAGATCAATCAATGGCACATTTTCCTCAGCAGCAAGTTTACGCATTGCATCAGGATAATCTCCATGGGTTTCTACAATTTTACCTTCGTCATTAAAACTTCTTCGTTGGGTTGGAGTGATAAAAACAGGGTGAGCACCAATTGCTCTGGCTTTTTCAATAAACTCTTTTAATCTGTCTGTAAAATTAAGATAAGCACCTCTGCCCTCTCCTTTTTCTTTTTGATCGTTATGTCCGAATTCGGCAAAAATATAATCTCCGGCTTTAGCCTGAGTTAACAACTTTGCCAACCTTCCGCGAGCAAGAAATCCGGTTGCAGTTTCTCCGGACTCAGCATAGTTGGCTACAGATACCTTATCATTAAAAAAGCGAGGTAACATTTGTCCCCAGCCAATCCATGGTTCATAATCCTGATCAACTACAGTTGAGTTTGCACATAAAAAAACAGTTATGACATCATCTACCGGTTTAATCTCTATAAAATCTACTTGAGGAGACTCCCCGTTAAATTCAAAAGTCAATTTACTATCCCAATTGAACTTATTTCGCTCTCTGCTTTTAATACGAACTACTTT
Organism: Plebeiibacterium sediminum; assembly: GCF_026013605.1. Classification (GTDB taxonomy): domain Bacteria; phylum Bacteroidota; class Bacteroidia; order Bacteroidales; family Marinilabiliaceae; genus Saccharicrinis; species Saccharicrinis sediminus. Next base: position 56,735 of record NZ_JAPDPJ010000020.1, read on the forward strand.
GCCTTCACCAATAATTGTATCTCTTTTATTGATGTTGAAATAAACATCCTTAAATTCGCCTTTTGCCGTTTTAATTCCATTATAAAACAATCTGCGCGATTCGCCTCTGATTACTGTATGTCCTTCTGCATTTTCAGATCCTACTCTAACATGAACACGATAGTTGCCATCTGGTATACTATCAAAGGAAATAAAACCATTATTTGCTTTCTCTAGAGGTTTATTTATTTTGTATGGATTACTTTCTTCTTTACATGAAAAAAGTAAAACACTGCATAATATTAATCCTAAACTAATTGTTGCTTTAAACTTTCTCATTTCAAATTTTTAAACATCTGACAGGTTAATTATCATTATGTAAACAAACCTGACAGGTATATATAATTTGTTTCAGGCTTACAGCCTAAGATTTTTTTTGTGTCTAATTACAAGGGGCTTCACCCTTGCGGTGATGTATTAGGCTTTCAGTCTAATTCCTAAGTTATCTAAACTTAAATCACATTAAATATATATAGAAAAAAGCCCCATTAGTCGAAATTAAGAGGGGCTCTTCTAATTATTTCATTTTATAAACTTCAACACCAGCTAATAAAAAACAACCTATTCCATAATCTTCAAAATCAGGCATGCTATCGTAAGTTACAGGCTGACCATCTTTAGGTTCTTTTCCTGTACCCTGAACAAAACCTAAAAATCCATTGTCATGAATTGCATCTTCTACAATAGCACTCCAGGCTTTATTAATAATCGGAGTATATACATCTTTGTCTAAAATTCCATTATTAACACCCCACGCCATTCCATAAATAAACAGTGAAGTTCCTGTTGTTTCTTTTCCTCCATAATTTTTAGGATCATGTAAACTTGCGTTCCAGAAACCATCTTTTCTTTGGCATTTAACCAAAGCTTCAGTCATTATTTTAAAATCACTTAAATATTGCTGGTAATGCTTTTCATCCTTTGGTATTTCGTTTAGCACTCTGACTAATGCAGCATAAACCCAACCATTACCTCTTGACCAATAACAATCTTCACCATTTGGCTCTGTATATGGAGGAACAAAATCAGCATCTCTCCACCATAAACCATCTTCCAGATTAAATAAGCCACCGCCTATTTCATTACGTGTACACTCATACATGTCCCACATTTTATCAAAATACTTAGGCTCATTCATGGTTACACCCAATTTTGCAAAAACCGGCATTCCCATCTGAATGGCATCAATCCAGTCCCAATCATCATTTTGAGGTGTATTCACTAACATATTTAAGTTAGCTTTAACTGATACCAATTGTTTAGGATCCTCAGTTAATCTAAATAAATCGATATATGTCTGTCCGGCACAATAATCATCTGCATTTCGGGTAACAGCTCCGTTTCTGTAGTTCCATTTATGAAATTCAGACCAACCATATGCATAATCAAAAAACGTTTCTTTTGGGTATATTGAATATAACTCCATTAGTCCCTCATAATACACACCTCGTGTCCATATATTACTTGGTCTAACCCTACCTACATTAGATGTTGCTGTATAATCAGCATATTTTTCCATGAAATATTTATTCACTTTAAGCACTGCATCCAAAGTTTCTTTTCTGTCCATCTTTTTCTGCCCTTGCACTGCAAATATGTTTAACGAAAAACATAGCATAAATAAATAAGGAAGTATCAGTCTTCTTTTCACCGTTCTCATTTTTAATATTCTTTAAAATAACCAGATCACAAATATATCTGCAACAATCAATTCGTACATGTAAAATCATACACAAACCTTAAAAATCGTTCTCCACCAAGGGTTAACACATTTTTACAGGGCTTAGTATTATTTTCTATTCTTTAACATTTGTTTACACTCTACTTTTGGTCCGGTTTCAGAAAAGAGTCAAAATCACAAAAATAAAGAGCTTACTGAAATTTACCATTTAATATATAATTAATTAAATCTATTAGTATGAATCTAATGAAGTTAAAAAAGGAACAACTTAAAATGCTTTTAATAGCATTGATTACAAGTTGCTCCTTTTTAGCCGGCCAAGGCTTAATTTATGCTCAAAGTAATGAGATTACAGTATCTGGTCATGTAAAAGATGAAGCAGGAGAAGCTGTAATTGGTGCTACAGTTGTTGTGGAAGGTACAACGGTTGGTACCATAACTGATGTTGATGGAAATTATACATTAGCAAATGTACCTTCTAACAGTACTTTATTATTCTCTTTTATTGGTTTAGAAACACAAAACATTCCTATTGCTGGTAAAACAAGCATTAATGTTACATTAGTTGCTGGTTCTATTGGCATTGAGGAGGTTGTTGCTGTGGGATACGGTGTACAAAAGAAAAGCGATGTAACAGGTGCTGTTACAAGTGTTAGTGCAGATGAAATTAAAGCAATGCCCGTAAAAGATGCTCTTCAGGCAATGCAAGGAAAAACATCTGGAGTTGACATTACATCAAATCAACGTCCCGGAGAAAATGGAAGTATAAAGATCAGGGGTATCCGTTCTCTTAATGCAGATCAAAATCCATTATATGTTGTGGATGGAATGATCGTTCAAAGTGGTGGAATCGATAATATCAACCCTAGTGATATTGAAAGCATCGATATCTTAAAAGATGCTTCTGCAACCGCCATTTATGGATCAAGAGGTGCCAATGGTGTTATCCTTGTTACTACTAAAAAAGGTAAAAGCGGTAAAGTTTCATTCAATTACTCAGGTTCAACAACCTTTGAAAAAATGTATGATGTAATGGAGTATATGGATGCTGCTGAATGGCTTGAATATGCTCGAATTGCAAAATATAACATGGGAACCTATGCTACTGCAACTCCTTCATATGAAGCTGATTTTGCAACATGGGGTTCTAACGCTGCATCCTGGGCTAATATTGAACAAGCATGGAGTAATGGCACTTATGATCCTTCTAAAGTAGGTAGCTACAATTGGGGAAAACACGGTAAAAGAACTGCTGTTTCTACTGAACACACCATTAGTGCTTCGGGTGGTACTGATCAATTCCAAGGTTATGGATCATTCGGATACCTAAGCCAGGAAGGAACACAACCTGACCAACTTTTTGAAAGATATACTGCTAAAACAAATTTTGAGGCAAATCCAACTGAATGGTTTAAAATGGGAACTACAATGAACGTTAGTTGGGGAATTCAGGATTACGGATATAGTTATACAAGATCAGTTACCGGACCTGGTGACTATTATTCTGCTTTACGATCAATGTTAGCATGGACTGTACCTTACGATGAAAATGGTAATTATAACAGAAACCCTGCTGCTGGAGATGTAAATATCATCAACCCTATTGATGAATTAAAACATAATATCAATAACCGAAGAACTTTTAGAGCTACAGGTAGTTTCTACTCTCAAATTGATTTTGGTAAAATGTGGCAACCTTTAGAAGGACTACAATACAGAATTCAATTCGGACCAGAATTTAAATATTACCGTTTAGGAGTTTTTAATGCTGCTGAGGGTATTAATGGTGATGGAAACAATGCAGCTAGTTATAATACAAATCAAACTCAAGCCTGGACTTTAGATAACTTGATTTATTATAACCGTACCATATCAGATAAACACAAAGTTGGGTTAACATTAATGCAATCTTCTTCAAAATACCATTATGAAAATGGAGATATGAAAGCAACTGATGTGGCTACTACTGATGAACTTTGGTATAATCTATCTTCAGGAGGCGACAGCTATAGCTTAGGAACCGGATTGTCTGAAAAACAAATGGAATCGTATATGATCAGAGGTAACTATAACTTCTCTGAAAAATATTTGTTGACAGCTTCTGTTCGTTGGGATGGTGCATCTCAGTTAGCTGAAGGTAATAAATGGGCAAGCTTCCCTTCTTTAGCATTTGGATGGAGAATTGATCAGGAAAATTTCATGAAAAACATTTCATGGGTTGATGGATTAAAACTTCGCTTAGGATATGGTATTACTGGTAATGCTGCTATTGGAGCATATGATACTAAAGGGGGTGTAATGTCCTTATATTACAACTGGGGAACAACATCTTCTTCACTAGGTTATGTGGCATCAGATCCTTCTCAAAGAAACCCTCCAAGAATGGCTAATAGTGAGTTAGGCTGGGAAAAAACTGCACAATACAATATTGGTATTGACTATGTAATTGCAAATAATAGAATTACAGGTAGTATTGATTATTACCAAACTAAAACCACAGATTTATTGATGGTAATGAGTATACCTAGTTTAACTGGTTACACATCTACATGGGCAAATGTTGGAGAAACAAAAGGAAGTGGTATTGATTTACAATTGAATACAATCAATATTAATTCAGGCGATTTTAAATGGTCAACTAATATTACATGGTCAGCTGATCGCAGTGAAATCTCTAAACTGAATAACGGAAGTACTGAAGATCTTAACAATGCATGGTTTGTAGGTGAAGATATTGGTGTTTATTATGATTATGTATACGATGGTATCTGGAAAACTTCAGAAGCTGCTGAAGCAGAATCTTATGGTAGAAAACCAGGTCAGATTAAACTTAAAGATCTAAATAATGATGGAGTAATCGACCCTAATGATGACAGAAAGATTGTAGGTTACAGACGTCCTGACTGGTCTGGCGGTATAACCAACACATTCAATTACAAAAACTTAGAATTATCATTCTTTATCTTTTCTCGTTGGGGAAATACTTTTAGAGCTGGAGCTGCAACCCTTGATGGTAGATTTCAACAACGTAAAGTCGACTACTGGGTTGCTGGTGTAAACGAGGATGCTAAGTATTACTCTCCAGGATCAAATGGTGAAGCGGCTGATACTTATAGTGGTACAATGAACTACGAAGATGGTTCTTTTATTAAAATGCGTAATATCAATTTAGGATATAATTTTACAGCAAAACAACTAACTAAATTAGGCATTACAAAGCTTAAAGTATATGCTCAGGTAATGAATCCATTTATGATTTATTCAAAATGTGATTATCTGGATACTGATTTAGCTAGTTACAATAACAACACTGTATCTACAGGTTCAACCACAACACAAAAAGGACTAGTATTTGGTCTTAATGTATCATTTTAAGCATGTTAGTCATAAATATCAAAACAATAGAAAAAATGAAGAAATATAATATATCATACATTTTGGTATTATTAGTTGTATTTTGCTTTTCATTACAATCTTGTAAAGAAGATTTTTTGGATGAAGAACTTACTACCACTTATAGTACTCAAACCTTCACAACTCAAGAAGGTTTAGATCAATTGGTTACAGGAACATATCAAAAACTTAAATTCAAGTTTAACTATGTTTGGGGTATTGAAATGTTCAACTTAGGAGTTGATGAATTTACGGATGCAAACAACTCGATTCCAAGTTTCAACTGTTATAGTTCTGACTTAAATTCAGATGAAGGTGGAGCAAACAGACCAATGTGGCAAAATATGTATGCCGGAATTGAGTCTGCAAACACCATTATTGCAAATGTTCCTCAATATTATGGTGAATCAAATGATAATTATAACACTCGTTTAGGAGAAGGATACTTTTTCAGGGGATACTTTTATTTAACTCTAGTTGTTCAATATGGTGGAGTACCTTTAAAAATAAAGCCTTCAACCGGGGTTGAAACTAATTTTACAAGAGCTTCTGAAGAGGATTGCTTTGCTCAAATTATTAGTGATCTTGAGCAGGCATATAGTCTATTACCTGAAAATGGAGAACAAACCGGACGTATTAACAAATATGCAGCAGCTCACTTTTTAGCGAAAGCATACCTGACTCGTTCTAGTGAATTATATGAATCATGGAATAGCAATTATATTGATAACGATCTTGATCAGGTTATTAAATACGGTCAGGAAGTTGCAAATGCTCACCCATTAACCAGTAACTATGTTAATTTATGGGATTATCAACAAGCTAATGGTGCAAACGAAAATGTTTCTGAAGTTGTTTTAGCCGCTCAATTTGCTGACGATCAATCAACATGGGGACGTTTTGGTAATCAAATTCACTTATACTACCCTTCTGTATATCAGGATATATCAGGTACTAAACGAGATATTTCCGGAGATCGTGAATTTTCATTTGCCAGAGCCACAAACTATACTTTAGATGTTTTTGACAGAGTTAATGACTCAAGATTCTGGAAATCATTCATTACTTGTTATGGATGTAATACAACAGACGGAGCACCTACATGGACTGAAGAAAATGCACCTCTTGGACCAGATGGAACTGTTGCCGGAGATAAAAGATTCAATGGCGGAGAACTTGCCATTAAATACATTGTTAATGATGCAGGTGATGACAGATATGTTGCTGTTGATAATGATGTTACCGGAGCATTGAAAAACGGAGTAATGCAAAACACCCATACTTTTGTTCGTTATTTTAACGGTGAAGATCAAGCCTGGGTTGGCCCTCATGGAAATAATGGCTATTATGGAACGCAAAAAAGATCTGTTGCACTTTCTAAATTCCGCGATGGATACAGAATCTCAATTTCTTCTCCTTTTGGTACCAGAGACGCCATAATTGCCCGTTCAGCTGAAGATGTTTTGATGGTTGCTGAAGCATACATTCGCAAAGGTGAATCTCAGTATGACAATGCAATTTCATGGATAAACAGATTAAGAGACAGAGCTGCTTATGCTGATGGTGAAGATCGCTCTGTTCATGCTGATGGTGGTCAGGCTTATAAAAATAATCCATATTGCGAGGGCAAAGGTGGTGGTTTTTCTGCAGAAGGAGCTATTTTCTGGGACAAGAATACTTATTATGAATCAAATAATGATATGGCCGAAACAACAGCTACAACATTATCTGAAATGCATATTAACTCTGTAGATGATATTTATAACTCACCTGTTGATGCTCCTATTTATGACGAATTAGGATGTAGCAGCAATCAGGAAAAGATGATGTGTTTCTTATTAAACGAAAGAACCAGAGAACTTTGTGGAGAATTGTACAGATGGGAAGATCTTGCCCGTACAAAAACGCTGGAGGCACGCTTTAAAGCATTTAATGATGGTTGGGTAAGAGGTAACAGTACGTTTGATGCCAACAAGCATTACTACAGACCAATTCCTCAGTCATTCCTTGATGCAATTACTAACGAAAGCGGACAAGCTTTAACAGCTGACGAGAAAAAGGAAATGCAAAATCCAGGATACTAATAAAGTATTAAAACGTAAATAGATTATGGGTAACTCATTTATTTGAGTTGCCCATTTTTTTTATGAAAAACCTACTTTAAAAGTATACTAAAACTCAATATATATACTTCTCTCAATAGTAATTTCATTCTTTATAACCTTATTCAGCTTTTGAAAATTAACATGCATTAATATTCTTTTACCTCTCACATACGAACACACATAAAGATCTGTATTTCTGACCCATACAACATACTCCTCGAAAATAATCCTCCAAATATATTAACACATTTTTACAGGCCTTAGTATTATTTTCCATTCTTTAACATTCGTTTACAATATACTTTTGAGTATGATTTCAGGCAATACCCGGCTTATTAAATACAGCTTACTGAAATTAACCAATTTATATAATTAATTAAATCTATTTAGTATGAATCTTATGAAGTTAAAAAGGGAACAACTAAAAATGCTTTTTATAGCATTTCTTACTTGTTGTTCCTTAATGGCCAGTCAAGGCTCCATTTTTGCTCAAGGAAATGAGATTACCGTGAATGGTATGATTAAAGATGACACTGGCGAACCTGTTATTGGGGCTACTGTTGTTGTAGAAGGTACAACAGTAGGTACCATTTCAGACATCGAAGGTAAATACACATTAGCCAATGTGCCTTCAGATGGAATATTAATATTTTCTTTCATTGGACTAGAATCTCAAACAGTAGCTGTTGAAGGAAAAAAGACGATTAATGTTACACTAAAATCAGAATCAATTGGTTTGGATGAAGTTATTGCAGTAGGTTATGGTACTCAAAAGAAAAGTGATCTTACAAATGCAGTAGCTGTAATGAGTGCTGAAAAACTTACAGAACGTCCTGTTACTAAAGTGGATCAGGCACTAATTGGTCAAATGGCAGGTGTACGTGTTCAACAAACCTCTGGTTTACCAGGAAAAGGTTTCAGTATTCAGATTCGTGGTACAGGTTCAATTTCAGCAAACAATGAACCTCTATACGTTGTGGATGGTTTCCCATTAGAAGTTTCATCTCAGTCTTCTAGTGGTTCCTTTTCTGGTGGTAACCCATTATCAAGTTTAAACCCTAATGATATAGAAACAATTCAAGTACTTAAAGATGCTGCAGCTGCATCTATCTATGGTTCCAGAGGTTCTAATGGAGTTGTTATTATTACAACTAAAAAAGGTAAATCAGGTAAACCTACTATTTCATTTAATTCTTATGTTGGTATTAATAAAACCGCTAAAAAATTAGATGTACTAAGCTCTGAAGAATGGGTTGAAAGAGAAATTGAGCACATCAACTACGCTTGGTACAGAAGTGGTAATGGTTCATCATCTGACTCTTGGGAAACTCGTCAATCTATTTTAGGTCTTTCCGGGGATGAAGTTAACACAACATATATGTGGGATAAAAGATGGTTAGAAAATGGTCATCCTGGAGTTGAATTTGTTGACTGGCAGGATGAATTTTTCAGAACTGGTATGGTTCAGAGTTATCAGGTATCTGCAAACGGAGGTAACGACATTGCTAAATACTATGTTTCTGGAGACTATTTAGATCAGGAAGGTGTTGCAATAGGTGTAAACTACAGACGATATAGTGCCAGAGCAAATGTTGAGATTAGTCCTAATAATAAACTTCGTTTTGGATTAAATGTTGCACCTTCATTTGTTCAAACGAAAGATCCAGGTGTTGAAGGTAAAGATGCCTTAACTCATATTACAGTTGGTATGGCTCCTGTTGTTGAATCAAATGTTGGTGTATTAGGCACAAATGTAGGTGACAATACCAGATATGCGTGGGGTACTTCAAGAGTAAGTCCGATTGCTGAGGCAAAATATAAGGAAAACAACAACGAAACTATCAGAGTTATTACTACGGCATTTGCTGAATATGAAATTTTATCAGGTTTAAAATTCAAATCTAATTTAAACTTTGATATTCATGATAACGAAGCATATAGTTATACTCCTTCTTTTGTAACTCGAAACAGAACAGCCAGTGCATCAAAATCTGGTTATACAAGAAAAAACTTCGTAACAGAAAGTACATTAACTTATGATAAATCATTTGGAGCTCACAATTTAAATTTATTAGCAGGACAATCGTATAGTGCTTTTGATCTAAGCACATATAGTATCTCAGGTACTGATTTTGCTTCTGATGAAGTTGTAACAATAAACAGTTCAAATACAACAAGTGGTAGAACTTCAATGGTAAAAGCAACACTGTTCTCTTATTTTGGACGTGCACAATACAACTACAATAACAAATATTACTTACAAGCAAGTATTCGTCGCGATGGTTCTTCTAAGTTTGGTGATGATACAAAGTATGGTTTCTTCCCTTCAGCATCTTTTGGATGGAAATTATCAGAAGAAGCATTCATGGATAATTTAGAGGTGATTAGCAACTTAAAAATTCGTGCCAGCTGGGGTCTTGCAGGTAATAATGGTATTGGTGATTACAAACACATTGCATTACTATCTAACTCAAACTACAGCTTAGGAGGAAGTCTTGCAAACGGTTTAACTCCTTCAAACTATCCTAATACAGACTTAAGTTGGGAAACATCAGAAACTATTGATGTTGGTTTTGACGTTGGTGTTATGGCTAATAGAATTACTGGTTCTTTTGACTATTATACAAAAAGAAACTCAGACTTATTATTAAGTATCGATGTACCTTCTGCCAGTGGATTTACTTCAGCATTAACTAACATTGGTGAAGTATTAAATAAAGGATGGGAAGTTGAAATTAACTCTAGAAACTTAGTTGGTCAGTTTAAATGGCAAACTCAATTTAACTTAAGTCACAACTCTAATGAAGTAAAAAAATTAGGTCCTGATAATTCACCTATCTACGGTGGAGCCTTTGATATTACTCATAATGTATTAGAAGTTGGAAGACCAATGTATACTTTATTTGTGGTTCAGCAAGATGGCTTATTAACAAGTGATGATATTGCAAACGGTGTTGCCAGATATGGCAATCAGGAAGCTGGTGATCCAAAATATGTTGATCAAAATAACGATGGTGTTATAAATGCTGACGACAGAACATACTCTGGACATCCAAACCCTGACTTTATTTGGGGTATCACTAATAGTTTTTCATACAAAGGATTTGACTTATCAATACTAGTTCAAGGTCAAACTGGTGGTATGATCTACTCTACTTTTGGTCGCGGTGTTTATCGTACCGGAATGGGTGGTACTGAAAACACCCTTGGTAAAGCAAGAAACAGAGTACGATGGGTAGAAGGACAAACCTTAACTGCAGCTGATGTAAAAGGTAAAGAAAGAAAATCTCCATCTTCATTTGGTAGAATTAAAAACACTGACTGGTTATACAAAAGCGACTATTGGAGAGTTAGAAACATTACTTTAGGTTATGATTTAGGAAGAATCATTACATCCAACATCGTTTCCGGAGCAAGAGTATATGTTACTGCAGAAAACTGGTTTGGTGATGATAAATACGATGGTGGATTTAACCCTGAAGCGGTTAACAACAATGGTGATGACTACGGTGCTTTCCCATTATCTAAATCATTGGTATTAGGATTAAACTTTAAATTTTAATTGAAAAGAGATTATTATGATGAAACAAGCCTTGATACAAACTCTTAAGCATAAGAGATATCATCAAAGGCCAGTTACATATAGTGATACAAATCAATATTAAAACTCATGAAACGACCATGATTAAAGATTTCTCACACACGAGAATGATTATTCTTTGGGAGTTCCATCTGGCATTAATAAATTAAATATAAACAGATGAAAAAGATATTATCAATATTATTGGGTGTAATTCTAATAGGTCTGTCAGCCTGTGATGATGAATTATATCAAGCACCCATTGACAATCAAAATGCTGATTCTTTCTATCAAAACGAAGAACAGTTTGAACAAGCCATTAACGGAATGTATAATTCATTATTAACATTCTCAACACATCAGTTTTTCCTATCCGAAATAAGAAGTGACAATGTTTTTGCTCCAGGTACAGGTGTGCGCCTATGGAACCCCATTAATAACTTTGCAAATACATTAGAAACTAACGATTATATTGAAGATTGCTGGAATGATTACTTCAGAGGCATTTATCTGGCCAATTCTATTTTGGATAAAATATCAGAATCGATTATTAGTGATAACACAACCTACAACCGTATGGTAGGTGAAGCCAGATTTGTACGTGGATTTTTATACTTCCAGTTAATCAAAACTTTTGGTAAAGTACCATTAATGGATCATGTAATTAATCCTTCAGAAGCTTTAGTTTTAGACAGAGCTGACATAGCTGATGTATATGAATTAGTTGTTTCTGATCTGCAATTTGCTGCTTCAAATTTAGCTGATTCATATTCAGTTCCGGGAAAAGTAACATCTTGGGCTGCCAAGGCAATGCTTGCAAAAGTTTATTTAACTCAATCTGGTCCTGATTATGGTATTGATGGTCCTGGTTTAGGGTTAAACAAATACTCAGATGCGTTATCGCTTTTAAATGATATAATTAACAATGGTCCTTACTCATGGGTAAATGACTACGCTTCTATATTTGCTTACAACAATGAAAATAATCCAGATATTATTTTTGATTTACAAGCAATCGATACAGGTTCAACTTCTGAATCAGGTGTTGGAACAATTTTACCAACCTTGATGTACCTTGAAAGTTGGGCCAGATTAAATCTGTCATTTGCAGGTGGTGTACCTAATGATGGTAGTGGTTGTGATCCTTCTGCAGATTTATTGGCTTCATTTGAAGATGGCGATCTAAGAGATGATTTTTCCATTCTTATGAGTTATGTTGATGAAAATAACAACCCGGTAGATAATCCTCAATTTGTTAAATTTCTTGATGTAAATTATGCGCCTGCAACCAGATTTAACTGGCCTGTTAACTTCCCTATCATCAGGTATACAGATGTATTAATGATGAAAGCAGAAGCCCTAATACAAACATCGGGTAGTCAAACTGATATTGATGGAATCGTAAACCAGGTACGTTCACGAGCTGGTCTTGGTGAAATATCAAACGTTAATCTGGATATGCTTCTAGCTGAACGTAGAAAAGAGTTTATGGCTGAAGGTTTAAGATGGGATGACTTAGTAAGAACTGGTAAAGTAATTGATGTTATGAATGCCTGGATAGCACAAGAAGATGATGGTGATAATGTTAGTCCAGTTATTGCAAACTACATTATATATCCAATTCCTTATTCTCAAATGGAAGTAAAACAAGATTTATACGAACAAAACCCTGGATACTAGAGTATTCATTTCTAACAACAATAAGTCGGTTCTTTTGTGCCGGCTTTTTGTTGTTTTTGCTTTTATATCACTGAAAATTTTAACCTCTCTCCTCTTAAACTATATTTGCCTGTTATAATAAATATTCTATACATGAAATTTCTAAAATTTTTAGCGCTGCCATTAATTGTTATTAGTTGCCAAACTAATCCTCAAACTACCAATGAAACATCAAAAAAGCCAAACATTATTTTTGTACTTGCCGATGATTTAGGATATAATGATGTAGGTTATGCAGGACAAAAACTAATGCAAACACCCCATATTGACCAACTGGCCAAAGAAGGTAAAGTTTACACCAACACCTATGCTGGAGCCCCTGTTTGTGGCCCTTCCAGAAGTGTATTAATGACTGGTCAACACACTGGTCATACAACTGTTAGAGGTAACAATACAATTACAGGTGGTGTTGCCGGTAAAAAGGGAGATAAAACAGTTTATCGTGCAAACCTGGCCGATACAGATTATACTGTTGGAAACTTAATGCATGATGCCGGTTACAAAACCTGTCTTGTGGGTAAATGGCACCTTGGAGGTTATGATTCTACAGCAACACCTTTACATCGGGGATTTGACGAATTTTATGGCTGGTTGATTAATAAACCTCAAACCTATTCAAGCACCTACTGGCCAGATAAAAGGATGAAAAATGATGTGATGATTGATATCCCTCAAAATGCTGAGGGTAAAAAAGGGTATTATCATACCGATATCTGCACTGATGAAACCATTGATTTTATCAAGAAAAATAAAGATACAGACCAGCCTTTTATGGTAATGTTGTGCTACTCAAATCCACATGCCCCACTTGATGCGCCTGATAATGCCATTTATGATGATAAAGACTGGCCTGAAAATATGAAGACCTATGCAAGTATGATTTATCATCTTGACCAAAATATAGAAAGATTAAAACAAGCAATAATAAACGAAGGAATAAGTGAAAATACAATTGTGTTTTTTGCGTCAGACAATGGCCCAAGATCAAACTACTCTGACAAGTTAACTGAAGTTGTGGACTTCTTTGATTCAAATGGTCAGCTTAGAGGCTATAAAAGAGACATGTACGAAGGAGGCATCAGAACTCCTATGATTGTATGGTCTCCTAAAATGGTTAAGGCCGAATCACAATCTGACTTACCCTGGTATTTTGCCGATATCATGCCAACGTTTGCTGAAATTGCTGATTATAAAACCGACAAAATGAAAACTGATGGTGTGAGTGTTTATTCCTCAATACTGGATCAACCAACTCCTGACAAACCTAGATTTTTGTACTGGGAGTTTTTTGAAAGAGGATATAAACAAGCGGTAAGATATGGAAAATGGAAGGCTGTTGTTATTGGAGGAAACATGGAATTATACGATTTATCCACAGATATAGGTGAACAAAATGACATTTCAAGTGGACATCCTGAGATTATTAAGGAAATTGAAGCATACCTTTCGGGGTGCAGAACAGAGTCTCCATACTGGCCTGTAAATGGAAAATAATCCATAATTGTGGTAAATACTGGATTTTATCATATTGATATAAAATGTCTGTACACGCCATACAATCTTCATAACAAACTTATTATAAACATATAACATTTACCCTCTAAAAGTCCATGTATTAAAGTAAAATACACTTAAGTATAAAAACACAGGTTTATGGAAGAATATACATCTGCTAAAACAATGCAGATGTATATTTTTGAAATTGTAAAAATGTATTGTACAAGAATTCATAAATACAATTAAGAAAACGAGCCATGAGAGATTTTTTCACATACATGTGAATTATTGATTTCTGACGAGTTCCATATGGCAATAAAAAGCAAATTTAGACATATGAAAAATATATTTAGCACCAATCAATTTCATTTAAAAACCATTTCCATATTCCTGTTTTTATGTTTTATGGGCTTTGCTTCTTATGCTGAAAAAAAAGAAGCGAAATTCAATAAAAAGAAGAAAGAAATTATTACAACGACTGTAAATGACGCCAACACCCCATTACATTTAATACAGCCTGAATACCCTATAAATTATCATGTTCCAAATCAGGTTGAGATTGGAACTAAAATGGAAACCATCCTGCAATATCTTTCAAAAGCTACTCCTGCTCAAATTATCAATACAACAAACCAACAAATCGTAACTGATTTCAAAGACATTACGAATGATTGCCATCTAAAAAAAGGCGATTTTCGATTAACATCATATGAGTGGGGAGTAACATATGCAGCCATGATAAGATTGGCTCAGGTAACAGATGAATCTAAATATCTGGACTATGTAAATGAGCGCTTTAATTTTTTATCTGATGTTGCTCCCTATTTTGGAACAATTTTAACAGAAGAAGGAACCATTGATCCTTTAATGAGAAGTGTTTTGCAACCTCATGCATTGGATGATGCGGGTGCCATGTGTACTTCCATGATAAAATCTTCAGTATTTGGTAAACCATCTGCCAAACTTGATACCTTAATTGGAAATTATATCGACTATATCATGTACCATGAATACCGTTTGCAAGATGGTACTTTTGCCCGGAAACGCCCCCTTCATAATACAGTATGGTTAGATGATATGTTTATGGGAATCCCTGCTCTGCTACAAATGGGAAAATATAAACGTGATGATAAATATATCTCAGAAGCCATCAAACAAATTAAACTTTTCAAAGAAAAGATGTTTGTTGAAGAAGATGGTCTTTTTCGTCATGGATGGGTTGAAGGTTTAAATCCTGAACCTAAATACTACTGGGCCAGAGCTAATGGCTGGGCCTTACTTACTTTATGTGAAGCATTGGATGTTCTATCAGATAAAAATGAAGACAGAAAGTGGATTTTGGATTTGTACCAGAAACAAATTGCTGCTTTAGTGCAATACCAGTCTGGAGAAGGTTTATGGCACCAGTTAATCAATAAAAACGATTCATATCTTGAAACTTCGGCCTCTGCAATTTATGTTTATGCCATTGCTCATGGTATTAACCAGGGATGGTTGAATGCAAATGTTTATGGTTCTGTGGCCACATTGGGATGGAATGCACTTACTGAAAAAATCAATGCACAAGGTCAGGTTGAAGGTACTTGTGTGGGAACAGGCATGGGCTTTGATCCTGCCTTTTATTACCACCGTCCAACAAGCTCCTATGCTGCACATGGTTACGGACCTATGTTATTGGCAGGTGCTGAAATGATTGAATTACTGAACCACAACTTTCCTAAATTGAACGATAGCGCTGTTCATTTCTACGGACAAACGCAACCATACACTGAACCTATTTTTGAAGTTGGTGATCCTCGTCATCCTCCCTATTTAAAAGCTGGCAGCACCCGTAAAGGTGATAATCCTGTTGTTTTTGTAATTGGTGACTCAACGGTTAAAAATGGTCGCGATCGCGGTGACTTAGGCCAATGGGGATGGGCAAGTTTCTTTGATCATTTCTTTGATACAACAAAAATATCCATTGAAAACCATGCTTTGGGAGGCCGCAGTAGTCGTACTTTCCTTACTGAAGGTTTATGGCAGAATGTTTTGGAAGGTCTAAAAGAAGGTGATTACCTTTTTATTCAATTCGGACATAATGATGGCGGTCCTTTTAATACCGGTCGTGCGCGCGCATCTATTAAGGGTGCTGGAGATGAATCTCAGGACTATATTATGGAAGCAACCGGTGGTCCGGAAACCGTTTATACCTTTGGTCATTACATGCGTCATTATATTAAGCAAGCCAAAGCTCATGGAGTAAAGGTTATTGCATTATCTCATACTCCCCGAAATAATTGGGAAGATGGAAAAATAGCAAGAGTTACCGATACCTATGCAAAATGGACCAAGCAAGTAGCCGAAGAAGAAAATGTTTGTTACATCGATGCCAACGATTTATGTGCTACCGAATACGAAAAAATAGGTCAGGAAGCAACAAAACCTTATTATAAGGATAATGTACATACTTCTTATATAGGTGCTATTTTAAACGGAAATACCATCGCTAAAGCAGTTTATATTCTTGAAGATTGCGATTTAAAGAACTACATGAAAAAGGATGCCATTGATCATCCTACAAAAGTAGCCCCTAAGCCTCTTTATCGTGATCCTGTTTTCGATGGTGCTGCTGATCCGGTTATCATTTGGAATAAACAAGAACAAAAATGGTTTATGTTCTACACCAACCGTAGAGCGAACCTTGAGAATACTCAGGGCGTGGATTGGGTTCATGGTACACCTATTGGTATTGCCGAATCTGAAGATGGTGGATTAACCTGGAAATATAAAACCGACGCCAAGATAAGTTACGGAGGTAAAGATGTTACCTATTGGGCTCCCGATGTAATGGAATATGATGGCACCTATCATATGTACTTAACCATTGTTCCGGGAATCTTCTCTGATTGGAGTCATCCTCGGGAAATCATTCATCTGACCAGTAGTAATTTAATTGACTGGAAGTTTGAATCTAAAATTAATCTTGCTTCCAATAAAGTTATTGATGCTGAAGTAATAAAAACACCAAACGGAAAATGGAGAATGTATTACAACAATGAGCGTCATAATAAATCGATATACTATGCTGAAAGTGACGATTTATACCATTGGGAAGATAAAGGTTTGGCTGCTGCTCAACGACGTGGCGAAGGTCCTGTAGTTTTTTATTGGAAAGACAGATATTTCATGATTATTGATTCATGGAGAGGACTTACCGTTTACAGCTCTAAAAACATGGATAACTGGCACCTTCAGGATGAATTTATCCTTGCTAAACCAGGTTTTGGAACGGATGATGAAGTGAAAGGCGGACATGCTGATGTTGTTGTAAACAATGGCAGAGCCTACATCTTTTACTTTACACACCCGGGAAGAACAGAAGGTGTTAAGGAAGATAATTACGAAACCCGCAGATCTTCAATTCAGGTTGGAGAATTAATTTTTAAAGACAATAAAATAACCTGTAACAGAAATTTACCGGTAGACATCAAATTGGTTAACGAAAACAAATAATTTAAATATCATACATAAGAAACAAATAGCTTAAGTCGACGAGTTTAGGTTATTCGTTTCTTATGAAGAATAGTAAAAATATTAATAATGAAACTAAGAACAACAATATCGCTATTTTCAATCATTGCACTTATTAGCTGTAATACACCAAAACCTAAAGATGTAAGCATTTATATTGCCGGCGATTCTACTGCTCAGGGCTATGATACTACCAGAACCGTAATGAGAGGTTGGGCTCAAATGTTACCCAAGTTTCTTGATGAGCATGTTACTGTCGTTAATAAGGCTAAAGCCGGAAGAAGTACCAAAAGTTTTATTGCTGAAGACAGATGGCAAGGAATTATTGACTCTATTAAGCCTGATGATTATGTTATTATTCAATTTGGTCATAACGATGCTTCGTCTAAACCTGAAAGACATGCCTCCTACCCTGACTATAAAAATAACCTGCTAAAAATGATTTCAGAGGCTCAGGCTAAACAAGCCAATCCTATTTTAGCAACTTCAATCGTAATGAGAACTTTTAACGGAAGATCGCTTGTGGACGACCGCTTATTAGGTTACCCTGCAATCATGCGTCAACTGGCAGATTCTTTAAACATTCCGTTGATTGACACTTATGTAAAAACCAGAGACATGATTATTATGATGGGTGATGAACCATCCAAAGAATTATATATGTGGATTCCGGCAGGCGTTGATTCTATTCGTCCTAATGGTTCGCAGGACGATACGCACTTACAAACTCCGGGGGCTATGGCCGTTGCTGAGATTGTAGCGAAAGAAATTAAAAAACAAAACCTTAAAAACATTGCTGATCATGTTGTTATCCGTTAAAAAACTGGCAAAATATGCACCTCTGTTGTGTATTCCCTTATTGTTTGCTCAGTGTCAGCCAAAGGTTGAATGGCCTGAGGAATCCATTGACACCAAACCCGGATCGCGTTGGTGGTGGATGGGAAATGCTGTTGATGAAACGAATCTGACTAAAAACATGGAAGCTTATGCTGATGCCGGGATTGGTTCTCTTGAAATTACTCCTATATATGGTATTCAGGGTAACGATTCCAATGAAGTAGACTTCTTGTCGGACAGATGGATGGAATTGTATAATCATACCCAAAAAGAAGGCAAACGATTAGGTATTAACATCGATATGAATACCGGAACCGGATGGCCTTTCGGTGGTCCGGAAGTTACCGTGGAAGATGCTGCTGGTCGTTTGTTGATCAAGGAATATAGTTTAAGCACAGGAAAACAATTAAAAGATGAGATTATTCCTGACGACGAAAAACAACAGGAAACAGCTGTTCTATCACGTTTAATGGCTTATTCAGAAGCAGGAGAATGTTTAAATCTTACTGATAAAGTAGAAAATAAAAAACTAAACTGGACAGCTCCCAATGGTAACTGGAAGTTAATTGCATTATTTGAAGGGCATACTTTCCAAAAAGTTAAAAGAGCAGCTCCGGGTGGACAAGGATTGGTATTAAATCACTTCTCAAAAGATGGCGTTGAACGTTATTTAGATCGTTTTACAAAGGCATTTACCAAGAGCAATGCCACACCTCCTAAATATTTCTTTAACGATAGTTACGAAGTATATCGTGCAGACTGGACCCCTGGTTTACTGGAAGCTTTTGAAAAAATGCATGGTTATAAATTGGAGGAATATCTTCCCTGGTTTTTAAGTGAAGAACATAATGATACCACTGCAAGAATTATTTCTGATTACAGAGAAACTTTTTCAAGCATGTTGGTCAACAATTTTACGATTCCCTGGACCGAATGGGCACATAGTTTAAACAGTAAAACACGTAATCAGGCGCATGGATCTCCGGGTAATTTAATTGATATTTATGCAGCAGTTGATGTTCCGGAATGTGAAGGTTTTGGATTATCTAATTTTGATATCAAAGGCTTACGTAAAGATTCGATGACCCGACATAACTTTTCTGATTTATCAATGTTAAAGTATGCTTCTTCGGCAGCTCATATTTCAGGAAAGCAATATACCTCATCTGAAACTTTTACATGGTTAACAGAACACTTCCGAACTTCGTTCTCTCAATGTAAACCTGATTTGGATTTGATGTATGTTTCTGGTGTAAATCATGTATATTTCCATGGCACTACTTATAGTCCTGAAGATGCAACATGGCCGGGCTGGAAGTTTTATGCTTCTGTGGATATGAGTCCTACCAACCCATTATGGCGCGATGCTCAGCCTTTCTTTAAATATATTTCGCGTGTACAATCATTTATGCAAATGGGTCAGCCTGATAATGACTTTCTGGTTTACCTTCCTGTTTACGACATGTGGCACAATGAAGAAGGCCGTTTATTGATGTTTGATATTCATGCCATGAAAGAACGTGCTCCTGAGTTTATCAGTGTGGTAAATTCAATTAGCAAAGCCGGATACGACATGGATTATATCTCAGATAATTTTGTAAACTCAACCACAGTTAAAAATGGCAGTTTAGTTACTGAAGGTGGTGCATCATATAAAGCACTGATTGTTCCTGCAGCCAATAAAATGCCGGTTGAAACGCTTCAAAATCTATTAAAATTAGCTTCAGAAGGTGCACAAATCATCTTCCTTGAAAACTATCCTGATGATGTTCCCGGATTTGGAAAATTAAAGGAACGAAGAGATAACTTCAACAGCTTAATCAGCGAACTTCCTGCTACTGATTTTACAAAAACAATATCAACAACCTTTAAAAAAGGAAAAATCATTACTGGTGTTGATTTTGAGAAAACTTTAGATGAAACTGGTGTTGTTGCCGAAGAATTTAAAAAGAAAGCTGATCTTCAGTTTATTCGTCGTAAAAACAACAACGGACATCACTATTTTATTTCGGCATTAAAGCATCAGGATACAGATACCTGGATTGCTTTGCAAGAACCTGCAAGTACAGTTGTTTTCTTTGATCCTATGACAGGAAAAATAGGTAAAGCCATGACCAAAGAAGAAAACGGACAAACCAAAGTGCGCATACAGCTAAAATCTGGCGAATCCATCATTTTAAGAACCTATAATTCGCCTGTTAACTGCGAAAACTGGCCTTACATTGTTGAATCCGGTGAACCATATTTAATCAACAACAACTGGAAAGTATATTTTAAAGAAAGTATTCCGGCTATCACAGATACATTTACCTTACCTACTTTAATTCCCTGGACTAAATTAAATGTTCCGGAAGCTAAGGAAAACATGGGTGTAGCTGTTTATTCCACAACGTTTACCATTAATAAAGATGAAGACACTGAATGGATTCTTGATTTAGGAGATGTTAGAGAAACTGCCAGAGTAAAAATAAATGGCCAGGAAGTGCAAACACTATGGTCGGTTCCTTATTTGGTTTCTGTTGGCGAATATATTAAACACGGATTAAATTCTATTGAAGTAGAAGTAACAGGTTTACCAGCCAATCACGTTGCCAGTATTGATCGTCAAGGTATTGAATGGCGTATTTTTAAAGAGATCAACTTTGTGGACTTAAACTATAAAAAAACAGGTTATGCCAATTGGGAAACCATGCCGGCAGGTTTAAACAGTCAGGTTAAACTAATACCTATTAAATATTCTAAATAAAACATTAGTTATGAGGTATATTTTATTCATTATAACCATTGCTCTTTGTACCGGTATTTATGCCCAGAATAACATCCCAAATTTTAAATGGATGGAAAAAGTGGGTGCAAAAAGTTTTCCTGAAGGAGAGAAAGTTTTTAATGTAAAAGATTATGGTGCTGTTGGCGATGCATTGGTAATGAATACTGAAGCCATTCAAAAAGCTATTGATGATGCTGAAGCTGCAGGTGGTGGAATGGTTACTTTTGAACCTGGTATTTATTTAACCGGTTCCATTTTTATTGGTAACAACGTAAATTTTCATATTCCCAAAGGCACTATGTTAATGGGTAGTCAGGATTTAAAAGATTACAAATACATTGATACCCGTGTGGCCGGAGTTGAAATGAACTGGCCTTCTGCATTGGTAAATATTCTAAATAAAGAGAATGCTGCCATTACTGGCGATGGTGTTATTCATGGTAAAGGAAAAGTATTTTGGGATAAATACTGGACCATGCGTAAGGATTATGAAAAGAAGGGTTTAAGATGGATTGTAGATTACGATTGTGATCGCCCCAGAGGAATTCTGATTTCAGAATGTAAAAATGTTACTGTGGAAGGAGTTGTATTGTATCAGCCAGGATTCTGGAGTTTACATATTTTATACTCAGAGCATGTTACGGTTAACGATATTACCATTAGCAATAACATTGAAGGACATGGACCTAGTACAGATGGTATTGATATCGATTCTTCTTCATTTGTATTGGTACAAAACAGTAGCATTAATTGTAACGATGATAATTTTTGCTTAAAAGCTGGTAGAGATAGTGATGGATTAAAAGTAAATCGTCCTTGCGAGTATATTGTTCTGAGAGATTGTTACGCTGGTGTTGGTGCTGGTTTAGTAACTTGCGGTAGCGAAACATCCGGAGGTATTAAGCATATTGTAGGCTACAACCTAAAGGCAGTAGGCACATCGTTTGGTTTACGATTTAAAAGTACCAATCAACGTGGTGGTGTTATAGAAGACATACATTTATCTAATATCACCATGGAAAATGTAAAGTATCCCCTATCGGTTGATTTAAACTGGAATCCGGCATACAGTAACTCTCTTTTACCCGAAGGTTACAACAGAGACAGTCTTCCGGAACATTGGTTAAAAATGCTTGAACCAGTTGATCCTAAATTAGGAACTCCTAAATTCAGGAATATGACCTTTACGGATATCAATGTAAAAAATGCAAAAACTGCCATTATAATTGGTGGCACAAAAGAAAGTACTATTGATAACTTTACGTTTACTAATGTTTCGTTTGAAGGTGAAAAAGCTGGTCATATCCGTTATGCGGAAAATTGGGAATGTAATAACTTTGTGATTAAAGGTAAGGATGAATTAAAGCTTGAAAATACAAAGAAGATTAAGTTTTAAAGTTCCATGAAATATTACATTTAATAGGTATGTAAATCAATAGTTGGATGTGTGGTATAATAAAGGCTGAAGGCCTTATACAGCATAACTTGGGGCATCGCCCCAAGCCTCCTGACATATTGTTTTCAGGCTGTAAGTCTGATACCTTTAAAATTGGTTTCAGGCTTACAGCCTGAGATCTACCTGGAACTAAATACAAGGGGCGATGCCCCTTGCTGAGATGTTTTAGGCCTTCAGCCTAATAATTAATTACAGTAACCATTGAGTGACAGTAATTAGTATTTATTGCTCAATTTGAAAACTAAATAATTATGCGATATATCAATTTTATAATTTGTATGCTACTGCTGATTCCATTGGGATTGGCAAGTCAAAATACAGAAAGACAGTACTTGTCCGGGACGGGTTTATACCATACCAAAACCTGGGATTTTTATTGTTCTGATGGACAAAACAGTAAAAAGTGGAGTAAGATCGAAGTGCCATGTAACTGGGAACTTCAGGGCTTTGGAACTTATACTTACGGTCGATTCTACAAAAAAGGTGAAGAGCCATCTAAGGAAGTAGGTACTTATAAGTACGATTTTAAAGTACCAAAGGATTGGAACGGAAAACAAATAACCATTGTTTTTGAAGGGTCTATGATAGATACTGAAGTGTTTATTAACGATCAAAAAGCTGGTGATACGCATCAGGGAGGTTTTTATCGTTTTTCGTATGATATTACTGATAAAATCATTGCTGGTAAAAAGAATAACTTAAAAGTAATCGTTCATAAACACTCGGCTAATAACAGTATTAATGCTGCTGAGCGTAAAGCCGACTGGTGGACTTTTGGAGGTATTTACCGTCCTGTTTATTTAGAGGCTAAACCTCAAACAGCCTTTGATCATGTAGCTTTAGATGCCAAAGGTGATGGAAGCCTGACTGCAGACATTGCTCTTTCAGCTGAATTAAAAGGTGGTAAAATTACTGCTTCTATTAAACCTTTAACAGGATCAGGTTCTTTCGAAACCAAAACATTTACCATCAGCAATCCCGATTTAAAACAACAAATCTCTACAAAATGGGATGATGTAATTGCCTGGAATCCTGAAAATCCACAATTGTATGTATTGGATTTAAAACTGATTGACAGCAATAATAAAACTGTTCATGAATGGACTTCACGCATGGGATTCCGTACTATCGAATTCAGAGCTAAAGATGGTATCTACATGAATGGTACTAAAATAGTAATGAAGGGAATTAACCGCCACTCATTTCATCCGGAAGGTGGTCGTACAACCAATCGCGAAATTAGCAAAAGCGATGTGTTGTTAATGAAAGAAATGAACATGAATGCGGTACGTTTCCACTACCCTCCTGATCAACACTTTTTAGAAATGTGTGACTCATTGGGAATGTTTGTGGTGGATGAATTAGCCGGATGGCAAAACTGCTACGATTCTGAAGTAGGGCCAAAACTGCAGAAAGAAATGGTAATGCGAGATGTAAACCATCCTTGTATTGTGCTTTGGAGTAATGGTAACGAAGGTGGCTGGAACTACAATTTAGATGCTCACTTTGCAGACTATGATCCTCAAAAGCGTCATGTAATTCACCCATGGGCTGATTTTAATGGTATAGATGCACACCACTACCCTACTTATTTAACTGGTGTGGCTCGTTTAACCAATGGTTATAAAGTATTTATGCCTACTGAATTTATGCATGGTATGTACGATCAGGGTCATGGTGCCGGATTGGAAGATTTTTGGTTAAACTGGACTTCTCACCCATTATTTGCTGGTGCATTTATGTGGGCTTTTAATGATTGTGCTGTGAAAAGAACAGACAAAGGAGGAATTCTTGATTCTGATGATTTCCGTGCACCGGATGGTATTGTTGGTCCTTATCGCGAAAAGGAAGGAAGTGTATTTACAGTTCGTGAAGTTTGGGCTCCAATACAATTTAAGCAGTTGTATATCACTCCATCTTTTAAAGGAGAATTCTCAGTTTCGAACCATTACATCTACACTAACCTTAGTGAGTGTACCATGAGTTACAAACTATACCAAGTAGATTCACCATTAAAAGGAAGTAAAAAAGAAGTCATTACAACTGGTAAAGTTAACTTACCTGCATTGGCTCCGGGAGAGGCTGGTAAAGCTAAAATGGAATTACCTAATCAGTTCTTCAATGCTGATGTGTTGGAAATTGAGGCTTTTGATAAAACCGGTAAAGCTATTTGTACCTGGAGCTGGCCTATAAAATATACTGATGAGTATTTTAAAACTCAGATAACAAAAGCCGAAACTCAAAGCGATGTTAAGGTATCAGAAATGGATAGTATTACTACTTTAACGGCTAATGGTGTTTCTGTTTCTTTTAGTCAGCTTACTGGTCAGATTAAGGAAATAACAAACAGCAATGGCACTATTCCTTTAACTAATGGACCTGTAGCTGTTGGAATGAAAATGAAATATACCAGCTGCTATACAAAACAAACTGAAGATAAAGCCATGTTTGTAGCCAAATATTTAGGTGCAATGGATTCTATTGTATGGACAATGAATGCAGATGGTATTTTAAATATGAATGCAGTAATGCTAAACAGAGCACGCGGAGGAAAAGGCTTTGATGATGCATTTACCGATAATGATATTTACAGTTTAGGACTTACTTTCAACTATCCTGAGGAATTGGTTAAAGGTATGGAATGGTTTGGTCGCGGACCTTATCGTGTTTGGAAAAACAGGATTAAAGGAACCAATTATAATTTATGGCAAAAAGATTATAACAATACCATTACCGGCGAAAGTGAGTATGGTTTAACTTATCCTGAGTTTAAGGGATATCATGCTAATTTATATTGGGCGACAGTTCAATCTGATAAAGCACCATTTACAGTATATTCTGAAAGTGATGGTGTATTTTTAAGAATGTTAACACCTGAAGAACCTAAAGGTCGCCAGAACGGCAGACATACAATGCCTGGATTTCCAGAAGGTGATATTTCATTCCTTTATGATATACCAGCTATACAGTCATTTAAACCTACATCTCAACAAGGGCCACACAGTCAGCCTGGAAACATACGTATTAAAGTAGGTGATGAAGGTATCAGAATGATTTTAGATTTTGATTTTAGATAATCCTCATTTATAAAAATCCCCGTATCATTTGAAGGCTGTCCTACTGATCTACCAGGGCAGCCTTCGTTTTTTATGGGATATTGAACTCCTGTTAAGAAGTTATATACAATGACTTCATACAGATATTGTTTTACACCAATATTGTTATTCAACCGAGACTCAAAGATTGTTAGTGTGACTCCTCTGGAGTCATTTTACGATTATCCAACCTTTGCTATAAACATTTGATGCCGCTGGCATCATTACAATAGAACACTATTGAGATACATTCTTATTCTAACTATCAAGAGCAGGTCCAAATGTTTGATAGTAATACTATGGATTTTAGTACAAACTATTACAATAACAACATGACTACTTATTCTCAAGATCTGTGATTAGTTTAATATTCTTCTTTTCTATATCCGTTAAAAATCTATCAACATGAGTTGTGTAACCTCTATACCATTTCTGATTAAGAAAATACTTTTGTAAATCAGGCGATTTAAATTCATAATGATAGCGAGCAAATATTTCGTTACGCATTAGTCTAAGATCTCTTTGGGTCAAACATTCTAAATCTTCTTTTTTTAAAAGTCTGCATGAAGCAATCTTATAGTTTCCTTTTATAAGATACTTTGGTACATCTATAGTTATTTGAGTCGCTTTATTACAAGTATCTATTGCAATATCAAAATTACTAAGAGATTCAATATCAAATATTCTGGTCTTAGAAATCCATTCTTCATATGGAACATACTCGTTATATACGAAATAATCATCAGGATTATCCGCATAGCTTACCTCAGGATTTGTAGGCTCTCCTATTGGTCGTATTCCAATTTTCTTATAAATATCAATCTTTATTAAATTCCCTTCTTTCTTCCAAATTCCAAGTTCGTAATGCTTCTGGTGTTCTTCAATACCTCCCAGACTGATAATAAAAGTTCTATCCGGATAAAAAATTAAACTATCCGGAGTTTCGCAACTGGGACAATATTCTTTGACAATATAATCTGTAGGAAAATTGGCAGGTACAATGCTTATTTGATCTTCTGCATCTTGTGCGAATCCCAATATATTGTTCATTAATATAATAACAAGCGGAATAATATATCTTAGTTTCATTCTATGTACTATATATGATTAATCAATGATAAAAAATGTGACCTATATTTAAATTCAATAACTCAGAGTAATCATTACCTTGGTTCTATCTACAAGAATTCAATAGAGAAAACTCCTTATAAAAACCTAAATCTTTATAGAAACAAACGAATCTGATTTTAAAAGGAATGAATACGATTTATCATCAACGTATACATTGATTTGTTGGTCTTCAGCTTCTTCATTTCTTAATACGAGTATGATAGAGGAATCAGGATTTACAAAGGCCAGAGAATTGTTAAATATGCCAGATGTTTTCAGAAGTTTTGCTCCGGGCTGCACATAGTGACTAACATGCTTTAGTAAGTAATACTCATGATTGTATCTAAATGTATGATTGGTAGTATCCACACTAACCAATGAATTTTGTTTCCAGCCCCAGGTGCTGATACCTCCCTCATCCAGAGAGGTATTCCAATACATATAGGCATTTGCACCATTTTTTAGATAGTGCTTCATCAAATCCCAGGAATAAATACAGTTCTTCCAATCGTTTTTGCTATTGCCACACTCCTGCTCTGTTTGGTATAATCTCAAGTCCGGATAGCGTTTATGAATTCCTGGTATGGCGCCTTTTCCCGCCCATTGAAAACCTACACCTGTTATATATTTCTTCGAAAGTTCATTATTTAAAACAGTATCAACCAGTTCTTCTGTTGCTCTTTCAACAGTCCCAAACATGACCTCTACATTTTGTTTTTGCATCTCGGGACCAAGGTACTTTCCTACAAAAGTAGATAATCCGGCTGCGGTCCATGTACAACTGGGAAAAACCTGAGCTGAATTGAACTCATTTTGTGGCATAACCATAAATATATCAATGCCCTCATTTCTGTATGCCTCAATAAACTTACTAAAATACAATGCATAGGCCTTGAAATATTCCGGTTCCTGAATAAACATATCTGAACCTTCCTTACCTTCTTGTTCCGGAAGTAAACCATTGTTTATACCGCGTAAATCCATTCCCCATTCTTCCGACTGAAATTCAGAATCGCCCAAAACACTTTTTGCTGCATAGTGCTTATTATATTTCATCCATTGCGGAGGTGACCATGGCGAAGCCCACAATTTAAGCTTAGGATTATACTTTTGGGCACTCTTTATAAAAGGAATCAACGTTTCCCTATCATTGGCTATACTGAAATTATTCATCTCAAAATCGCCCTCTTTTTCATTGTAGGAATACCAGTTTCTGGCAAAATCATTGGCGGCAACTGGCATTCTGCAAATGGTAAAATTAGCACCAAAACCTGGTTCAAACAGCTCCTTAAAAATTTGTTCTCTATCTTTTGCTTTCAATCGCTGAAGCGAAGTCCACCCCAACTCATTAAAACAGGTACCAAACCCTTCTATTTCCTGTAAGGTATTGGACGACTCAATAATAATATCAAGTGTATCGGTATTGGACTCTTTATTTTCAATACTTGTAACAATCCATGGGTTTGATTCTGTTGTGGTAGTCATTTCAAACTTTGGTTGCGTACAAGCTGTAATTGTAACAAGGGTAATCAATAGAAGTTTTTTCATTTTTAAATCGAATCTAAAATAATATGGGTAATGCAGTTTAGGTGTAAAATACTAAGTCCTTATTATTTATCAAAATAGCTTTCTATTTCAAAATCAAAAACGGACTCTTTCTCAGGTTTTATGGTGATGTTACCATAAGTACCTTTTACTTCTGCTTCAGACTCCCATGTTCCTCTGGTAAACTTAAATTGTGCCGGACTTTTAAGTTTTAGTGTGATCTCCCGTTCCAGATCAGACGTTTTTTCCATTTTGATTTTCTTAGGATTCCAGTCTCCTAAATTAGTCTGATTCCCGGTTATATAAACATTATCCTTTTTATTTAAAACCTTAACTCGTATCGTTACATTATATTCTTCTTCACTCAATTCTTTTTCTTGTAATGCAGAAACCTCATCAAAATAAAAATTAAATGCTTTGCTTAAACTTGGCGGAAAAGTACTCCAATGATTGTTCTCTGGAAATGCCTCTATATGAACATTTACATTATGATTAGTTAAGGTCTGATTATAAAATGAATATAGTTTTTCCCGGGCCGGTTTCCATTCTTTCCAATAATCAATACCTTCGTTTGCATGGCTTAAATAAAAATAAGTTGGACTTTTTATTTTGGAATAATCATAGTCGATCAAAGCATTAGCTAATTTATTATCATCATAAGCCAAATTGGGTGAAATGGCAACGTAATTATTAAAGATATCTGAATTTTGAAGAAAAGAATACAGAACGAAAGAAGCACTTAATGAGTGCCCAACTGCTATTCTGTTATTCAATGTTCTATAATGCGAATCCACAAATGGAATTACCTCTGTACTCACAAAATCAAAGAATTTATCAGCATTTCCTGAATACGTACCATAACGATCTATCGATTTTTGAGTTTCCAGCACGGGCAACAAATCATTATTTCGTGCATAATCTAATTTCTCATTATAAGGCGAAGTTATACCTATAACAATAAATGGCTTTGTATTATCGGATAAAAAGGAAATGATAGAACTTGTATAATCAAAGAATTCTCTGCTTTGGCTATCAAAAACATAAATTACATTGAAGTATTCATTTACTCTCCAATCATAATCAATTGGGGTATATATTAATATTTCTCTTTCCTGATTTAGGGCTTCTGATTGAATTTTTACATTTTCTACTCGTGCGATTTTCTGTCCGGTTATTGAATTTATACAAAGGGTGAACAAGATTGAATAAAGAATTAATTTCATAGTTTTTTTTAAGGTTTACATTATTAATATCTAATTTATATATTCCAACATTGATGGTTTTTATAAGTTTTTGGCTTAATTAAATCAATAGGCTAATTTGATGCATGCTTATTGGTCAATACAATAATTCAAAGAACTATTCCTTTATAATACTTCCATGACCGAGTTGAACAATATTATAATCCTTATCCTGAATTACATAATACAACAGATAAGTGCCGGATGGTTGGTCTGAAAGGTTAAATGCAATTTCATACGCATCTTCAAATCGAGCTTCCAATATTTTTTTATAACGACTATTTAGGATAGCAATATTAATTATTGGTGCTGTATTATAACTAAGATAACAAACATTAAAAAAGGGATTTGGATGAAATGTAATAGTTGGACTCGCATGCAGAGATCCATTTTCTTCCATGATAAATTCTGCAGTATTTTTAAAGTTTAATGTATCAAAAAAACTTTGCTCCAGACTGTTAAATTGGTCATCCAGATTCCATTCTGATGAAGTATTAATGTATGGAAGTTCTGAATTATTCTTCTCACAAGATGTGATGATTAAAGTAGCGAATAATATGATAACTACAAGTTTGTTCATTTGATTAGTATGATTTGATTATTTTAATAATTCTGAAATGGATTTTTTTAATTTTTTAGTTTCCCCTGTTTCATGATTCCATTCATAAACAGTATCCTTAAGCTTTTTCTTATTTAATATACCTGGACGCAAAATAAGCTTATTGCCATAACTATCACTTCCTATTACAATACAATTTTTTGGGAACCCTTTCCATTTCTTTGCTTCCTTTGTTTCATATCCAATATGGTTAGATGTTCTGGAAATTCTCTTTTTATCTTTCTTGTCAAAAAAAGGATGTATAAGCCAGTCATTATTAGTGATAAGAATTTCTCCTCCATTCTTGATTCTCATTTTCTCGGTAAAGGAAGATGGAAATATCACCCCAAGCTCAAGTTCTGTTTGCTTAATGTATTTTTCGTCAATTGGGAAAGGCATATACTAATGTTTATTTTTGACTGATGGTTTATATTCATGAAGATTTCTTTCTGCATGGCAACAGAAATGTGAAATATATTATTTTATTTCTATAATGATATTACCTGCAAATTTTCAGCAGTCTATCAATTCTTCTTTTATTTTCTTGCTGCAATAGGGATGGGTATAAATTCATGAGTATATTCACGATAATAAAAATCAATGCAAAAAGATAGTTCCCCCTGACTAATTCTATAAAAGCAAAAACGGTTACCATACAAAAACCTATTAAATGATTAATCTCGGCATAGGTCATTTCTTTACGTAATTCCTCTAGATCGGCTGTAGTGAATTTATTTTTCAATTCAATTTTTGCATTGAAAAATTTAAAAAATGTATTCTTCACAATCCATCTAAAAACATTCATTCCAATTCTTTGATTCAGTCTTTTACTTTTAAAAAAATTAAAGTTGGAGAGGTTTTTAAAGAATGCTGTTCTTTTTAATATTTCACCTAAAATCATTCCTACAATCCAGGAAATAAAAGTTATAGATATACTAAATGTGATATAATGAGCCATCATAATAATTCAATGTTTAATATTGTACATAATAAAGTAAAAACGATCCATTGATCTGATTGTTATTAACTATTATATGTGTGATAAAATATATGAAACTGATTTGCTAAAATAAATATTTTAAACACATTAGTATTACATAACGGACTTTTAATTAATAAAAAAGGCAGCTCCATTACACTATGGAACAGCTTATATAAATTCCATATGGCAATTAAAAGTAAATTATTATCATATGAAACAAACTACAATATATAATATACAGACTTGCAATATGGCATAAAACAAAATCAAATTTGGTTTCTAATATCCTTTTGAATACTGTGGTAAATTTAAGACATCAGGGCTAACGCCCCTTAATCACAATACGGATGTTCTATTCTACTAAGAAATCAGGCCTAACGGCCCTTTAATTAAATAGCTGTATATCGAGGGCCAAAGGCCTTGACTCGTCCTAAAAAAAGTTCACATGTTAATGGCTTAATCCGAAGATAAGTTTACAACTTAGATTAAGTCCTAAATTTGGTTTACAATTATACATATTTATCTCTACAATCATAATGATGATGATGGATTGTTAATATCTGGAAATAACTCGAAGGTAACCGAAGAGTTATTCTAGATATTAACAATCTACAGTTTCTATTACATCTCTTCTTTTATAGTAATTATTCCATAGTTTCTTTGTAACTAATTTACTTTCATGTACATAATTTGGAACATGATTTTCGATACTGTTATGAGGTCTGTCTTCATTGTACAGAGATACGACTTCTTTTAAAACCCTTTTTGCTTGTTTTATATCTTTTACTGTTTTATCCAATAAATACTCATCTTTCATAATGCCATTAATTCTTTCTGCTACTGCATTTTCTAGAGGATCTCCATTTTCTGTCATGCTTATTTTTACTTTGTTGTCTTTCAGTAATTTTACATAATTGTGCTGACAATACTGAACTCCTCTATCTGAGTGATGGATTAATTCAAAACAACTCGCAGGATCTGAATAAATATCAGACAAAGCCATTTTCAGAGCCTTAATTGTCTCTACACTCTCTAATGTCTCAGCGACATGATAACCAACAATTTTATGCGAAAATACATCAGTAACAAAGCTAATATATACATGTCCACTTTTGATTTTCCAATACGTAATATCACTTACCCATAATTGATTTGGAGCCACAGGTACAAAATCTCGTATCAAATTAGGATATTTGCGTAACCAATGGAATGAGTTAGTAGTGGTTACTTTTCGTTTTCTATTCCTTACCAATAAGTTATTGGCTGAAAGAAGATCAAAAAGAGCATCTCTACCCATTTTAATACCATGTTCCTGCATAAATGGTTGTAATTTAGCATACAACTTTCGAGTTCCCATTCTAGTATGGTTGCGTCTTATTTTATGAACTTCATCTAAAATCAATGACTCTTCAATACTAATATCACTTGCTTTCCATGTATTTTGATAATAAGCTTGCCGGGTTATACCAAACCATCCACATAGTTTTGCTAATCCTATGTGAGAATAGTCCTGTTTTATTTTTTCGATGGTTTGGTATTGGACTTTTTTCTAATTGGAATATTAAACTCCTTTTCTGCAATATCAACCATTGTAGAATAAGCAATTGATCTCATTTCTGCATCTTTTAATTGTTTTTCAAGTTCCTCAATTCTTTTTTTTAATTGGAGTGTTTCAAATGAATCAATTTCCTGATCGCTTTGCTTTTTTTCTTCCACTGGTCGTTGTTTTGTTGCAAAAGTAGTTTTTCGAATTGGAATGCTATCATCATAACCTAATTTTCGCATCCACCGTAATATATGACCATGCTCTTCATCTTGTCCGAGAGTGTTCAAAACTTTGTGTCATAATAGATTAAAAAGAAAATAACTTTGCCTCATGACAAAAGAATTTGATTACAAAAAGTTTAAAGAAGCA
>NZ_JAPDPJ010000210.1 GCF_026013605.1 Plebeiibacterium sediminum
CAATGTCATTAAGTTAGTGTGTAAGGTATTGAAATACAATACTATGAGTTTGCTATCTGAAATATTTTTACTATCTTAGTTGGGTCAAACAACTAAAAAACAACCTGTTATGAAAGCTAGCGCTCAAATCTAAAAATCGTGCCAAACTATTAAAGTTCATCCTAAATCTCATAGAAAATAACGACTTTTGTTCTAAGCATAAGACAGATAAAAAGCACTTTACCAGAGATCGAATATGGAATTTCAAGACGACCTTCCTATTTATTTGTAATATGCTAAACAAACGTTCTCAATCTGAAATTGACAACTTCTTTTCAAAATTATATAATACTCCAGAAGAAATAAGGCAAGCAACCACCTCTTCATTAACACAATGCAGAGCAAAACTAAGCTTTACAGCCTTTAAGGATGCAATGGAGCAACTTACCCAGTTCTTTTACAAAAACTATAGCTTTAAACAATATTATGGATATAGGCTCATTGCCATTGATGGATCTGTATATACACTCCCTCGTACCGAAGAAACAATAAAGACATTTGGAGAGAATGTATTGTCTGACAGTAAAAAATGGATCAAAGCACAAGTTTCATTCGCAGCAGATGTTTTAAACAATGTTTGTGTAAATGCTGTGATAGGAGCATATAAAGAATCTGAAGAAACACAAGCGAAGGTTCTTTTGGAGTCACTTGGCAACAATAATCTTCTATTATTTGATCGTGGATATTTTAGTCGTTCTTTTTTAAAACAGGTAGCAGAATCAGGCAATCAATTTTGTTTTCGTTTACAAAGAAATGCATGTAGAGAAGTTGTGAAATTTATAAAAGCTAACCACAATGATTGCTTTGAATACATTCAAGTTGAAAATGAGCAAATAAAGGTGCGGCTAACAAAAGTTTTACTTGATACTGGAGAAATAGAGTATTTAATGACATCGCTTTTTGACAAAAAAACATTTAGTCGTAAAAAACTTAAGGCTCTCTATCATATGCGATGGGGAGTTGAGGAACAATACAAGGATATGAAATATGCGATATGTATAGAAAACTTTATTGGTAAAAGCCCCAATGCAATAAAGCAAGAATTTTTTGCCAATATACTAACCTACAATCTTTCAATGATGCTATGCAAATCTCCGATTGATCTCAGATCAAACAAGAAGAAGAAAAAAAGAAAGTATAAAACAAATAAGCGTGCATTATT
>NZ_JAPDPJ010000211.1 GCF_026013605.1 Plebeiibacterium sediminum
GAAAGAAATGGCTAATGTACTAAAATTGGTAAATGGTTATTTAATGAGGTTACTTAATGCAAGTATTCCAAGAATGGAATTTGAACAGATATTAAAAGAGATAAACAATCTTGTTAATGAATTTTCAAATAAGCCTATTTCCCAAGAAGATAAAAGTCGTATTGTTTCCATTATTATTGATAGATTATTAGAAATTAGAAGATCAGAGGTATGGAAATCTGGGAATATTGATAAAATTACCGTACATCCAAATTTAGAAAATGTATATATCAATGATAAATATTTAGAATTAATTGAATATATAAAGGATCGAACAAACAAATAACTAAGACAAGTTATGAAATTATAAGAGTGCTTAAGAGTCGTTAGGAAGTGATTCTTTATTCTTGATTTAAGTAGGCTTTAATTTCTAGTTGCAATTTAGGTAAGTGATTAGAGATTATTCCCCATATGACAACATCATCAACTTTGTCATACCCATGAATTACCCAGTTCCTAGCGTCAACTATCTGTCTAGCATTCTCAATTTGTATTGAAGGGTCAATTTTAAGTACTCTATTCATTGCTTCTCCAATGATTTCTATTTCTCTTTCAACCCCTCGACGTAGAAGTTTATTATTCTGATATTCAAAAAAATTTCGTTCATCTCCTAGATAGTCAAAAATTGATTCTATAGAAGTTTTTATATCAAACAAGTACTTTTTAATTTCACGCTTCATAAATTAACTTCTTAGATTCATTTAAGCTTTCTATAAAATACGGATTAGATAATGTTCTTTCTGTTACTATATCTATTTCTCGTTTTAATAAATCACGTAATCTATATTGTAATTCAAAATAATTATTTGTGTATTCTTCAATAGAAATATTCTCTACAAAAGAAATCAGAAAGTCAATATCACTGTCTTCCGTAAAATTTCCACAAACAGCAGAACCAAAAGCATACAATCTCTTTATTTTTAAAGATTGACAAATAGCTTTTAAATTATCAATATTATTTTCTAATATACTCTGCATATTCTTTTTGTTCAAATTTAATAATTTCTTGAATAATGCAAATTATCGCTTGAGTTTAACTTGTTTATAAACGATTAATAAAACATCTAAATATATTTTGTAATAACGTAATAGTGTAAAGATGGCAAAAT
>NZ_JAPDPJ010000212.1 GCF_026013605.1 Plebeiibacterium sediminum
GCTATAAATAAGCGTCCTGAAGGGACAACTCAATTTTTGATGGAATGTCCTTCAAAATGCAGGCAATAGTATTTCGGTTTATCTGTTTATTTGCTGATTCTTTGATTTGCCAATTTTTAAGGAACCGCGAAACGAAGAATGAGTTCAGCAATACAATAAAAAGTAAACACTGAATTGTTAATTGCACGAATGATAAGAATTTTAATTGCATTGCAATATACTAGTATTTTATTATCGAATTACCTTTGTTATTTCGCAATGTATTATTCTTAAACTTACACAAGGTCTAGTTAATTAATTAGATATTGGTTATTTTTGTTAAAAGTCTAAAGATTTAATTATGAATATTCAAACGGAAAAATTGGATTTAATTGAGTGGATTTCAAGACTGAATGATACTTCAATAATTGAAAAGTTAACTAAAATAAAAGATGATTATTCAAAATCTAAAGATTGGTGGGATTCTCTGAAAAAAGAAGAAATGGAATCTATTGATAGAGGTTTAAAAGACTTTGAAGAAGGAAGAGTTTTTTCTCACGATAGTGCTCGTAATATTTATGGAAAATATTTATAGGCTTATTTGGTCTGAAGAGGCTATAAATAACCTGAAAGGAATAATCGAAGACCTTGAACATAAATGGACCAGGAGAGAAATTAAGAAGTTTGCAAAATTACTGGATAAACAATTAATTGTAATTAAAAGCAATCCTTATCTATTTGCAGAAAGTGAAAAATCTAATGGTTTAAGAAAGGCTGTATTATCCCGGCAAACAACAATATATTATCGGATAAAAGATGATGAAATCAGAATAATTACACTTTTCGATAATAGACAGAATCCAGAAGATCTACTTAATAAATAGTTGCCGGTATTCTTAGTGCAATGTTTATTTGCTTGTTTGCCAATTATTTGGATCCACGAATTACACGAATTGTACGAATTTTAATTGCATTTTAATATACTTGTATTTTATTATTGAATTACTTTTGTTATTTCGCAATGTATTATCTAATAATATCGGGGTGAAGGCCCAGGTTATTTTAGCCCATGGCAACGCCTTGGGGGTGTGACCAAGCTATAAATAAGCGTCCTGAAGGGACAACTCAATTTTTGATGGA
>NZ_JAPDPJ010000213.1 GCF_026013605.1 Plebeiibacterium sediminum
ATTGTGCTGATGAAGCTGCAAACTTTGAAATAACTTCATTAAATGATGATGTTATGGTTTCTGGAATTACTGAAGGACACACTTTCGATTGGAATACATCTACTTTGAACATCCCTGAAGATGGTAGTTCGCAAACAACAAATGAGTTTGATGTTATAGTAACTCATATAGCAACAGGTTGTACCAGCGAAGCTCATGTGACTGTATATGTCAACTCAGATCCAGAAGTTCAAAATGTGGAAGCAACCTATTGTGCCGATGAAGCCACAGACTTTGATATAACTACATTGAATGATGATGTTATGGTTTCTGGAATTACTGAAGGTTACACTTTCGCTTGGGATACATCTGTTTTGAATATCCCAGCTGATGGCGAATCACAAACAACTAATGAGTTTGATGTTATCGTAACTCAAATTACAACAGGTTGTACCAGCGAAGCTCATGTGACTGTATATGTCAATCCAGATCCGGCAGTTAAAGATGTGGAAGCAACGTATTGTGCCGATGAAGTCACAAACTTTGATATAGCATTATTCAATGACGATGTTATGGTTTCGGGAATTACAGAAGGATACACATTTTCGTGGACAGGAGATTTGACCATTCCAGAAGATGGAAGTGAAACAACAACAAATATATTCAATGTTATAGTTACAGATGAAAGAACAGGTTGTACAAGTGAAACCCGGGTAATAATTACAATTAATCCAGATCCTGACGTGCAGACAGCTTCTGCAACGTATTGTGCAGATGAAGCATCCGATTTTGATATAACTTCTTTCAACGACGATGTAATGGTTTCTGGTTCAACTACCGGATATTTGTATGCATGGGATGGTACTTTAATTATACCAGAAGATGGTGGTGATGCAGCCACTAGTATTTTCAATGTTGTTATTACAGATGAAGAAACGGGTAATACAAGTGAATCATCAGTAACTATAACTGTAAATCCGGATCCTGCAGTTCAAAATGTAGAAGCAACATATTGTGCAGATGAAGTCACAGACTTTGATATAACATCATTCAATGACGATGTTATGGTTTCAGGAAATACAGAAGGATACACTTTTGACTGGAACATATCTGCTTTGAACA
>NZ_JAPDPJ010000214.1 GCF_026013605.1 Plebeiibacterium sediminum
CTCCCGGTAACGTTCAACAACGAATATATTTAATCACCTTCATCATGGTAGGTATCTTTCTTCGGATGCTCGTGATTAATTATATTCTAAGTGTTGTGTGCTGGCATTATTAATCTCCAAATGCTTGATCTGTATTTCCAAATGCATAATCATGTAATTGAAAATCATCATCCGAGTTGTACATCAATTTTTCTTCTGTATTCTCAAAACAAATCACAGGTCTATATTCTTCTTGCTCAATTCTAATCTCTCCTTGGTCTTGCAACATTGCCAAGTCAAAAGAAAAGTCCCCACATATCTCTTTTGCTTTTTTTGAATCTACTTTGTGTTTTTTCAAAGTATCTTTCAAAATGCAAATCATCTGATATTGCCACTCTGCCGCTAACTCTTCATATTTTTCGTTATTTACAATTTCCATATTTAATCGCTTTGTCAAGTTTATAATTCTGCTCGTATTTTTGTTAAGTCCAACCAATTTATAAGTTTTTCTTTAATCCTTTGTTTATCAATCTGGTTTATAGCTTCATTTTTCGGTAAAATCCATTCATTCAATTGGTCAAACCAAATCAAAATATCAAATTCTTTAACTCCAGAAATTTCATAATATAGTTCACATGTTTTTCCATGATCAACGTAATAAATTGTTCCTTGTCTACCATTGGGTTTATCATGAAATCCATCCAATTTGCTTAATTGTCCGACTTTATCTTTTTCTCTCCTTTCTATATCCGAATTGTCTTTTTGTTCTTTTGAAATTTCTGTCACAAATGTATCTTCAGAAACTTTTATCTCATTCATGCCTTTAGGAAAATCACGTTCCTTAGATTTTGTCTTAAATATTTTAGCAAATAGTTTCATTTAGTGGTCTGTTTTGCTTGCACACAACGGTTGTGGTATGAGGTCGTGGTGGATTGTCGCCCGATTACCTGTCCGCAGGACAGAGGAATCTGGTGAGAATCCGCCGTAACAACGACCGCAGAAACCCCACCATGCCTTATGACCACGTGTTGAACTAAACCCGCAAAGCGGGAGCTTAGGCTAAAACTAACAAAATTCGTAAGATAATTACATCTTCTACCATTATTAATTTTTAAATAC
>NZ_JAPDPJ010000215.1 GCF_026013605.1 Plebeiibacterium sediminum
TGTAATTATCTTACGAATTTTGTTAGTTTTAGCCTAAGCTCCCGCTTTGCGGGTTTAGTTCAACACGGCATCATAAACCATGCGGGGTGTTGTGGAGGTGCTAGGTTGCGGTGATTTCAAAAAGTCCGCCCAATGCTTTTAAAGAAACTATTTATTGTTAAATTTAGTCCCTGTAAAACCATTGGGCTCTGTGCGATGAAAGAAAAGGCGTACTATTTTAATCCCCGCACGGTTCATATGCCCAATCCGTTGTGGCGCATAAATACTGTTGCCGGAGTTATCTCATACTACAGACTTTAAAAAGGATTAATAATTCGAATAAATGATGTTGAATCTGAAACTAGATGAAATTAAATTATAAAAAAACAATTAAGATTATTTCAATAATTGGAATTACTGGGATAGGGATATTCTTCACAATAAAAATTGTTATTTTTCTTTTGTTTGCAAAAAACTACATGGACGATAAAAGTCCAGAGTATCTTGACTATGTAGCTAATAGGATAGGATTTACTACAACAAACATAGAGTCATTATCACAAAAAGAAATAATATTTGAACGAATTGATTCATTTTTAATTGATAATAGTGAATATTGTGTGCCAAGTGGGATTCAAATTCAACCGCTAATTTGCAGTGGATGTACTACCAAAGAGATATTGGTATATTTTAGTGAAAAACCAATTGAAATATATCGAATTACATTTGAAATGACGGGAGGTTATATCGATGAGATTTATACTTTGAAGGATAATGAATTTATAGAATATAAAACAGAAAAATTAGAGGACAAGGAAAAAGAAAGAATTTCTAATAGGGTTAAAGAAGAGGTTCTTGACAAAATAGATTGGGAATTAGAATAAATAATAATAATTACGACGCCACAATTGAGTAGCAAGCCACTAGACTAAAAGCCTAGTGGAGAAGCTCTCACACCACCGTACGTACGGGTCTCGTATACGGCGGTTCTCTACATGATGGGGAATAATGAATTAGAATTTAAAGCCAAAGAAGAGTGCAATTGATAATACATATCAGATAAAGCAATATAGCCACGTTTTTGAAGTCGTTCTATGGTTATGGTTGTTCCTAAAATA
>NZ_JAPDPJ010000216.1 GCF_026013605.1 Plebeiibacterium sediminum
AGATCTGGTAATTTAGGTGTGTTAGATTATTTAAAAATGAAAAATATTGAAGCAGATACTTCAATGAGAGATTCAATTTCTAAATCATCACCAGATAAACCAACTAAAAAATAAATAAAAAAGGAGCTTAAATAGCTCCTTTTTTTTGCCTTCAATAATTACGTTTCGAGAGGAATGAAACATTCGTATCTTCAATTGGTCTTCGTGATCGTATAAAGCAGTTCTTGAAAATCCGGATTCTATTTCTAAAGTAGTATTAGAAAAAGGATTGGATGCCGGTAAATTTTATACATTGATATTGCCGATGTTGAAACAGTTAAAAACTTTGGTGCTGTATTTCAAATGGACCAGGCGGAAGCTGATAAAAATATTGGTCAGGCAAAAGCTGATGAAAGAAGAGCTATGGCGGTTGCATTAGAACAAGAAATGAAAGCGAAAGCACAAGAAGCAAGAGCTAAAGTAATCGAAGCTGAAGCTGAGGTACCATTAGCTATGGCAGATGCTATCAGATCGGGTAATTTAGGTGTGTTAGATTATTTAAAAATGAAAAATATTGAAGCAGATACATCAATGAGAGATTCAATTTCTAAATCATCACCACATAAACCAAATAAAAAATAAATAAAAAAAGGAGCTTCAATAGCTCCTTTTTTTTTGCCTTCAATTAATTACGTTTCGAGAGGAATGAAACATTCGTATCTTCAATTGGTCTTCGTGATCGTATAATGCACTTCTTGAAAATCCGGATTCTATTTCTAAAGTAGTATTAGAAAAAGGATTGGATGCCGGTACAGCGTTCGAAATTTTATCCATTGATATTGCTGATGTCGATATAGGTAAAAACATTGGTGCTGTTCTTCAAATGGACCAGGCTGAGGCTGATAAAAATATTGCTCAGGTAAAAGCTGAGGAAAGAAGAGCTATGGCGGTTGCATTAGAACAAGAAATGAAAGCGAAAGCACAAGAAGCAAGAGCTAAAGTAATCGAAGCTGAAGCTGAGAGACCATTAGCTATGGCAGATGCTTTCAGATCTGGTAATTTAGGTGTGTTAGATTATTTAAAAATGAAAAATATTGAAGCAGATACTTCAATGAGAG
>NZ_JAPDPJ010000217.1 GCF_026013605.1 Plebeiibacterium sediminum
AACCTATTCGTGGTAAAGAAATACCCAAAGGAGGAGGTAAAACCAGACTTTTAGGTATTCCTACCGCTATTGACCGTATGCTGCAACAGGCAGTAACCAGAGTGGTAATGATGCATTATGAAACTAATTTTTCAACCTATAGTTATGGTTTTCGTCCAACACGTAATACGCAACAAGCAGTAGGTAAAGCCCTTTCTTATATTAATTCAGACTATCAGCATATTGTTGAAATTGACCTGAAGGAATTCTTTGACAGGGTGGATCATACCTTGCTGTTGCAATTGCTGTACCGTAAAATTAAATGCAAACACACCATGTGTTTGATACGCAGATGGCTTAGAGCACCACTTTTAAAGGATGGGAAACTACATAAGCGACGTATAGGAGTACCACAAGGAAGCCCCATTAGTCCGTTGCTATCCAATATTGTTCTTCATGAACTGGATTTGAAAATGGAACAATTAGGCTTACGCTTTGTACGCTATGCAGACGATTTCAGTATCTACTGTAAAACAAAAGCAGAAGCAAGAAAAGCTGGTAACACTATTTACGTATTTCTTAGGGATAAACTTAAACTCCCTATCAACAGGGATAAAAGTGGTATCCGCCGTCCGGTTAACTTTCAAATCCTTGGTTTTGCCTTTGTCCCCATTTACAAAAAGGGAATTAAAGGTAAATACCAATTGATTGTGGCAGAAAAGAGATGGAAAAGCTTTAAGGCAAAGCTTAAAGAAGTCACCAGAAAAACCACTCCCATGAGTTTTGATGAACGCATTCAAAAGCTATTAGAAATCCAAAGAGGTTGGATCAATAACTTTAAGTATGCTAATATCTTAACGAAACTGGAGAAGCTTGATGGTTGGCTTCGAAATCGACTCAGATATTGTATCTGGCATCATTGGAAGAAACCAGAACGTAAACGGAAAAACCTGATTCGTTTGGGCGTTGACCTTGATCATGCTTATGCATGGAGCCGGAGCCGTATGGGAGGTTGGGCAATTGCTCAGAGTCCTATTTTAGGAACAACCATAACCATAGAACGACTTCAAAAACGTGGCTATATTGCTTTATCTGATATGTATTATCAATTGCA
>NZ_JAPDPJ010000218.1 GCF_026013605.1 Plebeiibacterium sediminum
ATCAGTTACCACAGCACTAAATGTATTTGAGACTGGTAAACCTCCATCGGCTGGAATGGCCAATGCGCCTGTCCAAACGAAAGTATAATCATCTACATTTCCTGAAGTTAGGATATCATCATTAAAGGTATTGATATCGAAATCAGCAGCTTCATCAGCACAGTATATGGCAGAAGCTATTTGTAGAGCTGGATCCGGATTAACGGTAATTACAACCTCTGTTTCGCTGGTACAGCCTGTTGCTTTATCAGTCACAACAGCTCTGAAAGTGGTTTCCTCTGGTGTAGTTCCATCTGCAGGTATAACCAAATCTCCTGTCCAGGCAAATGTATAATCGGCTACACTGCCGGAAGTAAGAATATCTTCATTAAAAATATTGATATCAAAATCAGTTGCTTCATCGGCACAGTAAGATGCAGATGTGGCTTGTAATGCTGGATCGGGATTGACGGTGATTACTACCTCTGTTTCGCTGGTACAGCCTGTTGCTTTATCAGTTACGACAGCGCTAAATGTAGTTGAGACTGGTAAACCTCCATCGACTGGAATGGACAACGTGCCTGTCCAAATGAAAGTATAATCAGCTACATTGCCGGAAGTAAGGATATCTTCATTAAAGTTATTGATATCGAAATCAGCAGCTTCATCAGCACAGTATATGGCAGAAGCTGTTTGTAAAGCAGGATCGGGATTAACGGTAATAACAACCTCAGTTTCGCTGGTACAGTCTGTTGCTTTATCAGTTACGACAGCTCTAAATGTAGATTGCTCTGCTGTTGTTCCATCAGCAGGAATGGCCAATGCGCCTGTCCAAACAAAAGTATAATCAGCTACATTGCCGGAAGTTAGGATATCATCATTAAAGGTATTGATATCGAAATCAGCAGCTTCATCAGCACAGTAAGTTGCAGATGTGGCTTGTAATGCTGGATCGGGATTAACGGTGATTACAACCTCAGTTTCACTGGTACAGCCTGTAGCATTATCAGTCACAACAGCTCTGAAAGTGGTTTCCTCTGCAGTTGTTCCATCAGCTGGAATGGCCAATGTTCCTGTCCATGCAAATGTATAATCTGCTACACTGCCGGA
>NZ_JAPDPJ010000219.1 GCF_026013605.1 Plebeiibacterium sediminum
TCGCTTCGTTGTTTTATAACAGGCCTCTGGCCTTTTAATAATACATGACTAAGTTTATACACCTTTTTTTATGCAGACCCAAATATCGTACTTGAATATACTTTATACTGCCGACCGTTGAATGACAATAACTGACTGACTACTGAGTACTGCTAACTGATGACTGACGTTTGTCTATAAAGAAGTTTCAGACCTTCAGCCTGATATTTACATGATGGCTATAACAAGGGGCGTTGCCACCTTGCTGTGATGTTACAGGCTTTCAGCCTTAATTATAATATGGTGATAAAATTATTGCTAAGTCGTTGATTAATATTATTAACATTTCCTAACTGATCGGCAAAGTGTCTCGCTTTGTTGTTTTAAAACGGGCCTCTGGCCTTTTAATAATACATGACTAAGATTACACACCTTTTCTTATGCAGACCCAAATAGTATACTGCCGACCGTTGAATGACAATCACTGACTGACTACTAAGTACTGCTAACTGAAGAATGACGTTTGTCTATAAAAAAGTTTCAGACCTTCAGCCTGATATTTACATGATGGCTATAACAAGGGGCGTTGCCACCTTGCTGTAATGTTACAGGCTTTCAGCCTTAATTATAATATTATGATAAAATTATTGCTAAGTCGTTGATTAATATTATTAAGATTTCCTAACAGTTCGGCAAAGCGTCTCGTTTTGTTGTTCAATAACAGTGTACTTGATCCGACAAGTGGGTAATATCTCTGGAATTATGCAATGTGTGTATTACAGCATGCTTACTATGCTATTGTCGAATGTGGACTGTTAACAAAACCACCTCCCCTTCGTCCCTCAGGGACTCCTCCTTTAAAAGTAGGAGAGTTTGATTTACATGACTCAAAAAAAAATTGCTAAACTAACATAAGTCTGAATTAACAGTTTAGCAAAACAATTCAATCACCAAATGAATAAACAACTCTTGACTTAAAACTTTCTACTTGGAACTTTTAACTTAGTACTTTCAACATAAAGTGTATAAACGCAAAAAGAGCAACTGAAACTTGTTCAATTGCTCTTTCTTTAAAATCAGCGGCGACCTACTCTCCCACAATA
>NZ_JAPDPJ010000021.1 GCF_026013605.1 Plebeiibacterium sediminum
CTTCTCAATAAAGCTTTTGAGAATTGGTTTTAAGAAAAAAGATAATTTAATTTGAATAATCTAAATCAATCAGACAGAGTTATACTTACATATCCGTGATTGGCATTATTGATATGCTTTTTAACGGTATTGACCGAAATATCCAAGTCCTCAGCAATTTCCTTATACTTCTTCCCATTAAGCTTTTCAATATAAACCCTTTTGGTAGCATCAGACAGTTGACTAAAAGTTTGATTTACCAATGCATATATTTCAGATTCTATAATCTTGGAACTGATATCTTCCTCAAATTCATCAATAAGTATCCCGGCCTGATATTCACCTTTTTT
Source organism: Plebeiibacterium sediminum (assembly GCF_026013605.1). Lineage (GTDB taxonomy): Bacteria > Bacteroidota > Bacteroidia > Bacteroidales > Marinilabiliaceae > Saccharicrinis > Saccharicrinis sediminus. The sequence continues at coordinate 330 of NZ_JAPDPJ010000021.1, forward strand.
AGTGGAGTTTCTGATCTGATTCAGAGCAGCGTTTCTTATGGATTGATATAAATAGGCTTTAAGCTGATGTTTATTTTCAAATACAGGTTTTTTATCCCACACTTTAATCCATACGTCCTGAATAATATCTTCAGCTTCGTCTTCTGAATTCAGTAATTTTGTGGCAAAGTACTTTAAGCCCGTATACATTTCAGAATACAATCGATGATAATTACTTTTCTTCCCTAAATCTAATTCATTACTCATACTTACATCAATATTTCTATAGCATCCCCAATTTCAGAAGACTCTAAAATTAAATATTCGATTATATTCCTGTTACATCCCATTTTTTTTTTGGAGCGTACAAAGTTTCTGAAAAAATACAATTATACAAAATCATTTATAAATGATTTTATAGGATATGTCATAACTATTTATTGCTTCAATAACCAATAAAACTATAAAGACCGCACTAGAACATATAATTTCTTAATCATTAAGCATAACCTAATCGCATTATCTACCTACCTGCAAAGGACCTGATACGTACCATAGTCGTATCAGATGCGGATGTCACTCACTATTCCCTCACTTATCATTCACTATTGGCTCACTATTGGCTCACTGATTAGTGAATCAGATGTGAATCATACCTGAATGATATGAACTATATATTTGTGGAATATCCACATTTGGTACGTTGCTGTTCCCTATTTGGTACGTCTCTGATTCATATCAAACTATACTAACAGCTTTTATACTTAGCTCCATAAACAATAATATTGGTGTTTTTCATTAAACCGTCTCCTTGCCAAGGCCTATCTGGAACATAATCGATCCTTTGGCTCAAAAAAAGAATTCTTACCAATACATTTATTTTTTTTCGGACTATTTGAATAAAAAAAAGGTTGCTTCGCTATCAGGAAACAACCTTTTTTAAAAACTATCTTTTGTTTATCTGGAGAATGAATCAATCCTTGCTACGGAATAAACTCCTTTTACATTCTTTATTTTCTTAATCATGGTGTCGAGCATACTTGTGTCATTTACAAATACAGTTACTGTGCCCTCAAAACTACCTTCCTGGGAGTCAATTGAAATTGATCTCATTTTTAAATGAAGATCTTTTGTGATCACCTGACTGATATTACTTACAATACCAATATCATCTGTTCCGGTAATTTTAAGTGTAGCCTGAAAATTAGCAGAAGCACCTGTAGTCCATTGAGCTTTTACAATACGATACCCGAATTTTGTACGCATATCCGGTGCATTAGGACAGGATTTTCTGTGAATCTTAATTCCACCTAAAACTGAAACAAAACCAAAAATCTCATCTCCAAATATAGGATTACAACATTTTGCCAATGAATAATCTACATTTTTAAGATTTTTATCAATCATTAAAACATCAGTCGCCCCTGTTAGCTCTTCATCTACATTGGCCACAAAGTTTGTAGCACTCTTTTGTAAAGCAACCTCGGCCACATCTTTCTCAACTTCTTTCTTTTCCAGACCAACGATATACTCCTTAATGCTGGAAACATCTATATTACCAATAGCTATTTCCCTGTAAAAGTCGTTAATGCTTTTCATTTTAAAATGCTTCACCATCTGATGCACTAACGAATCTGTTAATTCCAGCTTCCAGTTTTTAAGTCGCCTAACTAAGGTTTCTCTACCAAACTCCGATTCTTTATATAATAAATCCTTTAAAGCCTGCTTTAATTTTGATTTGGCTCTGGAGGTAACTACAACATTTAACCATTCACTTCTGGGCTCCTGAGTATTTGATGTAATTACTTCAATATGATCTCCATTTTTAAGCTCTTGCTTTATGGAAGCATGTTTACCATTTATTTTAGCTCCAATACACTTTTTACCTACTCCTGAGTGAATATCAAATGCAAAATCCAGAACGGTTGCTCCCTTTGGCAAACGTCTTAAATCTCCTTTAGGCGTAAATACAAAAACTTCTTCATCATAAAGATTAAGCTTAAAATCATCAATAAAATCAATGGCATTTCTTTCAGGGTTTTCAAGTACTTCACGAATGTTTCCTAACCATTGATCCATACCTTTCTCACCCTTTCCACCTTTGTATTTCCAGTGTGCAGCAAGACCTTTTTCTGCAACCTCGTTCATACGATTGGTTCGGATTTGTACTTCGACCCATTTTTTTTCAGGACCTAATACCGTGGTATGCAACGACTCATATCCATTTGATTTAGGAATGGATAACCAATCTCTCAATCGTGATGGATTTGGCTGATATTTATCGGTTACAATAGAATAAACTTTCCAGCAATCGGCCTTTTCATCTTTTTCCTTACTGTTTAATATTACTCTGATCGCAAACAAATCATACACTTTCTCAAAAGGTGTATTCTGCTTTTTTATTTTATTATGAATAGAGTGAATGGTTTTTGTTCTACCCTTAATTTCAAACTTCAAACCAGCTTCTTCCAATTCCTTTTTTAACGGTGCTATAAAGTCTTTAATATACTTATCTCTGGCTCTTTTGGTATCATTTAGCTTTTGTGCTATATCATCATAAACCTCTCTCATGGTGTACTTCATCACCATATCTTCCATCTCTGATTTAATGGTATATAAACCTAAACGATGGGCCATTGGAGCATACAAGTAACCAACCTCAGAAGCAATTTTCTGCTGACTTTCTATATCGTAAAGCTTAAGGCTACGCATTGTTTCAAGCCTGTCTGCCAGAATTATTAGAATAACACGAACATCCTTAGCAAATGACAGCAATAGTTTTCTAAAGTTCTCAGTCTCTATTGAGGTGTCTTTATCATACAGATCTTTTACCTTTAAAAGTCCGCTAATGATCTCTTCAACACTTTTACCAAAGATGGCAGACACTTCATTTAATACAATATCTTCGTGCTGAATAACATCATATAATAAAGCACAAATAATTGATGTACGCCCTAAACCTATTTCAGAAGCAACAATATTGGCCACTTCTAATGAATGTATAGCAGATAATTTACCTGAAGGTCGCCTGTATTCTTTTTTACGCTCAAGAGATATTTCTATAGCCTTTCGAATTTCAGTAACATCTTCATTACTTAAAATATTCCTACACGCTCTCAAAAGATTTCTGTAGTTTCTTTTGATTTCTATCTTTTCAGCGTCACTTATTAATACGGGGTTTTCCATAAAATTGATATAAGATGTAATAATCTTGTATAAATATTATTCATTTCAATCGTTAGTCTCCAAAAATATATCACAAATACGTTTAAACAAAACATTCTGTCAAATCCTTTTGCATAAAAGTTGACATTTGTTGCTATTTATGGTATATTAAATATCGATAACACATTGTTTAACAGCTTAAAAAATAGGAGTTATGAGAAATAGTGGTCTGTTTTTTGGAGGAATGATTGCCGGAGCAATAGTTGGAGCTGCTACCGCATTATTATTTGCTCCTCAAAAAGGTTCAGAAACTCGTGATCAATTAAAAAACAAGTTGAATGAACTAGAAAAAGAAATGCAAAACACCAAAGACAAACTAAAAGTTAAAGGTGGAGAACTAAAAGAAGAATTAAAAGAAAAAATTCACAACATTGAACAAAGAATTGAAAAACTTCTTGATGAGTACAAAAAAACTTTGGAACCAACCAGTAGTGCAAATTAGTAGAAAATTTGATTTTTTTATTGTAGCCTGAAACTAATTTCTTATTTTGAAAAAAGATTAGCTTCAGGCTTTTTTATCTCTATCATATTTCAATATATCTAATTTATTATGGACAGGAAAGAAACTATTTCAGAAGAGATTTCTGATATAAAAAAAGAGATCAACACCTATTTCCAAAGCAAACTTGATTTAACAAAACTTCAGGCTGCAGAAGATTTAAGTCGATTTGTTTCAGGCATTGCTGTAAAGGTGGTTTTATTTTATATCGCCATGTTTGTATTAATATTTGTATCAATGGCAGCAGCCTTTGCAATAGGTACTTACACCAAAAGTAATGAGCTGGGATTTTTAATTATTGCCGGAGTATATGTGCTGGTTGCAATAATCTTTTACTTACTCAAGAGATATTTAATTCAAACTCCGGTTATCAAAGCATTCATCCAAATATTTTTTCAAAATTTTAGTAAGTATGACAAGGAATAGATATAGCCACATCAAATCTTTTAAGGATTTTGAAAATGAAAAGATTCAACTACATTATCAAATCCGGCTTTCAGAAAAGAAATTACAGATAAAGCAACTTGAATTAAGAGAGTACTTAAATCCTTTCAGGTTTTTTTCTTCGATGCTAAACGAACTATATAAACCTGTTTTTGATTTAGCAAAATCAATTATTATGCATTTTGTAGAAAAGCATAAGGCAAAGAGCAATACTTCTGAAGAGTAAAAGTAAAATATAAAAAAACGGCTGTTCATTTATATCATGAACAGCCGTTTTACAATTATCTTATACTAGAATATCTTACCAAAACATACAAGAATTAGGACTCACTCCTACAGTATATTCAGCTTTAAATGCACCTTCTTTAGAATAACATTTAACAACACTTGGATCAGAATAACTTAATTGGTCACATACCCAAACATCTCCATTATCAGGATTTACATCAATACCATAAAAAGTATCATCAATAAATTTAGCAGATGGTAAAGTTGATGATGAAACCTCCATTGCATAAACTGCATCTGATACAAAATAAATTGTACTTCCATCAGGACTTACTGCCATATTTTTTACTGTTCCTGAAGGATTAGCAATTGGCCATGAAGTGACACTATTATCTTCAGTATTAATTTTTGATAACCCAGCATCTGTATATGATACATTTGGATAATTTGAGTAATCAGGAGCTCCACCACAATTAACCCATACATTTCCATCTGCATCTACAACCATATCCTTAGGACAAGCTTTTACCGTAATCGTGTTCTCTACAGTAAGTGTATTCAAATTAATAACCGAAACAGTATTATCATCATTTAACCATCCACCACTATTGGCTACATATAATTTATCATTAGAAACCACCATTTTTTCAGGTCCATGTCCAACAGCAATTGAAGTACTGTTCATTGTTAATGTTTTTAAATCAACAACATATACAACACCTTCTCCACTTCCATTTGTAACATATGCTTTATTATCATATATGGTCACTTCTCTTGGATAGCTTAATTCGGTAAATGCAGCAACACTCAACATTGTTTCCTTGTCAACAATTTCAATAGATCCGGCTCCATTTGAAGTGGTTACAACAATGACCAAATAGTCCTTAGAAAAAGCCATTGACTGTGGATATTGACCCAATGGAACACCATTATTAAGGGCAAATATTCCATTTGTAACATCATCGTTATCTGTATTTATATAGGATACGGAACCACTTGCAGAACCTTCATTTAGCACATAAACACCTTTTCCATATAATCCATAATTTTCTTCATCATCAGTACATGATACTACTAATAATGAAAAGATAAGGGCATAAAATGCCAATTTTGCAATCTTTCTCATTTTTATGTTTATTAAAATTTATAATTTATTCCGATATAATAGTTTCTACCCGGCATTGGATAAGCATAAACCATCTGATACGATTCATTAAAAACATTTTCAACCTTAAACTGCCCCTCTAAGTGCAATGATTTAAATCTGTAATTACAGATAACATCAGTTAAAAACACCTCTTTCATCAGCCACCCACTTGTAGCTTCTGTTTTCGACTGAAAAGAATTATTTAAAGACAAGTCCAAATTCTTCAGTCCATATACAACATTAGTTCTAATGATATGTTTTGGTTTATAAGCCAGATTTTGTTTATAATTTACATCTGATTCATCGTTATAATAACTATCATTAAAACCGTATCTTATATAGAAATTTAAATCTGACTTACCCAAAGTTTTCAACCAATGAAAATCAACTTCAATACCTCTTGACATTACCTCACTGGAGTTTTGAGGCTCTGAATTACCGCTTAGTGTAGGCATCCATAAAATCATTTCTTCATTATTAGTTAAAAAGAAGGATGTTTTTAGCAATACAAAATCTGATGCATTAATATTTTTCTTCCAGTCTGCTCCAAATTCAAATCCATAACCCTTTTCAGATTTTAGATTTACATTTCCTCCCGGAATCCAATAACGCTCATTAAATGTAGGTCTTCGATAATGTGTCCCAAACTTTCCTCGTAAAGTAATATGCTGAGATAATAGTTGGTGTAATCCTCCCAAACTAAACATAAGCGGAGGTGAAGTTTCTGTATTTAAATCCTGACTTAATGATATATTTATCTTTGAATGATCAAAAAGATATCTCCCGGAAACAGAAAGCCCACCCTCATGTTCATATACTTTTTTCTGATAAGCAGTAACATCACCAATTAAATAATTATATCTGAACAGCACATCAAAATCAAACCTGTCATTTAAGTAAAATCTAGTATTTATTGAATTTAGCCAACGATAAGATCCTATTTCGGAATAAGTTCTATAATTCATAGTTACAGGATCCTTATCTGTATATAACATATAATCTCTGATCCATCCGGATTGATATTCAGCTTTTATATTATTAAAAACCCTTTTGTAACCCCAGGCTATTTTTAAAGTTGAATCGATTTGATTCTGATAACTCACAGGCTTTCCTCTACCCATAGTGCCTGGAATATTATTATCCTTTACCTGATACCATAATCCGACGTTCAAATAGTTTTTTCCCAACTTAAAATTGGCATTATGAATCATTCCATAGCCCTCTGTTTGGTTATGCGTTAATGTCTCTGTTGGATGACCCAATTCAAGCTGATCGGTATACTTAAAATCATTCTTTATTTTAGAAACAAACAACTGACCGGAGTAGGTTACCTGACCACTGGCAACCCTGGCCTGAAAACCATATTTTTGGTTTGAGAAACTGCCATAACCGGCATTAACATTAAATTCTTTTTTCTTATGAAAATCTAAAAGATTATTTAGCTCAACCACACCACCAAAAGTACCACTACCATATACACTTCCTGAGGCTCCATAAATCACATTTATTTCATCAAATCCACGTACATTCACCATGGATAAATCTGCACCGCCTGTTGTTAATGAGTTAATAGGCAAACCATTCCACAACACACTTGTATGCGAACTTCCCCCACCTCTTATACTAATAGAAGACTGTGCTCCTTCTCCTCCATAATTTAAAATATTAACCAGTGAAGTTTTTGACAAAAGATAGGATACATCAGTAGATAAATAGTTGTGCATTTGGGAAGTATCTATTGTAATTTTCCTTTCTGTATCCGACAACAACTCTCTTCTGGACTCGATAATCTCAACTTCAACAATATGCATCGTATCCCTTGCCATATCCTGTGTTAATCCAACAGAATAGTGCCCAATAAAAATCACAAATAAAAACAGCCAGTTTTTCATCCCCTCAATAATAATTACATCAATTATTCACAACAATTTCAGGGATACAAAAGAAAGAATTGTACCATGATATCTATTCCGAATAACATGAACATACTAAACAAATTGGCAGGTCTTCTGACTTATTCCGACTTACTATCGCCTTCCCATCCATAAAACAGACAGTGGCATTTTGATAGTAAGCATACTATTTTGAATTAAACTCAAAATCGAAACTTACAGCAGCGGATACTGTTGTCGAATTTCACGACATTCCCTATTAAATTGATAATTATATAACTCTATAATTATCAAACCAATTTCGGAACAAAAATACAACTTATTCCATGATAAAAAACTATTAGTCACTTTTTAGTTTTATCCAAAGTTGTATTTTTACACTTTTCTAGGCATAGAAACTTATAAAACTACGATGGCAACAGATATTCAAGAAAAAATTAATCTTTTAAGAGATACTTTAAATAAACACAACCACAATTATTACGTACTCAATCAACCTCAAATAACTGATTTTGAATTTGATCAAATGATGAAGGAATTGATTGAGTTGGAAAAGTCACATCCGGAATTTGAAGATCCCAACAGTCCAAGTCACCGGGTTGGAAGCGATTTATCAAATGATTTTCAGCAAATCGTTCATCAATATCCTATGCTATCCTTAGGCAATACCTATAACGAAGGTGAAATTGCTGATTTTCATCAACGCATTACCAAAGCGATTGGAGAAGAGATTGAGTATGTATGTGAATTAAAATATGATGGTACATCTATAAGCTTAACCTATGAAAACGGAAGACTTGCACAAGCTGTTACCCGGGGAGATGGTGAAAAAGGTGATGATGTAACTGCCAATGTAAAAACAATTAAAAGTGTTCCCCTTAGTATTCAAGGAAATTATCCTGAGAGATTTGTGATACGTGGAGAAATCTTATTACCCAATGAGGAGTTTATTAAACTGAATGAGACAAGGGAACTAAATGGCGAATTACCATTTGCTAACCCTCGAAATGCAGCTTCAGGCTCATTAAAAATGAAGAAAAGCTCAGAGGTGGCACAAAGAGGATTAGATTGCTATTTATATTACCTTTTAGGAGAAAATCTTCCTACTGAAATACATTCAGAAAATTTAGAAACAGCACGTTCATGGGGTTTTAAAATCCCCACTCACTATAAGATATGTAAATCTCTGACTGAGATCAATGGTTTCATTGAATACTGGGATAAAGAAAGATTCAATTTGCCTTTTGAAATTGATGGTATTGTTATTAAAGTAAATAACATCAATCTGCAAAACGAACTTGGCTATACCGCAAAATCACCAAGATGGGCTATCTCTTATAAATTTAAAGCTGAGGAAGCATGTACTAAACTATTATCTGTGAGTTATCAGGTTGGCAGAACAGGAAAAATTACACCTGTAGCAAATCTTGAACCTGTTCAATTGGCAGGCACTACAGTTAAAAGAGCTTCACTACACAATGCAGATATTATTGAGCAATTAAACCTTCATGAAAATGATATGGTTTTTGTTGAAAAGGGTGGTGAAATAATTCCTAAGATTACAAGAGCAGATGAGAGCGCTCGTGATGCTCAAGCTCCCAAAATTGAATTTATAAATGAGTGCCCGGAATGCAGCACACCATTGATAAGACCAGAAGGAGAAGCTGCTCATTTTTGTCCAAACGATAAAGCCTGTCCTCCTCAATTAAAAGGAAAGATTGAGCATTTTGTGAGCAGAAAAGCAGTAAACATCGACTCTTTCGGAGAGCAAATAGTAGATCTTCTTTTTGAAAAAGGATTAGTAAAAGATGTCAGTGAAATTTACGATCTGACTTTTGATACATTGAATGGTTTATCAAGAATTGTTGAAGACCAGGACGAGAATAAAAAGATTTTTACTTTTCAGGAAAAATCCACTCAAAATCTTTTGGCAGGAATAGAAGCTTCAAAAAACATCCCCTATCCTAATGTGCTTTTCGGATTGGGAATCAAACATGTTGGTGCTACAGTAGCTAAAGTATTATGTAAAAACTTTAACACCATTGATAAATTAGCATCTGCAACATATGACGATCTTGTTGCTATTGATGATATTGGACCCAAAGTTGCCGAAAGTGTAATTACATATTTTAGTGATGAAGAAAATAAAAATTTAGTCACAAGACTAAAAAACACTGGTTTACAGCTGGAAATTGCTGAAGAAGCATTGGAAAGCGACAAGTTTAATGGCTTATCTTTCGTTGTAAGTGGAACATTTACTAATTTTTCACGCGATGAACTTAAAAGCATTATTGAATCTAATGGAGGAAAGAACCTGAGTGGTGTTTCTAAAAAAACATCGTATCTTGTGGCAGGAGAAAAAACCGGTCCCAGCAAACTTGAGAAAGCGGAAAAACTAAACGTTAAGATCATTAACGAAACTGATTTTATTGAATTATTAGAAAATTAAATCTGTGAATTACTTTAAAAAATTGAGGATAAAAATTGGTAACTATTTATTAAATCGTAAGCTTAAAAAGCGAAATTACAAACCTATTATTTGCAATTTAAAACATGCTAAAAAAATAGGAATTATATACGATTCATTATCTAACGAGGATTTATCTGCCATTAAAAAAGTTGAAAAATCCTATATTAATCAAAACATTAAGGTTGAATTACTAGGTTTTTCCAATGCAAAAATCATTCAGGATAATCTAATTGGGGACAATAACCATCATTATGTCTGTATTAAGGACTTAAATTGGTTATTTCAGCCAAAATCAGAGCTTTTAAAGGAGTTTATTGCTAAGGATTTCGATATTTTAATAAATTTATATACTAACGAAGATTTTTGTACAGAAGTGATAGTAAGATCTTCTTATGCTAAATTTAAGGTTGGCCCTGCCCATCTGAACAAAAATATGCATGATTTAATGATTGATGGTGGAGAAAAGAAAAATAATATTTTATATCTGAATGAACAAATCAGTTATTATCTTGGTATAATAAATAGCTAGTGGCATAATAATTGACTGGTTAAAAAGAATAATAATTAATCATCCAAAATATTATCATCATGAATACCAAATTATTACTTCCAATAATATCTTTTCTTTTTATTTTATCATCTTGTATGACTCATAAAGTAGAAAGAGTTTCTGTAGATGAATCAATTGATTTAAGTGGTAGATGGAATGACACAGATTCCAGAATGGTAGCAGAAGATATGGTGAATCAAATATTGGGTGGAGCCTGGATCGATAATCACTTAAAAGCAAATAATGGTACTAAACCCGTTGTTGTTGTAGGATTGATATATAATAAGTCTCACGAACATATTAGTTCTGACACTTTTATAAAAGATATTGAAAAGGCTTTTATAAACAGTGGCAGAGTAAGATTAGTTCAGGCTGGAGATAAAAGAGAAGAATTAAGAAAAGAAAGAGCTGCTCAGCAAGAATTTGCATCGATGGAAACAGCTAAAGCATGGGGAAAAGAATTGGGTGCTGACTTTATGCTGAACGGCGACATCAATTCTATTGTGGATACATACAAAAAAGAAAGAGTTAACTATTATCAAACAAATCTTGAGTTATCAAATCTTGAAACGAATGAAATTGTTTGGATGGGCGATAAAAAGATTAAAAAGTATATTGTCAAATAACTCTTTAATGTAAAATTCTAATAATTAAACCTTTCTATACAGTAGCAGAAAGGTTTATTTGTATCACTTATTCTGGTATTTCATGGTTTTTCCATCAAAATATAATTATATATTTTTTGGTCTGTTACTTACTCTGTTAACAAGCTGTGCAACTTACTATCAAAAAAACTATCAACTTCAAAATTATATAGTCAGTGGTGATTTTAATGCCGCTGAAAAACTTTTAAACAAAGACACTAAATCCGAAAAGGGAATTAACAGAGTTCTTTTTTACATGAATCAGGGTATGGTAAACTTTACGCTGGGAAATTATGAAAAAAGTAACTACTATTTAAATAAAGCGGATTTATATAACGAAGACTACAAAAGTGGTTATGGAAATGAGGCTCTGGCGCTGATTTCTAACCCAATGGTAAAGCCATATAAACCTGAGGATTTTGAAAATGTAATGGTGCATTATTACAAATCCTTAAACTATTTAATGCTACAAAATTACGAAGAGGCTCTTGTTGAATGTCGTAGGGTGAATATTATACTTCAACAATTAAACGACAAGTATAAGAAAACAAAAAACAAATATTCAAACGATGCTTTTGCCCATAATCTAATGGGAATGATTTATGATGCCTCCGGTGATAAAAACAATGCATTTATTGCCTACAGAAATGCTTATGAGGCATATGAAAACAGCTACAGTAAACTCTTTAATGTAAAAACTCCAGACCAATTAAAGAAAGACCTTGTCAGAACTGCATATCAATCCGGATTAGAGCAGGAATACTCAAATTTCAGCAACCTGTTTAATTTAGAGTATAATCCGGAATCAGAACCAGATGGAAGTCTTGTATTTTTATGGATGAATGGATTTGGACCTGTAAAATCAGAGTGGAGTATAAATTTTATCAATTCAGGTTATAACGATGGTTGGATTACCTTTGCTAATGAAGAATATGGCTTAAACTTCCCTATTTATATTGGTAATCGAAAAAAAAATGAGCAAAGTGCATTTAGAAATTTATCCTTTGTTAGAATAGCTTTCCCAAAATACATAGAAAGAGAACCAGTATATAAACAAGCCTCTGTTCGAATTGATAGTTTGCATTTTAATCTTGAATTATCTCAGGATATAAATGCGATTGCTTTTCAATCTTTACAGGACAGAATGGTTCGGGAATTAGCTAATGGGATTGCCAGATTAGTTACTAAAAAAGCTCTTGAACAAATCGCTAATAGTGAAAATAAAAATCTGGGTAGTGTCATCAGCATTATAAATGCAATTACTGAAAAAGCAGACACCAGAAACTGGCAGTCACTTCCCTACTCTATTTATTACTCCAGGATTCCCCTAAAAGAAGGTAAAAACAAAATTGAATTAGAAATTGGTCAAGGCCAACAAAAGGAGAAGCTTGAATTTAACATAAAAAAAGGAGAAGATATTTTCTTTACTTACCATCAGCTGGAAAGTTACAAATTAGATTAATTGAGAAAAAAATACACTTTCATCAATAAAAACAAGGCATTCAAATAAAATAGCAAATAAAAGATATGAAAATGCATAACTTTAAATGTTTGTAATTTTATTGTATAGTAGTGAACATAAATAAGCACAATTATAATCCATATCTAAAACGATGGAAAACTCAGTTTAGTCTGATAGCTGAGTTATTGGATGGGTGTATCATACTTGCAACTGAAATAGAATTAAATAAGATTATTGCCATAGCCTATAATCATCCTAATGAAAATACTCTTTTTCAAGGAAATACAAATGAAAACAGCATTACCAGAAAGATTATTCAAGACGGAAAAAATCGTTTTATATCTAACCTTCAATTAAACAATAAATACAATAAAAGTACAGAGTTTGCTTCTGGATTAAAATGCTTTTACGGAATAACCGTAAATAATCCTTCAGGAGACATTTTTGCTGCATTATGTTTATATTCAAGAGTTAAAAACAACTACCCTGATGACAAAATTGCTCAAATAAAGAAATTAAAACGAATCATTGAAGATGATCTTAAATTCATTGAAAAGTCAGATAAAACACCTGAAATAATAATAGATCCATTACCGGAAGATGAAATTAAGTTTAAACAGTTTTTTCAATCTTCCCCCCTGGGTATTTTTTATTGGGATACCAATTTGACAATTACTGATTGTAATGACAAATTCTGTGAAATATTAAAATCAAACAAAGCGATTCTAACAGGATTAGATCTTAATCTGCTTCATGACAAAAGAGTACTACCTTGTATACAAAGTGCTCTAACAGGAGTTGAAGGAGAATATGAAGGAGAATATAACACTACAACCAGTCACGAAAGTACTTATGTTTTATTAAAATCCTCCCCTGTTTACAATAAGGACAATGTAATATGTGGTGGTATTGGAATTGTTGAAGATCTTTCGGAGAAGAAACAAATTCAGGATGCCCTAAAAGATAGTGAATTAAAATACAAGGACCTGGTTGAAAAGATTAACGATGTTATTTTTACTCTTGATGAAGAAGGAATATGTACTTACATCAGTCCTGTAGTAACTACAATTATAGGTTTCTTACCTGAGGAAATAATTGGACATCACTTGATCAACTTTGTTCATGAAAATTATAAAGTAAGATTTTATGATGCACTAAATAGTGTAAAAACAGGATCTACTGTATTAATTGAAATGAAGATTAAGGATAACATCAACCGGTATCACTGGATAAGAACATCTCTCAGACCTACTGAAGACCACAATAGCAGCTTTTCCGGAATTCATGGCGTTGCTCAGGATATTGGAGAAACCAGAATTGCTGAATCCTCTTTAAAAGATAGTGAGGAGCAATTTAAATTAGTAGCAACACATATTTCGGATATCATATTTGAATGGAATCCAATTACAGATGATCTGATATGGCATAGTAATCCCAATATCATATCGCCATCACTAAATAATATAAAAACATATACTGGTTTAAATCAATTGATTTTAATTGAAGATAGAGACAAAATCAATCAATACTGGAAGAATGCTTTAAATAAATTAGGTGCATGGAAATCTGAGTTTAGATTAAAAATTGATGATAACAATATTAAGCACGTATTAGGTAACGGAATTATTTTATTTAAAAATGATATTGCCTACAAAGGAATTGGGACTATTACAGACATATCAAAAGAAAAATCCCTAATTGGAAATTTAAAACAAAGCAATGAAAAACTTGAACTGAACATTGCCAAGTTAAATGGTCTGCTTTCTGTTATTCCTGATATGATGTTTGTTTTTAATAAAAATGGCACTATAATGGATTATCATACTAATGATAGTACACAGTTATTTCAGGAAGGTACATTTTTTATTAATCGACGTATTGACGAAACCCTACCCGAGGATATTTCAAAACTAACTCACGAAAAAATTAAACGAGTACTTGAAACAAAAGAAACCAATACATATAACTACGAAATAACTCTCGGAGATCAAAACAGGATCTATGAGTCACGAATGGTTTATGTAAATGAATATCAAACATTAGCTATTGTAAGAGATGTAACAGAAAGAGAACATGATAAATTAGAACTTATAAAAGCTAAAGAACATGCAGAAGAAAGCGATAGATTAAAATCATCTTTCTTAGCAAATATGAGCCACGAAATCCGTACTCCAATGAATGGTATTATTGGATTTTCGGAATTACTCAGAGCAAAAACGCTAAATCCTGAAGAAAGAGAATATTACATCTCTGTAATTGTTAATAGCGGAAGACAATTACTGGACATTATTAATGATGTTCTTGAAATATCGAAAATTGAAACTGGACAAATAGAACTCAATATTACAGCAGTAAATATAAACAAACTAATCTTGGAAATTTCTGAAGCTTTTTCGCAACGTATTCAGAATTATAACAACACGCTTAAAATAGAGAATCCGCTTAATGATGATGACGCCTCAATTTATACTGACGAAAATAAATTAAGGCAAATATTAACCAATCTGGTAAGCAATTCTATTAAGTTTACTCAAAACGGAACAATAGAAATTGGCTATAAAGTAGTGAACCATAGTTATCTGGTTTTTTATGTAGAAGATACAGGTATTGGCATTGCTGCTGATGAACAATATAAAATTTTTGAACGTTTTGCCCAAGCCAATCCTCAAATTACAAAAACACATGGTGGAACAGGTTTGGGACTTTCAATTTCTCAAAGCTTAGTTGAACTACTTGGAGGTAAAATATGGGTAGATTCTGAGATTAACAAAGGATCTAAATTTTCATTTTCAATTCCTATTAAATACAAGCAACCTCATAAATAATTATACACTTATTAACATATAAACCACCAAAATTTATTTTCTTATTTATGAATTATTAATTTCTCTTAAAATATTTTCATTACAGAATAACGAGGAACGCTTTTAAATACATTTGCAATTTAATAATGCAAATATATTAGTGAATGTTTAGACATCAAGGTAAAAGCAGGACATTAAAACAAAATATACAAATCGCTACACTTTTGTCATTTGTAGCAGGAATAGTAAATGTAGTTGGTTTTTTATCCTTTGGAAGATTAACAACAAATGTAACAGGTCATTTTGCATTGTTTATATATGATGTTGCAGACTTTGACTTTTGGAAAGGAACTATCTATTTCGTATATATATTTTCATTTTTCTTTGGATCATTTACTTCCAGCTTTATGATTGAAATATTCAGGGAAAATAAGAAACTTAATGTCTTTTTATTGCCAACAATTCTTGAAAGTCTGATTTTAATTAATATTGCTTTAATTACTAATTACATTGTTATTGTACATCCGGATATTATTGTTTGTCTGCTTCTATTCGCAATGGGACTTCAAAATTCTTTTGTAACAAAGATTTCAAATGCAATTGTACGAACAACACACTTAACAGGACTTTTTACTGATCTCGGTATAGAAATATCTCAATTATTTTTCCCGAAATCGAACAATGATAAAATAAATTTAACCTCGACTATTAAACTGCGCATTTATATAATTATCTTCTTTTTTTCAGGAGGTTTAACAGGTTGGATTATATATTCTAAAGTGGACCTGAAGCTTAATACATTATTTGTTGGTGCATCAATTTTAATATTTGGTGTTTTTTATGATGATTTCAGGTACAGAATAATTCGTAACAGAAGAAAATATAAGGAAAAGAAAATTGCCAACCATATTGCTAAAGAAATTACAATTAATGAAATTAAGAAGCAGAACAAAATTGCATAGGTTATTTGTATAGATAACCTATTATTCCAATTTAATCATCATAGAGCACCATTACAACTCTATAATGGTATAATGAATATAAATAAACGCCATTTGACACACTTAATATAATATCATCAAGTTCTCTACGCAAGAGAATTTATTAAGGCAAACACCAAATACACTCTTAAAATATTGATTATATAATATTTAAGACTATAAAAGTATATTGTAATCCGTTTTTATACTATCTACTTTCATTAATGACTTATGCTCTTTATATAAAATAGTGTAACTCTTCATCATAGTTTAATAAAAAGGATTTGTATTTTTAAGCTTTTCTAGACTTCAGGTGCATGATAATCATAAAAAAGGTCTTTGTATGAAATTTTAAACATACAAAATGCATTCGCACATAAACCACTGATATTATATAATATACAAATTAATGGATAGTATTTTTAAACCAAAATTTTTTAGTCTTTTAAAATCAGGAATTAACCATAAACAAATTACTTCTGATATTTTAGCTGGAATTATAGTTGGTATTGTAGCACTACCCCTTGCTATTGCTTTTGCTGTAGCTTCAGGAGTTTCTCCTGAAAAAGGCTTAATTACAGCAGTTGTTGCAGGGTTTATCATCTCATTACTTGGTGGCAGCAGAGTTCAAATTGGTGGTCCTACCGGAGCCTTTATTATTATTGTATTTGGTATTCTTGAAAAATATGGTTTGAATGGTTTAATTATTTCCACCATAATGGCCGGAGTAATTCTAATCATCTTTGGACTGTTGAAATTAGGTAATGTTTTAAAGTTTTTTCCTCAGCCCTTAATTGTTGGTTTTACAAGTGGCATTGCTTTAATTATTTTCTCTACTCAGATTAAAGATGCTTTAGGCATTGATGTTGGTAAAGCTCCTGCTGATTTTATTGAAAAATGGTCTTTCTATTTTACAAATCTAAATCACGTAAATTATAGTGCAATTGCTATTACTTTAATTACTATTGTTATCTGTGTTTTTTCAAACAAAATCATTAAGAAGATACCTGGATCTTTCATTGCAATTGTATTGATAACTTTTGTTGTGTTTATATTTAAAATACCTGTAAGTACCATTGAAACATTTTTCGGGGATATTCCAAGAAATATATCGCTTGATATTCCGGAATTTCAGTTTTCTGAGTTACACAATTATTTTGCACCTGCCATTACAATAGCTTTACTTGGAGGTATTGAATCTCTATTATCTGCAGTGGTCGCTGATGGAATGATAAGTGGAAACCACAGATCCAACACTGAGCTTATTGCACAAGGAATTGCCAATATTATTACACCTTTTTTTGGTGGTATTCCTGCAACTGGTGCTATTGCCCGAACTGCAACTAACATTAAAAATGGTGGCCGGACTCCAATTGCAGGAATGGTTCATGCAGTAACCTTACTACTTATCATGTTATTTATTGGTCCCCTGGCAAAACTTATCCCAATGTCTTGTCTTGCTGGTATTTTAATTGTTGTAGCCTATAATATGAGCGAATGGAGATCATTTGTTTCTATACTTAAGGGATCCTTTTTTGATATTATTATTCTTTTAACCACCTTTATTCTGACTGTAATTGTTGATTTAACAATAGCCATAGAAGTTGGAGTTGTTTTATCTGCTTTACTATTTATGAAGCGGATGTCTGATATTGCAGATAAAAGAATCGATAACATTGTAGATACAGATGTTATTGAAGATTACTCCCTATTACCACAACATGTTGGCATATATGAAATAAGTGGCCCTTTATTTTTTGCATCCTCAAAAAAATATGCTCAGGTAATTGAACGTATTGGTCTTGATTACAATACTATTATAATCAGAATGCGACATGTATCTTTTGCTGATCAAACAGGAATTCACAATTTTAAAAGCTCTGTTAAATCACTGACACAAAAAAATGTAAATATTGTATTATCAGGAATAAACAACGATGTATACAGTGATTTTACCAAATTTGGTATTATAGATTTAATAGATTCTTCCAATATTTTTGAATCTTTTGAAGAAGCTGTGTCGTATGTGAATCAACCAGAAAACAATTAAAAACAATCATCAAAGAATAAAAAGTATTGATATAAATGAAATTTTTACACAATTGCATACGAATAAGTCTGATATCAATACTTTATATTATAAGCAATAAAGTCTACTGTCAAACTCAGCAACAGCTAGACTCTCTTAGGGAATTTACAGCATCAATTGCTGACCCCCAGTTGCAAGTTGACAACCTCAATAAGCTAGCCTATTGGTATGGAGGTAACAATCTCGACAGTTCTCAATATTATAGTTCAAAGGCCGCAGAAAAAGCTATAAACATTAATTATAGAAACGGGCAAGCTCTTGCCTACAATTACAAAGCCAGAGCATACATTGAACAGGGGAAGTTCAAAGAATCAATTGAGTATTTTGATAAAGCAACAGATATCTACTCTGCACTGCAAGATACAGCAATGTTGTTAGATTGCTACAAGGGAATGAGTTATGTTTATTCATTCAGCTCCAACCAAATCCAAAGTCTAAATTTAAGTCTCAGAGCCTTAAAAATTGCACAAAATTTTAATGACACCTTAAGTCTTGCAACTGTATACAATAACATTGGTGTTATATACAAAAAGTTAAATGATTTTGATTTGGCACTATTTTACTTTCAGAAATCTTTAAATTACGATAAATTAAGCTCCACTACAAGTTCAAGAGAAATAGCAGTTTCATACTCAAACATTGGTTTATTAAAAGTAAGAAACGGTAAAAGTAATGAAGCCCGTAATGATTACGATGAACTGTTCAAACTTCTGCCTAAATTAAACAGTAATTATTTAAAAGCTCATTTCTATTTATCCATTTCAGAATATTACAATTCATTAAACGCTATTGATTCCTCTAAATATTATATTGACCTCACAGCAGAATTAAGTAAGCAACTTAACATTCCTCAAATTCAGAGTAAACTATATAAACGAAAGGGGGAACTATATTTTGGACTTAAAGAATATGATAAGGCCATTCAATTTATAGATTCCTGTATTGAGATTTCTGAAAAAGCTGATATTCTAAATCATCTTCCTGAGGTTTTTCAACTTAAAGCTAAAGCGCTTGCTACTCAAAAAAAGTATAAAGCAGCCTATGTTGCATCTCAGGAATCAACGAATCCCAAATATCTATATAAAGCACAAAAAGTAGCTAGCTTATTGGGTGAATTTGAAAAGGAAGAAAAAACAAAAGATGAGTTAGAAAGATTATATCTTAAGCAAGCATTAGAAAACAAGCAATCTGAACTTGAAAAGACTACCATGCGGTCCAAAATATGGTTTGCCATAGGAACCATAGGAATTCTTTCGATATGTGTTATCACAATTATATTTTTTCTAATCAGATTAAGAAAGAAAAACAACGAACTTCACTCTCAGCATCAACTTATTAATAATCAAAAGGAACAACTCGAAAACAACATTGAATTAATAAACTTAAAAACAGAATCTCTCCATAAACTAAATGCTACCAAGGATAAGTTTTTTTCTATTATTGCACACGATTTAAGAAGCCCTTTTACTGCTATTATTGGATTATGTAATGATTTAGCCCTATCCTATTATGATTATAATGATGAAGAAAGAATCAAGCATATTAAATTAATTGAAGAATCTTCCGAATCTACATTTAATTTGCTTGAGAACCTCTTGTATTGGGCAAACTCTCAGCAAGATTTTATTAAAATTCAAAAAAAAGATTGCTTACTCCATGAAATAATGAATGACAGTATCTCGGCCTATTTGGGAACTGCTCAGATAAAAAACATTCAGGTTGAAAATAACATTAACAAGAACGAAAAAATCTATGTTGATGTTCCTACAATTAAAATAGTCTTTACTAATATTTTTAACAATGCCATAAAGTTCACCCATAAAGGAGGTTTAATCAATATATCATGTTGCAGAGAAGAAAATAAAGTGGTGATCTGCATAAATGACAATGGTATTGGCATGAATAAAGAGGTTATGGACTCATTATTTAAAATAGAAAAAGATGTTCACAGAAATGGCACTGAACAAGAAAAGGGAACTGGATTAGGATTGATATTATGTAAAGAGTTTATTGATAAAAATAATGGTAACATATGGGTTGAAAGTGAAGAATCCTTAGGAAGTAGTTTTTTCATTTCTTTACCAGTATCTGCTAATAACTAATTACAACGGTTTGTTTCATTCCTGCTGAGCCTTTATTTTATGCTTTTCTAAAGCTTATTTATATTTTTTTTAAGCAATCCAACCTTGATATTTTACCGTATTAATTGAATTTTTGATACTTTTACGGCTTAATTTTAAAAATAACCATGTCGCAAAAAACAGATCAGCAATTTGAGCATGTAATAGCTATATGCAAAGATATTTTCGAAAAAAAAATGAAGGATTATGGAACTGCATGGCGCATTCTAAGACCTTCATCAATGACTGATCAGATATTTATTAAAGCACAACGAATTAGAAGTATAGAAACTAAAGGTGTTTCAAAAGTTGATGAAGATATCAGATCCGAATTTATAGGAATTATTAACTACGCTTCTATGGCAATTATCCAATTGGAATTGGGTCCTTCTGATCAGCCTGAAATGAATAATGAAAAAGCATTAGAATTATATTTAAAGAACATATACAATGCTAAAGATCTGATGCTTAATAAAAATCATGATTATGATGAAGCCTGGAGAAGTATGAGAATTAGTTCATTTACTGATCTGATATTAATGAAACTTCACAGAACAAAACAAATTGAAAATAATCAAGGTAAAACAATCATTTCGGAAGGCATTGATGCAAATTATCTCGACATGATCAATTATGCAATTTTTGCTATGATTCATTTGGATTTTCCTGAAAATGAAAACTAAAGTATTACATGACTAAACTATTTTATTATTTAAGTAGATTAATTGTAGGATTAACATTTATTTTTTCTGGTTTTGTTAAAGCTGTTGATCCTGTAGGAAGTGCAATTAAATTTGGAGACTACCTAAGCTCTTTTCATTTGAGCGATTTTTCCTTTATTGTAATTCCATTATCATTTATTGTTTCAGCACTTGAGTTTTTAACCGGTATTCATATATTACTGGGCATTAGAATTAAAACTTCGTCTATTATTGCGATGCTTTTTATGGTAATATTTGTTCCTCTTACACTTGGAATTGCAATTGCCAACCCTGTAACTGATTGTGGATGTTTTGGTGATGCTGTTAAACTAACAAACTGGGAAACCTTTGCTAAAAATATAGTACTTTTAATTCCTACTTTATTTTTATTTATCAATCGAAAGAAATTCGTTAATACCATAAGTATTCTCAATAAACTTACTTTTTCTTTTGCAAGTACAGCCATCATACTAAGTGTTTCTTTTTACTCATATTACCATTTGCCAATTATAGATTTTCGACCTTATAAAATTGGTAACAACATCACCGAAGGAATGATTATTCCGGAAGGTGCTGCTCAGCCGGAATATGAAACCAGCTTTATTATGGAAAAAGATGGTGTTCAAAAAACATTTGAAGCTTCTAATTATCCATACAATGATTCAACATGGATATTTATTGATAGTGAAACAAAAGTAATCAGTAAGGGATATGAGCCACCTATTCATGACTTTGTGTTAACAAATGATGAAGGTGAAGATATTACTAAGGTACTTCTTGAAAAAAGTACACCTACTTTATTGGTTATTTCTCCTCAAATCAATAAAGGAACATGGGGTGCGAATATCGATAGCTTAAAAAGTTTAAATAAAGCATTATTTCAAAAGGGATTTGACACTTTTTTTGTAACTGCATCTACTTCTGAAGATATCACAAACTTTGAGTTTAGTACTGAAGCTGGTTTTAACTACTTAACAGCTGACGAGACCATGTTAAAAACAATGATCAGGTCAAACCCTGGTCTGGTATTAATTCAGGATGGAAATGTAATTGGTAAATGGCATTACAAAGATATTCCTAATGCCAAACAGTTTGCCAACCCAACTTCTTTTGCATTGAAGCAATTAAAGGATAAGAATGAAAAAAATGTCATTTACATCATCATACTACTGAGTATATTAATGTCATTTTTAATACTTTATAAAAAAAATAATTCAATATAGTTTTAATTACAAACATTTATTACGATGAGACAAAACATTGTTGCCGGAAACTGGAAAATGAACAAAACTCTTCAAGAAGGAGTTGAGTTAGCATCAGAATTAAACAGCATTCTTGCTGGAAAAACACCTAACTGTAAAGTTGTTATTGGTGTTCCAGCTACTCACATTACTGAAGTAGTAAAAACTGTTGATGCTAGTAAAATTGCAGTTTCTGCACAAAACTGTGCTGACAAAGAATCAGGAGCTTACACAGGTGAAACTTCTGCTGCTATGGTAAAATCTACAGGAGCTGAGTGTGTTATCTTAGGTCACTCTGAAAGAAGAGAGTACTATGGAGAAACAAACGAAATCCTTAAAGAAAAAACTAACTTAGCATTAGCTAATGGTTTAACTCCAATTTTCTGTATTGGTGAAGTATTAGAAGAAAGAGAAGCTAACAAGCAAAATGAAGTTGTAAAAACTCAAATCGAAGAAGCTCTTTTCCACTTATCAGCTGAAGAGTTTGGTAAAATCGTTCTTGCTTACGAACCTGTATGGGCTATCGGAACAGGAAAAGTTGCTACACCAGAGCAAGCTCAAGAAATTCATGCTTATATCCGTTCAGTAGTTGCTGACAAATTTGGTGCTGAAGTTGCTGACAACTGTTCTATTCTTTACGGTGGAAGCTGTAAGCCTAGTAACGCAAAAGAATTATTTGCTAATCCAGATGTTGATGGTGGTCTTATTGGAGGTGCTTCATTAAATGCTGAAGATTTTGTAGGAATTATCGATGCATTTTAATCGATAACCACAAATAAATAATAGAAAAGCCGTCATTGCCGACGGCTTTTTTTATGCTGAACTAATTGTTAATTTTGTCCGAATAAATAAAATATAATCTCAAATGCAATACACAAAAGTCTCTTTCACCATTAGTCCGATAAATGATTTTATCAGAGATATATTAACTGCTGAACTAGCGGAATTTGAATACGATAGTTTTGAAGAAACTCAAGAAGGCATCAATGCCTATATTCCAACAGCCAGTTTTTCAACTGATGATATAAACAGTCTACAAATATTACAAAATAAAGATTATACAATTAGCTATACTCATGAAGAAATGCCGGATCAAAACTGGAATGAAACCTGGGAAAAACATTTCTTTAACCCTATAATAATTGATGACAGATGTATTGTTCGTAGTCCTTTTCACCAGGAAATCCCCAAAACTGATTATGACATTTTAATTGAGCCTAAAATGGCTTTTGGAACCGGACATCATGAAACTACCGGATTAATGATAAAACATATTTTAGATGCTGATTTTTCAGGTAAAACAGTATTAGATATGGGATGCGGAACCGGAATTTTAGGTATTCTGTGTGCTATGAAAGATGCCTCTAAAGTAATCGGAATTGACATTGAAGATTGGGCCTACAATAATGCCAATGAAAACATTAAACTTAACAACATCAATCAGATGGAAGTATTTTGTGGTGATGCTTCTCTGCTTGGAAATGAAACTTATGATGTAATTCTGGCAAACATTAACAGAAATATTTTACTGGCTGATATTGAAAAATACGTAAGCGTTTTAAACAACAATGGATCATTGTATTTAAGTGGATTTTATAGTTCTGATATTGACGTTATTGATGCTAAATGTACTCAGTTTAATTTAAAGAAAATTTCAGTTAAGGAGGATAACAATTGGGTAGCGATTGCGTATACGCATTCAAAATAATAACCTATGAGAATATTTTTACTATTATTTTTTTTTACAAGTTTCTTAATTTCAGGATATTCACAAAATACTCAGAAGTTATTTAGTGATAATCCTGAGGAGTTTATTCCTACGATAGAAGAAATGTTTAAATCTATCGCGGATAAAAAATATACAAAAGAATATATTGAAGAGTTGACCGTTTTCTGGACTAATCCTGATTTAAGCAGTGAACTTAAACTGGTCATTATCGATAACTGTAATGAACTGGCAATAAAAAGAGCCAGACCAGTTCCTGATTATGTTACCTATTTATCTACTGTGCGTGAATTTGTTTCATCAGATATTTCTGAAAACAGCTTTAATGCCTGGAATAATGCAATAACTGATTTGATTAAGAAAAAAAGGTACCCATTAAGAAAAATTAATCAACTTCTTAATACAACTAGTCAGTTACTTAGCGAAAATACCATATATTCTACTCCTTCTACAAAATGGAATTCAAGTAACAGCAACTGGGAATTAAGTTATAACGAAGACTTAATTGGCTCATTTACAGATTTAAATTTAACTTGTTTTTCTAAAAATGATAGTATTAAAATATTCGATACTTCAGGAACTTTTAATTACACTACCAATATATGGCAAGGTGATAAAGGAAAAGTAACCTGGGAAAGGGCTGGTTTTTCAGCTGATACACTTTATGCCACTTTTGGTAAATATACCATACCTTTTAAAGATGCCATGTTTGAAATAGATACAGTAAAATTTTATAACTATATCTATTTTGATCATGCTTTAACCGGGACATTAAAGCATAAGGTTATGAATATTAACACTCCGGAAGCAGCCTCCTACCCTCAGTTTTTATCTACAGAAGAACGTTTTAATTTAAATAACATTCATCCAAACATTAATTATGAAGGAGGGTTTGCACAAAACGGAGCTAAATTTCTTGGTGCAGGAACGTATGAAAATCCTGCTACCATTACTATTTTTCGTCACGATACACTCTTTATTACTGCAAAATCTCTGTACTTTGCACTACGTAAAGATCAGATATTAAGTACAGATACTGAAATTAAAATACAACTGGACACAGGATACATATATCACCCTGGTCTTACTTTTAAACTGATGGCTGATATTAATGAACTTCACTTGATCAGAGATGGCGAAGGTTTGGCCATTAGTCCATACTTTAACACATTCCATAACGTGAGTATGGATATTGAGCTATTAAGCTGGAATCTGGATGAAGATGTGATCAACCTAAAAATGGTATCCGGAGCTGCAGAAAACCACGGTTCCTTTGAATCATTAAGTTATTTTAGGGAAAGTTTTTATAACCAACTACAAGGGATGGACGCCATGCATCCTTTACAAGGACTTAAAAACTGTTCAAAGATGTTTAAAGGGAAACCATTTACAGCATATGATTATGCGCAAATGATGGGTTTGCCTGAAGCTCAGGTTCGTCAACAAATCATACAACTTTCTTTTTACGGATTTATAGGTTATAATGTAAATACCGATGAAATTGAAATAAGACAAAGACTCGATGACTACCTCCTGTTCCGATTAGGGAAAAAAGATTATGATGTAATTCGTTTTGCTTCAAATACACCGGGACGGGTTGAAAACGCCCATATCGATTTACTTAATTATGATTTAAATATAAATGGTGTTAAATCTATTTCCATATCCGATAATCAAAATGTTGTATTCTTTCCTAAAGATGAAAAAATCTTACTTAAGAGAAACCGAAACTTTATTTTTGACGGAACAATCAATGCAGGGATGTTAAATCTGTACGGAGCTGGTTTTAAATTCAATTACGATGATTTCCAGATCGATATGACCAACATTGACTCCTTGAGAATGCAAGTTCAGACTGGTGAATTAGATTACTTTGGTCACCCCAAGCTAACATACGTACAAAATGCTATTGAAAAACTTTCAGGAACCTTACGAATTGACAAACCAGATAATAAATCAGGAAAAGATTACTATAGCGAATTTCCAATTCTTCACAGTACTTCAGAATCATATGTTTACTACGATAAACCTGAAATACAAAATGGAATTTATGATCGGGAAAAATTTTATTTCAGGTTAGATACTTTTTCAATGGATAGTATTAGTGAATTAGCTCGTAAGAACTTTGACTTTACTGGTACATTTGTTTCAAACATCTTCCCTACTTTTAATGAAAATCTTACTGTTCAAAAAGATTTTTCTCTTGGGTTTAACAGGGAAACACCTCCCGACGGCTATGATATTTACGATCACAGAGCTAAATATATTGCTAATATAGATTTAAGTAATAAGGGTTTACGGGGTAATGGTACATTGCAATACTTAGCATCAACTTCAAAGTCTGAAAACTTTTTGTTCCTACCTGAAGAAACAAAAGGTCAGGCCTACGACTTTACCATTGCCAAGCATGAGGATGGCATTGAATATCCTGATGTTTCAGGAAAATTTTCTTCTGTAACATACCTCCCATATAAGGATAAATTAGAATCAAAGAGTCAGGAGGAAAGTTTTACCATGTTTAATAACGAAGCTTCACTTGAAGGTACTATTACTGTAGGAATAGGTGGTGCCACAGGTAAAGGTACATTCTATATGGAAAAAGCAAATATTGTATCGCCTGCAATGACTTTTGGCGGCCATACTATGTTAGCAGATTCATCTGACTTTAATCTTGTAAGTGGCGATATGGGTGATGTATCGTTTAATACAACAAACTTAATTTCAAATATTGATTTTGAGACTCGCAAAGGTAATTTCGTATCAAAATCAGGAGGAAGTTTGGTTAATTTCACAGACAACAGATATGTATCATATATCAGTGAATTTTCATGGGATATGGACATAAACAACATTTATATGGGTGCAAGTGGTTCAGAAGGTAACCGATTTGTTTCCACACACAGACGTCAGGATTCACTAGACTTTAGAGCACCTTTAGCCAGGTACGATGTTGAGAAAAAAGTAATTTATGCTGAGGAAGTTAAGAATATCAACGTTGCCGATGCTGATATCCAGTTAAATGATGGCCGCATTACAATTTATGAAGATGCAGAGATGGCTCCTATTGATAGTGCTACCATTTTATTATCAGATTCAACATGTTCTCATACGATTTATAATTCGCATTTAAATATCGCAGGTAAGTTTGAGTATACCGGATATGGGGAATATGATTTTATAAATGGTAATGGTAAAAAGTTTACCATACAAATGAGTGAAATAAAACTAGATGAAAATAAAAGTACAACTGCTTCAGGTACCATAGTTGAAACGGAACTGTTTACTTTTGATAAAAACTTTACATTTAAAGGAAAATCGACTTTAAATGCAAAGCAACCACACTTAACATTTGATGGAGGTGCACAAATGCTTCATCAATGTAATGGAGGACCACAAACATTTGTTTATTTCAATTCAGTGATTGATCCATCAAATGTGTTAATTCCTATTGGAGAAGAACCGGTTAATTACGAAAGAGAAAATATATACAGAGATTTCTTTATAACTAAAGATTCAGCTCATGTTTATTCTTCTTTCCTTCAATCCCGCAAGGATTACAGTGATATTCCGATTATTTCAGCCAATGGATACCTGCATTTTAACAGCACTGACAATGCTTTTGAAATTGCTCCAATGCATAAAATAAATAATCAGGATACCACAGGTATTGTTTTCCAATATTCAAACTCCAGATGCGATATCAAAGCAGAAGGACCATTGGACTTTGGAATTGATTTAGGAGCGTTTAAATACAAAAATGTTGGAACAATTATAGATGATCCTAAAAAAGAAAAAATAAGCATTACAACCCTGATGGGTATCGATTTCTTTTTTGATGAATCGATCACAAACATGATGGTAACTGCTATTTTAGCGTCAAAAGCTCCTGAAAGTAAACTTAGTGATGCTACTTTACAAAAAAGAATGGCTGAATGGGTTGGAACTAAGGAGGCTAAATCTATTATTGCAAAAAAGAAAGCATCTAAACAAATTGAAAATCTAAATCCTGAAGTAAACCAAATGTTTACTTTTGGAAATTTAGATTTTACTTTTGATGGTCCGGGACATGCATATGTAGCTGATGGAGAGGCAGATTTAACCTTCATTAAAAACTATGTGATCAACAAAAAAGTTGATGTAACTACTGAACTTGTAAAAAAGAGAAGTGGAAATATAATTGATATCATTATAAAATTTGATGATGATACCTGGTTCTATTTCTCACACAGAGGAGAAATGATGCAAACATTATCATCAAGTCCGGAATATAATGAAGCTGTAAAAACATTAGATGAAGACAAACGAAAAGTTAAGGGTGGCTTAGGTGAAAAATCATTTACATATATATTAGCTCCTGCTAGTAAGTTAAATCGCTTTTCAAAAAAATTCGGTTATGCACCAATTAAATCAAGTGTAAGTGCTGCCGGTCAAAAATTAATAAAAGGAAATGTCGATGAAAATTCTGAAGATAACAATTCTGAAGAGGAAGATGTTTCTGAAGAAGAACAAACTGAACAACAATAAAATAAAATGAGTGATTCTTTTAATAATTTAATTTAGAATCACTCATTTACTTTGTTAAGTCTCGAAAATTTTCCGAAACAACTCTTTTTAGCTACTTTTACATGCACACAACTCAAATAGAAATATGAATAATTTTAAAATTGGAATTGTAATCAGTTTAATCACACTTTTAAGTAACTATAGTTTTTCTCAAACTAAAATAACTACTGATTTTAAGGATTACAGTTTAGATATTTTTGAAACAACTGATATTAATAATCTTGATATCAGAGGTAATCATGCACAAATCAATATTCTGAATTGGGATAAAGACTCAATCAGTGTTGAAACTTCGTTAGAAATCTTATCTGATAAGCCAAACTTATCTAAAGAAATGCTTGACGAGATAAGAATTAAAGTGGTTACATACAGCAAAACACTTCAGGTTAAAACAACATTTACGGAGGATTTTAACAGGACAATACCGTATAAAATCATGTACAACATTTTTTGTCCAAAAGAAATCTCACTACAAATAAAAAACTCCAATGGACAAGTTAATATTGCTGAAATAACAGGTAAAACCGATGCAAAACTTGATTACTGCCAAATAAATATTAAGAATCTATCCATAGACAATGATTCTATTAGCAATAACATCGAATTAAACTATTGTAACGGTACTATTAATAAATTTGGTTATG
This sequence comes from Plebeiibacterium sediminum, assembly GCF_026013605.1. Taxonomy (GTDB): domain Bacteria; phylum Bacteroidota; class Bacteroidia; order Bacteroidales; family Marinilabiliaceae; genus Saccharicrinis; species Saccharicrinis sediminus. The sequence continues at coordinate 29,738 of NZ_JAPDPJ010000021.1, forward strand.
GTAAAATAGTTATTAATAACTCTACAATTCAAATTCCAAGCGCCAATCTCATTGATTTAACCTCAAATTACAGCATCATTGAAATAAATAAAATAGATAAGTTAAAGAGTATATCAAAAATTGACAACTTAAAAATTGGCAATTCTACACAAACGGAGCTTAGAAGTAACAGTTCTACTATTCAAATAGCACAAATTGGAACTGAAAGTTTGTTTGAATGTACTAATGGAAATTTAACCATTAATAATTCATCAAACGACCTAAAAAAGTTAACCATTAACAATAATAATACACATACATCAGTTAAATTAAATGAGCTGGTTTCATACACCATTAACGGAGAAATTTCTAAAGGTAAATTAATTCACCCTTATTTAAACAAGATCCAACTGGTTAAAGAGATTGAAAAGGTATCATTTAATGGGGTTATTGGAAATAATCCTCAAAGTGATTCAAAAGTTATTGTTTTTAACACCAACCAGAACGTTGAGTTCAAATAATTAAAAGTTAGTATTATGTCCACAGCTGATAAAATTTTCTTATTGCGTTCAAAGATGCTAAGCATGGGAATTGACGCATATATTATACCCGGGAGTGACCCTCACATGAGCGAATACACTGCCGCTCATTGGAAAAAACGAGAGTTTATTTCAGGTTTTACAGGTTCGGCAGGAACCGTTGTTATTTTGGCAGAAGAGGCTGGTTTATGGACGGACAGCAGATATTTTATCCAGGCAGAAAAAGAATTAGATGGGAATGGGATTGATTTGTTTCGAATGGGTGAAGCCGGAACTCCTGACTATGCAGACTGGATTGCTGAAAGATTAAATCCGGGAAGTACTTTAGCTTTTGAAGGCGAAGTATTTTCAATTGAAGATGCCAGAAAACTATCAAAGAAGTTCAAGACTTATGGTATCTCAATCGACCCCAATTTAACATTACTTGATGAAATCTGGGAAGGACGTCCTCCTATTCCGGAAAAACCAATTATTCTGCATGAAACAATACATGCCGGTTTAAGCAGAATTGAGAAGATTGAAAGGATCAGAGAGGAAATGCGTAATCAGGATGCCTCTCACTATATAATTACAGCGCTTGACGAAATTGCATGGACTTTGAACCTTAGGGGTAGCGATGTTTCTTACAATCCGGTGTTTCATGCATATTTAATCATCTCTCTTGATGCGGTTTATTTGTTTATCGACACCCATAAAATTACTGCTACAATTGGAAAACAATTAGCTATTGACGATATCTCAATACATTTGTATTCAGATATTTTTAAATGGGTTAAAGATATGCCAATTGACTCTGGTTTAATGTTTGATCCTTTTACTACCAACGCAAAAATATATTCATTAATTCCACGAGAAGTTATTAAAATTGAAACTGAAAGCGTTGTAAAAGACCTTAAAGGAATTAAGAACAGCACCGAACAAAATGGATTTAGAGAAGCCATGAAAAAAGATGGTGTTGCAATGGTAAAATTCATTCACTGGCTTGAAAATCAAGTTCCACAAGGAGATGTTACAGAAATATCAGCAGCAAGAGAGTTAAAGAAATTCAGAGCAGAAGCAGATAGCTTTGTTGGAGAGTCTTTTGCTACAATATCTGCATTTGCTGAACACGGCGCCATCTGTCACTATACCGTAGATGAAAAAAGCAGCATCCCTTTAAGTTCTGATAATTTTTATCTGGTTGACTCTGGTGGCCAGTATTATGAAGGTACTACAGATATTACAAGAACCATTCATTTGGGTACACCAACTGAACAACAAAAAGTAGACTATACGATGGTACTTAAAGGTAATATCGCGTTAGATACTACAAAATTTCCTGTAGGCACGAGAGGTGTTCACCTGGATATTCTGGCACGCAAAGCACTGTGGTCTCAAGGTCTAAATTACGGTCATGGAACAGGCCACGGAGTTGGTTGCTTTTTAAATGTACACGAAGGACCTCAGGCTATACGCCCCAATGATAATGGTGTTGCATTAGCTGAAGGAATGATTACATCTAATGAGCCAGGTTTATATAGAGAAGAAGAATACGGTATTAGAATTGAAAACCTCATTTTAACAAAAAAGGCTGTTTCAACTGCTTTTGGAGACTTTTTAGGTTTTGAAACTTTAACCCTCTGCCCTATTGACCTAAAACCAATTGAAAAGTCTCTTTTGACTCATGAAGAAATTGATTGGCTAAATCAATATCATCAGAAAGTATATGATATTATTTCACCTTTATTAAGCGAAGAGTTAAGCAATTGGTTAAAAGAAAAAACAAAAGCGATATAATCAATCAAGACTATTAGATGCTATCTGTTTGTATACCTGTTTATAATGTTGATGTTACTTGCTTAACCGAAAAGTTAATCAAGCAGGCAGATGAATTATCCATTAATATAGAAATACTTATATATGATGATGGTTCAAAGAATGATTATAAAATAATAAACAGATCTCTAAAGAGTTTTGATCAAATCAGATACAAAGAACTTAAAAAAAATATAGGGAGCGCAGCCATTCGAAACAGAATGGCTGTTGATGCTTTATACAATAGTCTTTTATTTATCGATAGTGATTCTGAAATTCCTGTTGATTACCTGGAAAAGTATTTACCGCATATTACCAATTCTAAAATGATTGTTTGTGGAGGAAGAGTACATCCCAAACAGCTACCATCTTTAGATAAAAGTCTAAGATGGAAAGTTGGCAAATTCAAAGAAGACTTCAGTGCAGCACATAGAAACAAAGTTCCTAATAAAAGTTTTATGTCGAATAACTTTTTAGTAAAGAGAGAACTTTTCAACAAGATCCAATTTGATGAAACTATTGAAAGATCTGGCCATGAAGACACTATGTTTGGCATAAAACTTGAGCTGCTGGGTATCCATATTTTCCATATTGATAATCCTATTGTTCATATTGGATTAGAAAGTAATATGGAATTTATTACTAAAACAGAACAAAGATTAGAAACATTAAAAATCATAGAATCAAAAAATGGAGACAACCATCTGCTTTATGACAGGATAACAATTTTAAGATATTACAGGATTTTAAAAAAATTAAAACTTATTGGGCTGTCAGGTGTTTTGTTTCTTCGAAGTAAGGATTTTTTATCCGGATTACTTCAAAACACTAATCCTAGCATGTTAATCTATGATCTATACAAATTAGGATATTATTCTCATATTTCTAAAAAGATAATACAATGAATACAAAGTTTATCATCATACTATCTGTATTTTTCTCATTAACCTTATTTAAGGTAAATGGACAAGGTTATAAAATTGATGTTACTATTAATGGATTGAAAGATACCACCTTAATACTGGGACATTATTTTAACAAGAAAATGTTAGTAAATGACACCATTATGGTTAACCATGAAGGTAAAGGAAGTTTTACTGGAGAAGAACCATTACCAGGTGGTGTTTATATCATTTATATGCCAGATCAAAAGTACTTTGATATATTTATTGATGATGAACAACATTTTAGCATTTCAACCCAAAAGACAGAACCAATACTAAACCTTACTGTAAAAGGAAATAAACAAGAACTGGCTTTTAATGAATACCAAAAATACCTGAACAAACAACAACAAAAAGCGGTTGCCCTTCAAAACAATATTAAAGAAAAAGCTCAATCACAAAAAGATTCTGTGGAAATATGGAAGAATCAACTAAACGAATTAACTGAAGAAATTAATGGCTATTGGAATAATATATTAACCAAATATAAAGGCACATTCCTGGCTAATTTTATAAGAGGTATTAAAGAAATTAATGTACCCGATTTTAATGAAAATAAAAGTTTACCAGACTCGGTAATTCGATGGAAACGATATGAATATTATAAAGATCACTATTTTGATAATATTGATATGCAAGATGACAGAATGTTACGTACTCCATATTTTACAAATAAACTAGAAACTTTTTTTACAAAGACTGTTTTCCAAATTCCTGACAGCATTGTTAAAGAAGCAAATAGAGTAATTGAAATGGCAGGTGATAATAAGGAGATGGAAAAATACCTTATTCAGTATACATTCAACACTGTAAATGACAGTAAAGTGATGGGAATGGATGCTGCTATGGTAGCTCTGGCTGAAAGATATTATTTATCTGGATATGCAGACTGGGTAGATGAAGAATTCCTTACAAAACTTGAAGAAAGAGTAACAAAACTTAAACCTAATTTAATTGGAAATAAAGCTCCAGATTTAAAGTTACTTTCACCCAATAACGAATACTACAAACTTAACGAAGTATATGCAAAATTAACCATATTGGTTTTCTGGGAACCGGATTGTGGTCACTGTAAAAAAGAGATTCCTAAAATAAAAGAAGAAATATGGGATAAGTATGGTGATCAGGGTGTTAAAATATTTGCAGTTTTCACCCAACACGAAAAAGATAAATGGACTGAGTTTATTGAGGAACACCAATTAGAGGAATGGATTAATGTTTGGGACCCATATAACCAATCAAATTTTAGAGATTTGTATGATATTTATAGTACTCCGGTTATTTTTGTTTTAGACGAAAATAAAAACATTATCGGAAAAAGAATCGGTACAGATCAACTTCCTGGATTTATTGAATATCATTTAAAAAAGAAATAAAGCCAATTATGCAAAACAATATATTTAAAACAGTTTTTATTGGTTTAAGCATCTGCTCTGTATTATTTTCATGTGCTAACGAGGAAAAAGATTTACCCATTTCTGAAATATATTTAGATATTCCAGAAGGTGGTTATGAAATAAAAGTAAATGATACGATAGTTATTTCTCCTAAAATCACTTATGACTACGGATCATCTTATACCTGGTTATTAGATGATGAAATTATTTCAACGGATAAAGACTATAAGCTCATACCTAAAGAACTAAATACATTTAATTATACATTTATTGTTGAAAACCAAAGAGGTACTGTATCCCGAGAAATATTTGCACAATCCATGTATAATAGTGATTTTGAAGATTTAACCCTTGAGAAAGATACATTTTCTGTTGGAACAGTTGGTACAACTCAATTTTCTTCTGGACTTTTAAGTTTTGAAGTGAATGGAGATCCTAAAGAAACTTCTTCTTTTGATGGATTCGTATACTCAGATATAACAGGTAGTAATACTAATGTATTATACCAATTATATGGAGAATACAGATCAACGGATGATTATGACTCTGAAAATTATGTTGTTTTAGGCCTTAATGATCCAAATAAACATGGTACTATTACAACTCTTGATAGTGAGGATCACTTATTTAAAAGCATGTATGTAAATAATACCTACTATAACTATACTGCCATTGAGCAAGGAATAGGGTCTATTGAAAAGTTTGGCGGTACAGAAGGAACAGATCCGGACTGGTTTAAAATGATTATCAATGGATATGACACTGCTGGAACTCTTAAAGGAACTGTTGAGTTTTATTTAGCTGATCATACTGCCATAACCAATAAGGATGATTATACAATAAGAGAATGGACCAATGTTGATTTGACAGAATTAGGTTACATATCACGTATTGAAATAAGCTTTTTATCAACTGACATTTTCAATGGTGAGATGTTAACACCTGCTTATGTTTGCATTGATAATATCAAGGTTATTGACTAGCCTTAACAATCTTTTTATAGATTGTACCCGTTTCATGATTGATTTCAATAATATATAATCCATCAGGTAAATCACTCAAATCAATATTAATTGGAATCACAGTGCTATTTGTGAAACGCTGTTTATCCAATACGCTGCCATTGATATCTATAACGGAATAACTTTCAACAAACAATCCTTTTGTATCTAACTTAGCAATCGAGGTAGATACAAGAGGGTTGGGATATAATTTCATTTCTTTTACTGAAGGAATATTTACTTGAGTATCTCCTAATACCACCATATCTGCCAATACATCAATCCATAATGAACGCATCTCTCCACCATAAACATCACTTGCCATTTCCCAATTATTGTGATACTCTACCATCATGGTATTTTTTGTTTTTGTAACAGAACCATCCTGAGTATGATAAACGGCAAAACTATCTATTGGCGAACCAGAATAGTCAATCTCATATCCAACATAGAATGTTCCATTGGTTGATACAGGATTAGAAAACTTCCAAAATATTTCTCGGTTAGCTCTTAATTGGCCTATATTGATATTTTCCTCTTTGTAAAGTACATTTTCTGGATAAACACTCCCCTCCCACACTAATAAATTTATAGTCTGATCTGCTCCAAAAGGGCTTTGTCCGGGCATTATATATACGCCATTTAGATTCGCTGATTTTATTCCTGTAAACTTTTCAGCATACCTTGTAATACCATAAATATTATGTCCGCTTTCATACCCAAATTCAGTGGATTTATTGATAGCCGGTAGTTCCCCTACTTCAACATTAGAAATACGTTTATATGATTGTTCTTCATACGGATCAAATCCATCCAAACTTTGAACTCCAGTGTTTAATGGATCCAGCCATGTTGAAAAATGACAACTATCTAAAGGATTTTGATCCCACCCCTTATAAAAACGGGTAAAATAATCATTTCTAGGCCAGGAACAAGTTCCTTCTCCCCCAGTGAGCGTTCCTATTATTTTATAATTGGCATCAAATAAAGCCGCCCCGGAAGATCCTCCTTCGGTTGTTCCTAAATTCCATTCAGGTACTCTCCAGTGAAAATCATATTCCTGGGCATAAGGATAATTTCCACCTTCAACAAATGATGTCGCCTGAATCGTTGTTATTGATGTTGAAACCTTTTTCACATCTCCCTGAGGATGATGAATACATGTATAAGGTTGTGCAGGTTGAGTTTCAAGCGTCCAGCCGGCAAAATAAGGTTGTGCATTGGCATCAGGCTCTTCCTGCATCAGTAAAAGCGCTATATCCAGTTCCTCAGCATAAACTTTAGTGTCTGCACCGGATATCGTCTGAATCTTGGATCCATCAATTATTTCACTACAATAAGGTGATTCGTAATTTACAAAGGCCACAATAGCATCTGCGCTTCCCGGATTAGAACTATTCAAGCAATGGGCAGCAGTAATAACATATGGCTCTCCATCTTCATTTGTATTATTAATAAAGGTTCCTGTGCAATATAAACTACCATTATTTATTAATCCTACAACAGATCTTCTAACATCAATAGAGTTTGTTGGATCATAACAAGATGCATCTTCTTCGCAATAACCTGATTCTCCAAATATACCTGCCTTACTATCCATATATTTAAAAATACCTACATAATCATGGTTCACTGCCCCGATTAATAACTCACCTTTAAACTCAGGTTGAGCAGGTTCCTGATACTCGACAATAATCTCATCTCCTGATACAGGAGCTGTAGCCAGTATACCTGATTTTTTGTTATTCTTTGATGTAAAAGCTCCAAGGACTTGGGATTGATCGACATTATATATCAGAAGTTTTGCACCCTCAGGAAGTACATATCTATCGAAAATTAGGTTTATTGAATATGCTCCAGGTGAACTTATTCTTAACTTCCATATTTTAGTCCCATCTTTTAATGTAAACCAATTTCCACAATTTTGAGGTGTATAATTTACAGTAAACTGATGTGCAAATTCCAATGCTCTTCCTTTCTGAAAAGAAGATTCACTTTTTGTACTTTTATACTGGAGCACTTTTAACTCAATACCTTCATCCTCCAAAATGCTATTATGAAGTTTAAAGTCCGTTATGCTTTTCTGAGCAGAAACATTTACTGAGGATATAACCCACAGAAACAACAATCCCCAAAAGCATGATAAATATTTTAACTTGATTTGCATTTAAACAAATTACGACAATTAGTATTTAGATATTTAGACGAGATATATAAAAAAAAGTTTATTATTTTATTCTTCTTTTTATACTGCCTTTCTATTTGATCCCATAAATATGCTTCTTACGGTTGCTATTTTTCTTAATCTTCCGGTTTTTCCTAACTTAGAATGAACTAATGCCCAAGCCATAACAACACTTGTTCCTAATATTACAAATAATAATATTCCTGATTCAAAATCATTAATTAAGAAATCATCTGGTATGGCAAAATAAAGTAAAACAGAGATTAATCCTCTTGGTGCAATAAAGACCTGAGGCATAAATGATTTTTTCATTATTACTTTAAACAATAACCATCTGACCAGAAACATTATAAGTAAAAACACCAAAGCTCCAACAACCACTTTTGTTTTAAATATTCCGGCAACTGTAATACTTAATCCAAAAACAAAAAAGAAAAATGTACGTACCATAAAGGCACTTTCTCTGGTTAATAACTTAAAGTCTGACAATACGCTTTTTACTTTCTCTTCTTTTAAAAATTTACTCATAAAACCAGAAAAGAAAATATGTCTGTTTTCTAGTATTAATCCAAATACCAGGATAATGAGCAAGGATGATAAATGAAATACTTTACCAATTGCATATAACATCAATAATACTGATATAAATAGAAACAGCTTTACCTGTGTTTTAACTCTTTGAAAAAATATAATCATCAAATAAGAAAGAACCACTGATAATATTAAGGTTCCTCCAATATTTGAAATAACATTTAAACCAATTTTAGCAGCCTCACCTGTATTGACATTATTAATGACGGTATAAAACAATATTAAGCCAAAAATATCAGATAAGGTACTTTCATAAATTAAAAATTCCCGTCTTTCTTCATCTAAACCTTCTACACTGGGAATAACAATGGCGCTACTTATAATAGACAATGGTATAGCATAAATAAAGGCAGTTAGGAAATCCAGATTTCCTATAATAATCTGAATTCCATATGTAAATATAAATACGTTGATAAAAAGCGACAATAAAGCTATTAAGCCAGATTTCCATATTATAGGCCATCGCTGCCACGATAACTTTAAATCTAATGCACCTTCTAACACAATGAGCATTAAACCCACAATACCCAAAATTTCAAGTGGAAACAACCAATCTACATCTGTAACACCTATACTGAATAACTTTTTTGAAGAAAAGCCTAATGCAATTAGTAAAATCACACTTGGTATAGCTGTTTTCTTTGAAAAAACTGAAAATAAATATGACAACACCACAATTAATGAGGCAGCTATAATAAGCATATAAGCTATATTATCCTCATTTATAAATCCCTGAATAAAATTTAAAACCATAAATCAATATTTCGATCAATTTTGAGTTGTCAAGATATAAAAAAAGGTTGTCAATACTCTGATGACAACCTTTATATTATATTGTTTTAAGAATTATAATTGTTATTTATATTCCTTACATTGAATTTCGTTTTTAAGAACCATTAATCCATTTTGCATTAAAGCGTTCATTTCATCCTCACCTGGATAAACTGCCACCGGAGCAATCCAATCTACCATATTCTTAACGTAATCTACTACAAAAGTATTATTTGCAATTCCTCCGGTTAAAATAACCCCATTTACTTTTCCTTTTAAAACAGCTGCACAACCACCAATTGCTTTACCTATTTGATATGACATCGCACTTAATACTAACTCAGCTTTTTTATCCCCCGCCTGAATTCTTTTGTAAGCTTCATACGCTTCATTTGTTCCTAAATGTGCAACCAGTCCACCTTTTCCATTAACAATTTTCTTCATTTCTTCCAAGGTGTACTTACCGCTAAAACAAGCTTTAATTAAGGCTCCTGTTGGCAATGTACCAGCTCTTTCAGGAGAAAATGGGCCATAACCATCAATGGCGTTATTTACATCTATAACTTTTCCTTGTTTGTGTGCTCCAATGGATATTCCACCACCCATATGAGCAACAATTAAATTTAATTCCTCATAAATAAATCCTCTGGTACGGGCAAATAATCGTCCAACTGCTTTTTGATTTAATGCATGAAAGATAGATTGACGAGGCATTCCCGGACACCCTGTTATACGAGCTACATCTTCCAATTCATCAACCACAACCGGGTCTGCAATAAACGCTCTTGCATTAGGTAATGACTGTGCAATATCATCAGCAATTAATCCACCTAAATTACTGGCGTGTTCACCAAGTACTCCAACTTTTAAATCTTGTTTTAAAGCTTCATTAACCTCATAAACACCAGATTCAATAGGCTTAACTAAACCTCCTCTACCTACAACTGCATCAATTTTATTAATATCGACATCTGCACTTTGCAGTTCTTTCAAAATCACTTCTTTCCTAAATGCATATTGATCAGCTATTGTTTTAAATGCTGCTATTTCATCAGATGAATGTTTAATATTTTTTAGAAAAACAGATTTTTCATTCTCATAAACGGCTATTTTGGTAGATGTTGATCCTGGATTTAAGACTAAAATATGAAATGTTTCCATAGGTGTGTTTTACATTTAATTATACATGATTTGCTGAATGCACCGCTAACATAGAATAATTTACTTAATTATTAAAATTTAAGACTCCTATCTCCTAAATTATCCTAAAATAGCCAATAAAATACTATGATATTTTGATTCCTCTGAATCACTTCTGGAAGTCAGTACAATTGGAGATTTAGCGCCTAAAATCACCGAAGCAACCTTAGCCTTTGCAAAAAATATCAGGGTTTTATATAATACATTTCCCACCTCAATATCGGGCATTAACAATAAATCTGTATCTCCGGCCACTGAGCTCTTAATATTTTTATGACGCGCACTTTCAAAACTGATAGCATTATCAAAAGCCAATGGTCCGTCAATAATACAGTTTTTAATCTGATCCCGTTGATTCATTTTTGATAACAACGCAGCATCTAAAGTAGCCTGCATACTCTCATTAACCATTTCTATAGCCCCCAAAACAGCAACTTTAGGTTTATGAATACCCAACTTATTCAAATAGCCAACAGAGTTATTTATTATTGCGATTTTATCATTTAAGTTTGGACCAATATTCATGGCCACATCAGTAACTGCAATTAATTTATGGTAGGTCTCCACTTCAAAAAGTGCAAAATGAGAAAGTAATTTACCTTCTCTAAGTCCCCATTCTTTGTTCAACACCGCTTTTAATAGAACCGGAGTAGCAACCTTGCCTTTCATTAATACATCAGCTTCTCCTCTGCTCACCATCTTAACAGCCCTTTCCACACAGAGTTCCGGATCAGATTCATCAATAAATGTTGCTCCTTCAAAATTATAGCCGGCTTTCTTAATAATGCTTTTAGTTAATTCTACATCACCTATTAATACAGGTTTTATGATTCCAGCATTATAAGCTTTACATACAGCCGACAAAGAGTCTGCATCCTGCGAAACAGCTAATGCCAAAACCTTAACTACTTTATTTTTTTTTATAAGCAGTTCAAGTTCTGATAGTTTCTTAAACATATCCCAATATTTTTTCGATTTTGCTAAATATAAAAGTATCAAGCTTATGTAAGGATAACAAGAACTTTAATCATAAAAAAACCGCAAAACCTAAATATACATTTAAGCTTTGCGGTTTATATTGTAAAAGATAAAACTGACTATTTTTATCTGTTTGCTAACTCTTCAACAATTCTTTTTGTATCCTGAGCAATCATAAACTCCTCATCTGTAGGTACAACCATAACAGTAACTTTACTATCACCATTACTAATAACAGATTCTGTTCCTAAAGCTGCTTCATTAGCTGAAGAATCTATCTCAATACCCATAAAACCAAGTTCCTCACAAACTGCTTTTCTGATATAGTGAGCGTATTCACCAATACCTCCTGTAAAAGTAATGATATCAACACCACCCATTGCAGCAGCATAAGAACCTACATATTTCTTAATTCTGTATGAATACATTTCCATACCAAGAATAGCCAATGGATTGTTTTCTTTTGATGCAGCTAATAAATCACGCATATCAGAAGAAACGCCTGTAATACCCATTAAACCACTTTGTTTATTGAATAAAATGCTGGCAGATTTAGTACCAATCATTTCTTTATCCATAATAAATGTAGCAGCACCAATATCAAGGTCTCCAGCTCTGGTTCCCATCATTAAACCTTCTACCGGAGTAAATCCCATTGAAGTATCTACTGATACACCATTTTTAATTGCAGCAATAGAAGCTCCGTTTCCTAAGTGACAAGAAATGATTTTTTTATCTTTATACTCTTCTCCTAATATTTCACAAGCTCTTGCTGATACATATTTATGACTAGTTCCGTGGAATCCATATCTACGTATTCCGTATTTCTTATATAAAGAATAAGGAATTGCATACATATATGCATGTTTTGGCATAGTTTGGTGGAAAGCTGTATCGAAAACACCAACCTGAGGCACACTTGGTAACAATGATTCAATAGCAGAAATACCACTTAAGTTTGGTGGATTGTGTAAAGGAGCTAACTCAATACACTCATTCATTTTCTCAACCACTTCATTTGTAATGAATACACTTGAGTTAAATGTTTCACCTCCATGTACCACACGGTGACCAACAGCATCAATTTCTTCAAGTTTTTTGATACATCCGTGTTTTGCACTTGATAATACACCTAAAATATAATCGATACCTGTTTGGTGATCCAAGATTTCACCTTCTAGTAAAACCTTTTCACCATTTTCTTTTTCGTGCTTTAAAAATGAACCTTTAAGTCCGATTTTTTCAATACCTCCTTTGGCCAATACGTCATGACTTTCAGCCTCCATATTGAACAATTGATATTTAATTGAGGAACTACCACAATTTAATACTAATATCTTCATTTTTATTGATTTAAACTTTTCTTAATTCTTAATTATACCAGGATAAAAAACTACAAATGATTAAGAAATTACATTCCCATTTTCATCATACTTGTAGAATCCTTCGCCTGAAACTACTCCTAAATGTTTTGCTCTCACTAATCTTTTAATTAGTGGAGATGGCTTATATTTAGAGCTACCAAACTCCTCATATAAATTATCCATCCATTTAGTTATTTTGCTTAAACCAATAATATCAGCAGTTCTAAAAGGTCCAAATCTCATTCCTAAGCCTACCTTCATAGTTTTATCAATATCGCTCATAGTAGCAATACCTTCCATAAGAACCTGGCAAGCTTCGTTTAATAAAGTAACATATAAACGTACACTTACTAAACCTGCAGATTCTTCAACAGGAATAACATCTCTGTTAATTAATTTAACAAAAGTACATACTCTGTTATACACTTCTTCTGAAGTATATAATCCTTTAACAACTTCAATAATTCTAGCTTCAGGAGAAGTAACAAAAAAGTGTAAACTAATACATCTCTCTGGTTTTTTCATTTCTGATGCTAACTCAGTGATAATAATTGTTGTTGAGTTTGTTGCAATAATAGTATCCTCACGAACAATTGCTTCAATACTCTTAAACACTTCTTTGCGAGCATCAATACTTCTTGCGCCTTTATCATCTGAACGAATTGCTTCAATAACAAAATCACATTCTGCAAGGTCCTGATAGTCCATAGTACCTTTAATGCGACTCATGATTGCTTTCTTCTCACTAGGTGTTAATCCCCAGTTTTCAATTCTATTATCAAGCTCTTTGCCAATATTAGCAATAGCTGTTTCAATTTTTTCTTCAGTAAGCTCAAGAAAAACAACCTCCATACCATGCCAACTGGCGATACGAGCGATACTTTGTCCTTCTTTTCCACAGCCTACAACTCCTACTTTTGAAAATAAAGTAGTTCCTTTCTTTTTGTTTTTACTTAGCGCATAACCTTCTATAGGTTCTACTAGAATTTCAGCCATTTATTTATAGTATTTACTTATTATAAACTTCTTTTACCCTAATAAAGTTATAACATTATATAGTGCTAAACTTTATTATAGAAAAAAATCCTTTCTAATGAAAGGATTACATATTACCTGCAGCTTGATTTGCTGTAATTGCTACTAAATTTACAATATCACTTACAGAACAACCTCTTGATAAATCATTGATAGGTGCTGCCATTCCTTGTAGTACTGGTCCGATTGCTTCAGCATGTCCCATGCGCTGTACCAATTTATAAGCAATGTTTCCTACCTCAAGAGTTGGGAATACAAGTACATTAGCCTTACCTGCAATCTCACTACCTGGAGCTTTCTTAGAACCAATAGCTTCAATAATAGCAGCATCAGCCTGAAGTTCTCCATCAATTTTTAATTCTGGAGCCATTTCTTTAGCTAATTTTGTTGCTTCTACAACTTTGTCAACCATTTCATGTTTTGCACTTCCTTTAGTTGAAAAGCTTAACATGGCAATACGAGGTTCAATACCTGCAATTGATTTGGTTGTTTTACCTGTTGTAACAGCAATTTCTGCTAACTCACTTGCTGTTGGATTAGGATGAACTGCACAGTCAGCAAATACCATCATACCATTATCACCAAACTCATCATCAGGGAAGATCATAATAAATGCGCCTGAAACAACACTAATTCCCGGTAAAGTTTTTACTACCTGAAATGCAGGACGTAAAACATCACCTGTTGCATTTTCGGCACCAGCAACCTCACCATCAGCATCTCCATTTTTAATCATTAATGTAGATAGATATAATGGCTGTACAACTAATTTTTCTGCTTGCTCTTTAGTTAAACCTTTTTTCTTTCTAAGTTCAACCAACAAATCGATATAAACTTCTTTCTTTTCGTGATTTTCAGGATCAACAATTGTTGCTTTATCCAAGTTCTTTAAACCTAAGCGTGCAGCCTCTTCAGCAATTTTAGCAGGATTACCTATTAAAATCACATCAGCAAAATCTTCGCTAACAATAATATCTGCAGCCTGAAGTGTTCTTTCTTCTAATCCTTCAGGAAGAACAATTCTTTTTTTGTTTTCTTTTGCTTTGGCTTTAAGCTTGTTTATAAATTCCATATCTAGAAAGTATTTTATTATTAATTAAAATGTAAAATTATTGCATAATATTTCGCTTTAAAATGCGATTCATCATTTATCTTATAATTAACGATACAATTCGATAAACTTTAATGTTTAAAGGATACATCATTAATTCATTTTCAGGAATATTTAAATAAAATATCAACTCGTATTTAAATTTTTCAATTTAATACACAGTTTTATTCCTGGAAGTACATACAATTTTAAGAAAACAAATAATGACGTGCTTGCCAAAGCTTTTGAAGTTTGAGCTTACAAAGTAAATGCAAATTATTGACTAATTAAAACAAATAGCGTTAAAACGTACTAAATTTTAAGAAAACATTGAATCTTCCATAATTTTGATTTCAAAAAACTTAATTCAAACTATTTGCCCCCTATTTATATAAACAAAAGTCATAAAAAAACCGGATTAACAATTAATCCGGCTCTATATCAATATCTTAATTCTTCATTTTTACAATGCTGCAATTGCATTATTAAAACTATCACTTGGTCTCATTGCTTCAAAAGCTAATTTTTCGTCTGGTTGGAAATATCCACCAATATTAACTTCCGATCCCTGACATTTAATCAAATCATCAAGAATTACACTTTCTTTTTCTTCCAGCTCTTTGG
Organism: Plebeiibacterium sediminum; assembly: GCF_026013605.1. Classification (GTDB taxonomy): domain Bacteria; phylum Bacteroidota; class Bacteroidia; order Bacteroidales; family Marinilabiliaceae; genus Saccharicrinis; species Saccharicrinis sediminus. The sequence continues at coordinate 45,230 of NZ_JAPDPJ010000021.1, forward strand.
CAAGCTTAGCAAATCTCTCTTTTAACTCAATATCATCATTTTGCTCAGCCATTGCTTTTGCCCAATATAACGTTAAATAAAAATGACTGCCTCTGTTATCCATTTCATTTACTTTACGAGATGGAGATTTATCATTTCTTAAAAACTCGCTATTTGCTTTATTTAGCGCATTAGCTAAAATAACAGCTTTCTTATTTTCTGATTTAATACCTATATCTTCCAGAGAAACTGCTAAAGCTAAAAATTCACCTAATGAATCCCAACGTAAGTGACCTTCACTTAAAAACTGTTGAACATGCTTAGGTGCAGAACCTCCAGCTCCTGTTTCATATAAACCACCACCTGCTAACAATGGTACAATTGATAACATTTTAGCACTTGTACCAAGCTCTAAAATTGGGAATAAATCAGTTAAATAATCTCTCAACACATTTCCTGTAACTGAGATAGTATCTTTACCCTCTTTAACTCTTTTAAGGGTATATTGCATCGCCTCCACCGGAGTCATTATTTCTACCTCTAGTCCTGCTAAATCATAATCTTTTAAATACTCCTGAACCTTGGTAATCAAATTAGCATCATGAGCTCTGTTATTATCTAACCAAAAGATAGCCGGATTACCTGTTGCCTTAGCTCTGTTGACAGCTAATTTAACCCAATCCTTAATAGGTAAATCTTTGGTTTGGCACATTCTCCATATATCACCCTCTTCAACATCGTGTGCAAAAACAACTGTTCCATCTGTAGTAGAAACTTTAACAGTTCCTGCAGCAGGAATAATAAATGTTTTATCATGTGAGCCATATTCTTCAGCCTTTTGAGCCATCAAACCTACATTTGAAACATTACCCATTGTAGTCACATCAAAAGCACCATTTTCTTTACAGAAAGAAATCACTTCCTGATATATTCCGGCATAACATCTATCCGGAATCATAGCTTTTGTATCTTTCAAATTACCATCTGGTCCCCACATTTGTCCTGATGTTCTTAAAGCAGCAGGCATTGATGCATCAATAATAATATCACTCGGAACATGAAGGTTGGTAATTCCTTTATCGGAGTTAACCATTGCTAACTCAGGATTTGTTGCATAAACTGCCAAAATGGCCTCTTCAATCTCTTTCTTTTTATCTGCAGGTAATGTTGCTATTTTAGCGTAAACATCTCCAAGTCCATTACTTGGATTTACGCCTAATTCAGCAAATTCTGCAGCATATTTTTCAAATACATCTTTATAATATACAGTAACTGCATGACCAAACATAACCGGGTCAGAAACTTTCATCATAGTTGCCTTTAAATGAAGAGACAACAATACATCTTCTTCTTTTGCAGCTTTAATTTCTTTAGCATAAAAAGCACGTAAAGCACTTTTACTCATTAAAGAACCATCAATTACCTCGCCAGCTAACAATGGTGTTTTTTCTTTTAAAACAGTAACATTGCCATCTTTTTGAACCAACTCAATTTTTACCACATCTTCTTTTGGAGAAACATATGATTTTTCACTTGAGTAAAAATCCCCATCTTCCATGTGAGCTACATGAGATTTAGAATCTTTACTCCATGCTCCCATTGAATGAGGATTGTTTTTGGCATATTCTTTCACTGCGTCAGCAACTCTTCGATCTGAGTTTCCTTCTCTTAAGACAGGATTTACTGCACTACCTAAAACTTTTGAATATCTAGCTTTAATTTCTTCTTCTTCCTTAGTTTTTGGTTCCGTTGGATATTCCGGAACATCATAACCATGTTCTTTTAGTTCAGCAATTGCTGCAACCAACTGTGGAATTGAAGCACTAATGTTTGGTAACTTAATAATGTTTGCTTCTGGTTGTTTTGCTAACTCACCTAACTGTGCCAAAGCATCTGGTTGCTTTTGTTCATCAGTCAAGTTTTCAGGAAAATTAGCTATAATTCTTCCTACTAAAGAAATATCTTTTAATTCAACCTCAACATCAACTGCCTCAGTAAAAGCTTTAATTATTGGTAAAAAAGAATAGGTTGCTAAAGCCGGTGCTTCATCGGTTTTAGTGTAAATAATTTTTGATGTTTTTGTCATAATCAAAAAGTGTTTTCAGATTTAGAGTTTAGGTAATTTTTATCCAAATCTCTTTAATATAAATGGTTATGTTATTTAAATATGTAATAAAACGTTTAATTAACAAGCTGAAATTTATATTGTTTATTCAAAACTTAAATTTCAACATCTAAATCAAACTTTTTAGTTAAAAGTAATAAGGATGGATTTTTCTCCGCCATTAATTTAGCTCTTTCTGCTGCTGTAAATGCTTTTTTAACCGCTCCTTCACCCAAAACAATTTCTGTTTCAAGGCTTAAGTTAGCATTCCTTAATTCACGTTTTAGAAATCCAAAAAGTTTACTTTTTTCCTCATTAAGTTCTTTCTCCTGAGTAACATTTTTCAGTCCTACATGTAATACTGTTCCATTTTTTAACTCAGGCATATGATTAGACATAATACTACTTAATCGTGCATTTGTGCCTTGAATTCGATTTCGGTATTCTAACCAACAATCTTTTATCTTTTCCTGACTTACAGGTTCATTCCAGCTAGGATCTACATAAACGTCAACAACTTCTTCTTTTGTTTCTTTTTTTACTGTATTAGATCTTAGCAAATCAGAATCTCCGGACAATGCCGCCTTTAACGAAATGGTTTTAAGCGGATTTTTAGTTTCTGTTTTAATTCCCCCCTGATATGGCTTTGTTTTAGTAACGGAAGTAGCAGTATGTGATCTACTGCCAGACGGAGCCCCGGTTGATGCTTTCCCCACACTCTTACCGGAACCGTTTTGAGACTCTGTCTTTTTCTTTACTTTTTTCTTTGTTCGTCAAGAACTCGAGCCACTTTCAACAGGGCGAACTCAACATGTAATCGCTTATTTTTTGCAACACGATATTGAAGATCACATGTATTGGTTATTTCCAGCGCATCAATTAAAAAGTTGATGGTACTGCTTTGTGCCTGACTGGCATATTTTTCTTTTACTTTAGCTCCAACATCTAACAACTGAACAGTAGCTACATCCTTGCACACCAGCAAATCGCGCAAGTGAGAACTTAAACCTGAAATAAAATGATGTGCGTCAAAGCCTCGTTTTAGTATTTCATCAAAAATTAATAATGTCTGGGTTGTATCTTCAGCTAAAAATGCATCAACTAATCTGAAATAAAAGTCATAATCCAACACATTAAGATTATCTATAACCTGCTGATAAGTAATACTTTTACCTGAGAAAGCTACAATCTGATCAAAGATTGATAATGCGTCACGCATGGCCCCGTCAGCTTTCTGTGCTATTACGGTTAAACCCTCTTCTTCTACACTAATGCTTTCGCTTTGTGCAACATATTTTAAATGTCCTACTGCATCCTCAATTGTAATTCTGTTAAAATCATAAATCTGACAACGAGATAAAATGGTAGGTAATATTTTATGCTTTTCTGTAGTTGCTAAAATAAATATAGCATGTTTGGGTGGTTCCTCCAGGGTTTTAAGAAATGCATTAAATGCTGCCTGAGATAACATATGAACCTCATCAATAATATACACACTGTAACTTCCTATTTGAGGAGGAACGCGTACTTTATCAATCAGGCTTCTGATATCTTCTACTGAGTTATTTGAGGCACCATCCAATTCATGAATATTGTAAGACCTGTTTTCATTAAAAGACTTACACGATTCACATTCATTACATGCTTCAAAGTCATCAGTAATATTTGAACAGTTAATCGTTTTTGCAAAAATCCGGGCACAGGTAGTTTTACCAACTCCTCGTGGTCCACAGAATAAGTAAGCATGCGCCAACTGGCTTCCTTTTATTGCATTCTTTAATGTTGTTGTAATATTTTGCTGCCCAACAACTGAAACAAAAGTTGAAGGACGATACTTACGGGCTGATACAATATAATCCATGTATATTTTTTTGATGAACGCAAATATAAAATTTTAAAACGGGCAAAGGAAATTTAGCTTATGATATATTATAAACTGATCATTTTGAATATAATTATTCATTAAATCTTAGATTATAATTTTCATCCCAATCAATAAATCCTTCAACATTATTTTTATTATCGCTTAAGCTAAATCCTTTTAACTTGCTTGTTTTTCCTTTTAAAACAAGCGCTTCCATATGCGTATCCGTTAATTTCTTCTTTAAAAATTCAAACGGTATAATTACTCTGCAGCCATTAGCATAATTGGAACATCCCCATGCTGAATTTCCTTTAAGAATTTGGCCTGTTTTACATTTTGGACATAACAGAGGTTTCTTTTCTTCTTCTTCCAGCCTCAATTCAAAATTATCGTCAAAGCTCACTACTCCATTAACCTTCTTACCATCAAGGCTAAAGCCTTTAACTGTTGGGGTTTTCCCTTTTAATATTAAAGACTCAATCTGTTTATCCGTTAATTTTTTTTCAAGGAATTCAAATGGAATTAGGGTTTTACATCCTGACGAATAAGCAGAACACCCCCATGCAGAATTTCCTTTTACCATTATGCCTGCTCCACATCGGGGACATTTAAGTTCCTTTGCAGCCTTGGGCTTAGGTGCTGCCTTGGGCTCCGGTTTTTCTTTCTCCTCTTCCTCTAATACAATCTTTCCTTTTGAATAATCGTTCTTTACCTGAAACACAATATCAGAAACCATTTGCTTTAACTCTGCCATAAAATCTTTGACTTCATATTCGCCAGTTTCAATTTGTCTCAGTTTTTTCTCCCACAGTCCTGTAAGCTCAGCTGATTTTAATAAATCATTAGATATAAACTCCATTAGCTTAACACCCATATCTGTAGGGAGCACATTTTTTCGAACTTTATAAATATATTTTCTTTTGTATAAGGTTTCAATAATATTTGCTCTGGTAGATGGACGACCAATACCATTCTCTTTCATCAATTCCCTTAATTCATCATCATCTACCTGTTTGCCTGCAGTTTCCATTGCTCTTAACAATGTTGCTTCCGTATAATATTTTGGTGGTTGGGTTTCCTTTTCCTGAAAATCAGGTTCATGAGGTCCCGATTCACCCTTTATGAATTCAGGCAGAATTTTATCATCAGTATCCTTTTTACCGGCCATCGATTTATAAACAACCCGCCAGTTTTCCTTAATCACCTGTTTTCCTGAAGTTTTAAAATCAACATCTTCAACTTTACCAAGAATTGTGGTGGTAGATATTTCACAATCAGGGTAAAAATTGGCAATAAAACGTCTGGTTACCGTATCGTAAATCAACTTTTCATCGCGCGAAAGATTGTCTGGAGCCGGCACTCCTGTTGGAATGATAGCATGGTGATCTGTTACTTTCTTATCGTCAAAAACCTTTTTACTTTTCCTGATTTTAGATTGTAATAAAGGCTCTACCAAATTTTGATATTGCTTTAAACCTTTAAGTATCCCTCCAATTTTAGGATAAATATCATTACTTAAATAGGTAGTATCCACACGTGGATAGGTTGTTAGTTTCTTTTCGTATAAAGACTGAATGCCTTTGAGTGTTTCATCTGCCGACAAGGCAAATTTCTTATTACATTCAACCTGTAAGGAGGTTAAGTCAAACAACCTTGGAGGTGCCTCTTTTCCTGGTTTTCTGCTAAAATCTGTTATTTCAAAAGGTTTATCCTTAATTTTTTCAAGAGCAGAACTTCCCTCCTCCTTACTTGAAAATTTACCCTGACTGGAATTAAATGTAACATCTTTATAAACTGTTTTTAATTCCCAATAAGGTTCCGGAACAAAATTTTCAATTTCAAGATACCTGTTTACAATCAAGGCTAAAGTGGGTGTTTGAACCCTTCCGATTGACAAAACAGTTCCGGGTTGACTATATTTTATTGTATATAAACGTGTTGCATTAATACCCAACAACCAATCGCCAATAGCTCTTGAACTACCGGCTGCATAAAGTGGATTAAATTTATCATTGTCGTAAAGTTTCTCAAATCCATCACGAATAGCTTCTTCTGTCAAAGAAGAAATCCACAAACGTTTAATTTTCACTTTACATCCAGCTTTTTGAAGTACCCAGCGTTGAATTACTTCTCCCTCTTGTCCGGCATCACCGCAATTTATAACCTCTGTGGCTGCCTGTACCAATTTTTCTATTACACTAAATTGTTTTTCAACTCCTTTATTCTGAATGAGCTTAATTCCAAAATGCGAAGGTATAATAGGTAAAGTACCCAAATTCCATCTTTTCCATTCTGCTAAATAATCATGTGGTTCTTTAAGAGTGCATAAATGCCCAAATGTCCATGTTACCTGATAGTTATTACCTTCATAATAACCATCTTTTCTGGAAGTTGCACCCACAACTTTTGCTATTTCTCCTGCTACACTTGGTTTCTCCGCTATACAAACGCGCATATCTTCTTTTTATAAATTTTCTCTGGATGCACGAAGATAATATTTCTAAACAAAAATTAAATTCGAATTTTCATGACATTAACATTCATTTTTCTTAAATTATAGTTATAGAAAGTTAATCTATCGAACCATTTGGTTGATTATGTTGTTTGTATTATAAAAAACCAGGAAGCCATGACAAGAGAAAACAAGGATTTTATAAATAGATTAAATCTAAAATTTGGGGAAATTGATAAACGTGCAGAAAACTTTATAAATAAGTTCAGTAAAATTGTAAAACCAATGGTTTTAGCTGAATTTCCCAATATTGATTCAGAAGAGTCACTCATGTTATCCATTAATGATTATGCTATTGAATTATTTAGTTTTACGCATTCATCAATAGATAAGGATAATGAGTATTCGGATTTTAAAAAAAATGAAGAACTAAAAGCTTTAACTTCATTAGTTAACAGATTGTCCAATGACTTTGACGAAACTGAATTTAGTACCACGTTACACAATAAAGCCAAGAGCCTTATTATTGACGAATTTGCAGAAATTTATGATTTGTCCTCATACGGATTTTTAATTCTGGAGAGGTACGCTAAACTTAAAAACATGGCCTTTATAGCTGTTATTAAAAGACTTATTGATAACCAATAGATAGTTTATATAAAAAATATTTATTTAACAATAAAGCTATAGCTATAATATTAAAGGCTAAATATTAAATCGTACACTGGTTTGTAAGGTAAGTTTTATTGATTTGTTACTTTTGTAGCAAAATAATGAACCATGAAACTTAAAAAACTAATTCCCGAATTAGCATCTGGGATTATTGATGCTGGATTTGATAAAGAACCTAAACAAATTCAATCGTTAGTTATTCCAAAGATTAAATCTGGTGCTGATATTTTCATGATTTCTCCAGACGGTACAGGGAAAACTACAGCCCTTGTTATTGGAACAATACAACAATTAAAAGAGGAGTTTGAAGAAGCTCCCAGAGCAATTATAGTAACCTCTACCAAAGAAAAGGCCTTTGAAATTGAGGAAACAATAAAACTACTTGGAAAAAACACATCTCTTCGTTCATTTGTAGCTTTTGATCAGGGTATTCTGCAATATCAAAAAGATGAAATTTATGATGGATTGGATATTTTAGTTTGTACACCTAAAAGATTAACAGAACTGGTTAATGTTAATGGAGTTCCAATGACCAAAATAAACCTGATTGTGGTGGATGATGCCGATGAAGTGATGTCAACTCCGTACCATTCAATCATTCATAGAATTGGAGATGGTGTTAAAAAGGCTCAAATCGTATTTTCATCAAACAAGTGGCACCAAAGATTTGACACTGTAGAAGAAAACCTGATGAAAAACCCTGTTTTTATAGAATCTGAAGAAGAATAATCTGACTAGATTGAGAAACACGTCCTAAACTTTGATAATAAAAACCTATATTTGCAGCGATTTATTAATTCATTAAAAGCTAAATACTAATGAGTCAAACAATTATAACAAGCTTCGAAGATTTAGAGGCTTTAATAGGAAAAGAATTAGGACAATCAGAATATCATACAATTACACAAGAGCAAATTAATTTATTTGCCGATGCAACTTTAGATCACCAGTGGATTCATACTGATCCGGAAAAGGCAAAAACAGAATCACCATTTGGCGATACCATTGCTCACGGATATTTAACTATTTCATTATTACCACACCTTTGGAGTCAAATTGTTGAAGTACAAAATTTAAAACTTCAGGTAAACTATGGTATTGAAAGTTTAAAATTCAACAAGCCGGTAAAAGTTAATTCTAAAGTTCGTTTGGTAGCCAAGGTTGCTGATGCAAAAAACTTAAGAGGAACAGTAAAAGCAACTATTGCTGTTGTTTTAGAAATTGACGGAGAAAGAAAACCTGCATACGAAGCAGATGTTGTATTCTTATACCATTTCAATAACTAAAAAATAGTGTCTCAATACTTTTGAGTACTATCAATATTAAAACACAACTCTATTTAATAGAGCAACAATATTAAAACGGTTCTTTACTGCAAAACTGCATAAAAGAGCCGTTCTTTTTTTGAGTAAAACATGGGAAGAAGCCTGGAATCAAATATTACAAAACTTTACATTATTAAAATAGCCAAGTGGTTTATGCTAACCATGCCCATTTTAATGCTATTCTATAAAGACATGGGCTTTAGCGACAAAGAATCATTTCAGCTTAAAGCTTTTTATTCAATCGCTATTGTAATATTTGAAATTCCATCGGGATATGTTGCTGATGTTATAGGACGTAAAAAGACTTTAATTATTGGATCAATACTTGGTACTCTGGGTTTTGTTGTTTACGCAACCACCAGTGGTTATTATTATTTCTTAATTGCTGAGGTGATCCTTGGTATCGGACAAAGTTTTGTATCAGGAGCAGATAGTGCTTTACTTTATGATTCATTAAAAGGATTAAACAGGGATCAGGAATACATAAAGTACGAAGGAAGAAATTTTACTGTAGGTAATTATGCCGAAGCTATTGCCGGTTTATTAGGAGGTACACTTGCTGCTTTACACATGCGATTACCTTTTATTTTACAATCAGGTATTGCATTTATGGCTGTTCCTGCCTCTATAATGTTAATAGAACCAGCACTTTCAAAAGTTCGTCAGAAACCCGGAATAAAAGATATTATAAATGTAGTTTGGTATGCACTGGTAAAAAATGCAAAGCTCAGATATAACCTGATCTATTCGAGTATTTTAGGTACTGCCACACTTACTATGGCATGGATTTATCAATTATATTTAAGTAATATTGGGTTTACCTCTTATTATATTGGTGCTACACATACAGTGTTAAATCTAATTGTAGGAACAACTACCCTATATGCCTATCGTATTGAAGCAAGATTAAAACCCAAACTAACTATTTGGTTTACTTCTATTATTATTACCGGAAGTTACATTGTTGCAGGGTATATTAATTCTGCATGGATTTTAATCGTATTGGTAATTTTCTATTTTAGCAGAGGAATAGCAACCCCTGTATTAAAAGATTATATTAACAGGATTACATCGAGTGATATACGAGCAACAGTACTATCTATCAGAAGTTTATTAATCAGAGCCTTTTTTGCTGTAATTGCTCCTTTGGTTGGATACCTTTCAGATAATTATAACAGAGCTTTTTCCATGAAAATGATCGGAATCGCATTTACTGTAATGGTTGGATCTGTTATCTTCTTATTTTTAAGATCTTTGGATACAAACGAGTCCTGATTTAATTAACACCAAACTAATCAAGTAAATCTGTTAGTGCGGCATCTGCTGTAGGAAACTGAAATGGAAAATCGAGTTCTTTTAATCTTTTAGGAATTACTTTCTGTCCCTGCGATAAAACAGTTGATCCCTCGCCCTGCAGAAGACTTAGTAACTTTACTCCCACTTTTAAAAACACAGGTCTTTTTAGTTTTTTTCCAAGTAATTTAGAAAATTCACGATTCGACACCATTTCCGGGGCAACCATATTGTATATTCCTTTTGATTTAGGATTTTTATAGATATACCAAATAGCAGATAATAAGTCTTCAATATGAATAAAAGGAAAAGGTTGAAAACCATCACCAATAATAGCCCCAGCTCCTAATTTAAAAGGTAATATCATTTTAGCCAATGCTCCATTATTACGATCTAAAACAACTCCCAGTCTAATTATAGCTAATCTTATTCCTTCATGATGCACCGGCGCAATAGCGGCTTCCCAATCCTTACAAACTTTAGCCAAAAAGTCACCGGAATAATGATCTGAAAATTCATCATGAACTTCAAATGTATCATATATACCAACTGCTGATGCAGATAACACAATGCTAGGTTTCCCCTTAACCATTTTTATTGCTTCAACCAATTTACGGGTAGAATTAATACGGCTATTATATATTTCCTTTTTATATTCAGAAGTCCATTTATTAAGGATACTAGCACCTGCCAGATTGATAATCATATCTGATCCTTCAATCTTATTAGCCATTTTAGATATATCAGCATTTAAATCAGCTCTTGTTATGTTCTCAACAACAAAACCATTTTTTGTAAAAAAATCTGATATCTTACGACCTAAAAATCCGGTACCTCCTGTTAAACAAATCTTCATATATACACTATTTGGTTCTAATAAAATAAAGCATCATTGCATTAAATTTCAACATATCTCTTGTTGAATACAATAATGTGTCAGAGCTAGATTGAATGTAAGATTTTTGATTGCTGCATGCACTATGCTATCAATGGAGTTTGAATTTAATAATATTTATATCAATTACAGCTAATATAAGAATTTATCATTCAAAAATTTCGAAAACTTTATATACGCCATATAGAGAAAGAAGCGTAAATAATATTTGAATAACCAGGATCACTCGCTTAAACGCTTTATTCTTTTTTAGTTTTAATTGCTTACTTATTATCCATGGAAAAATAATCCATACAAATAAGTTAAGTATCACAAAAAAGGCTATAAAAAATTCTCTCATAATATGTTATTTAGGCTAATTGGTTTCTTTTTCCAACAACTTCTCAAGCTCTTCAGGCGTTACTCCATGATTAATTTCGCCTGCATGAAAAAATGATATTTTCCCTGTTTCTTCTGATACAACAATGGCTGACGAATCAGTTGATTCAGTAACTCCTAAGGCAGCTCTGTGTCGAAGCCCTAATTTTTTGGGTAAATCAAAACTCTGAGATACCGGCAAAATACACCCTGCTGCTTTAATTTTGTTTTGAGCCACAATTACAGCTCCATCATGTAACGGACTGTTCTTATAAAATATATTTTCCAGTAGTCTGGATGAAATCACTGCATTTACCAACTCTCCGGTCTGCACATAATCCAGCATTTCTGATTTCTTGGAAATTACAATAATAGCTCCAGTTTTTGTTTTGGCAAGATTTTGACACGCACGAACAATAGGCTTATTGTAAAAATTCATCACACCTGTTGATGGTGTCGAAAATATCTTTTCAAATGAAAAACGGTTGGCAATGTTATAACGGGTCCCCAATAACAAAAAGAAACGACGAATTTCTTGCTGAAATACAACAATCAGCGCAATTACTCCCACATTGACAATATTATCAAGAATAGTTGCTGATAATTCCATATTTAGTGACTTGATTAAAAGCCACAATACGATAAAAGCAAACAATCCAAAAAAGATATTTTGAGCAATAGTACCACGTATTAACTTATACAAGCGATACATTAAATATGCTACCACTGCAATATCTATGATGTCAATAAACCTTATATCTAAAAATGTCATATTAAGCCTATTTTACGGACTGAAGTTTATTATATATAGCAACACATTCCCGGGCCTCTTTAACATCATGAACTCTTAAAATAGACGCTCCATTTTGTAAAGATATCATATTTAATAGTGATGTACCATTCAAAGCCTCTTTTGGTGTACAATCCAGCAGATTATAAATCATTGATTTTCTGGATAAGCCAATTAAAACAGGTAACTCAAAAACATCCAATTCCTTCATCCTGTTTAGCAGTTCATAATTATGATCTAAAGTTTTGCCAAATCCAAAACCCGGATCTAATATAATATCATGAAGACCACGTTGCTTTAATTCTTCAACTTTTTTGGAAAAGTAATCAATTATTTCATAAACTACATCATAATTATAGTTAGGATCATTCTGCATATCCTGCGGTGTTCCTTTCATATGCATGATAATATATGGTACATTTAAATCAACCATAGTATCAAACATCTTTTCATCCATTTCACCTGCAGCAATATCATTGATGATATCTACCTGGAAATCTTTTACCACCGCTTCTGCAATTTTCGCCCTAAAAGTATCTACTGATATAATAACCTCAGGATATGCTTTACGGATAATATTTAAAGCTTTGGCTAACCGGTTTAATTCCTCCTCTGTTGAAATGTGCACTGCTCCCGGACGCGAAGAATAAGCCCCAATATCAATAATATCAGCTCCATCGGCTAACATATCCTGAACCCTTTTTAATATTGTATCTTCCTCCTGGTATTTCCCACCATCAAAAAATGAATCCGGAGTTATATTTAAAATCCCCATTATTTTGGGCGTATTTAAATCTAACAGTCTTCCGTTGCAATTGATATATTGATTTGATTTTATAAAATTCTCCATCATTCCGTTCTTATTATTCTATGAATGCCCAAAAATAGTGAATTGAATCATGACGATGGAATAATTAGTAATATTTCCACTTTTATTTAATCCTCACGACACTTTCACCTCATATATTCATTAAAAATCTTACGTATAATCGCCTTATTTATATTAAAATCTGTTAATTTTTTGCTAATAATCTACAACCCACCTATTGACATTAATATTGAATATCAATACCTTAAATAAGAAACTGCAATTTTAAACCACATATACACATATCTACTTTCTTGGATATGTAGTTTTTTGAATATATATTTGACCCAACAAAATTAGAAAATACAATAAATACTATGAATAAATTTAAATTACTATTAGCAATTGCAGTGCTCAGCATAATAACTACTGCCAAATCGTATGCTGAAGTAACTGACTCTACAAATGTTTTTTCTTTACAACAAGCTTTAAATCTTGCCGAGAAAAACAACAGGGAAATTTTAAAAAGTATTGCAGAAGTAGACGGCGCTAAAGCTGACAATTTAAAAGCAATGGCATCTTTTCTACCTGCAATTGAATTATCCAGTACCTACTCATCTACTAACGATGCGCTCTATTCGTTTATGTACAAGTTACAACGGCAGGTTGTTTCTCCGGCTGATTTCGATCCTACCATCTTAAACGATCCGGGAACAAACGACATGTTTAACACGCAGGTATCAGTAATGCAACCTATAATAAACGTTGATGCCTGGAATGGTAAAAGTGCTGCTTCAAGTGCTTTAAAAGCAACTCAGTTAAAGAGTGAATTTACTAAAGAGCATGTTCTTTTTGCTGTTAAGCAGACTTACTTTGGTTTACAACTGGCAAAAAACAGATTAACAGTAATTGAAAAAGCCCACAGTGCAGCTTCTGCATATTTAAAAATGGCAGAAGACAATATGAAACAAGGATATTTAAAAGACGCGGATGTGCTATCTGTAAAAGTAAGATTACTTGAACTTGAAGCTCAAAAGAAAGAAGCAGAAAATCAAATTCAGTCTGTATCGGAGATGCTTAACTTTTTAACCGGAAGAAATATTAACGCCCCAATACAAATAGCTGATCGTATTGAGAAAATTGATTTTACAGCAAAAGGTATTAATGATGTTTCGAACAGAGCTGATGTTTTAGCAATGAGATATGGAATGAAAGCACACGAACAAATGAAAAACAGTGCAATGATGAAATTTGTACCTCGTGTAAATGGTTTTGGTATGTATAATATGTACGATGAAAACATTGGTGGTTTTGATGCAAATAGCTGGATGTTTGGCGTTTCATTACAATGGAAACTATTTAATGGTGGTCAGAATTTAGGCAACTATAAAAAAGCCAAAGCTGATTTTAATTATTCTCAAAACGATTATCACCAATACCTTGACAAAGGCAATATGGAATTATCAGGAGCACTAAGAACCATTCATGTTACCGAAAGTAATGTTGTTACTTATGAAACAGCTTCGGAACAAGCTAAAGAATCGCTTAGAATAAGAACCAACAGATATAAAGAAGGTATGGAGCGTACTTCAGACTTATTAGCTGCAGAAGCTACTTATGCTGAGAGCGAATTAAAATACTTAAACGCCATTTATCAATACAATATTTCAGTATTTAAGTATGAACTACTTTCTTCTGAATCAAAACTTTAATCAAAACTAAATTATTTTAAACTTATAATAATTACGATCATGAAAATTCAAAAAATAGCTATCATATTTATTGCTGCAGGATTATTAATGCAAAGTTGTGGCAACAGTTCCGAAGAACAAACTAAAGCTGATGGAGCAAAAATAACTACGCAAAATGTTGATTTGGCTAACATTTCAAAAACATACCAATATTCCGGTACTGTTAGCTCATTAAAGAAATCGACTTTAAGCACAAGGATAATGGGACAAATTGATCAGGTTCTTGTTCATGAAGGAGATCAGGTTCAAAAAGGACAATTATTGGTATCGCTAAGAAGTAATGATATTGATGCTCAAAAGAGTCAGGTTGAAGCCAATATTATTGCCGCAGAAGCTGCCTATAAAAATGCAGAAGCTGATCACAAAAGAATCTCATCGCTTTTTGAGAGTAAAAGTGCTACGCAAAAGGAACTGGATGATATTACAACACACTACCAGATGGCTAAAGCACAGCTGACTTCTGCTAAAAAAGCAAAAGTTCAGGTTGAAGAGACTTTAGCTTATGCTAACATCAGAGCTCCATATTCAGGTGTTATTACGGATCGTTTTGCAGATTCTGGTGATATGGCCAATCCAGGAATGCCGCTTATTGCAATTGAATCACCAGATCAGTTTGAAGTTATTACACGAATTCCTGAAACAGAAGTAAATATTGTTGAGCAAGAAGATGCTGTAAAAGTTGAGCTTAAAAACTCAAAGGAAATTATTAAAGGTAAAATCACTCATATTAGTCCATCGAGTCGTTTTTCAGGAGCACAATTTGAGGCTCGTGTATTATTACAACCTACTGATGAACAAAAAGAATTAATCAGAAGTGGAATGTTTGCTAATATTTCTCTTCAAAAAGGCGAAGAATCAAAAATTCTGGTTGCCGATAACTTAATTGTAAACCGAGGTCAATTAACCGGAGTATGGACTGTGAGTCAATCCGGAAGTGCTTTATTACGCTGGGTGCAATTGGGTAAAAAATACAATGGCCAAACAGAAATACTTTCTGGCCTTTCTGAAGGTGATCAGTTAATCATCAAATCTGAGGAAAGATTATACGACGGCTTAATTGTAAAAGCACAATAAGTAACCCTATTCTAATCAATTATATTATCCATTAATATAAACCTATTTTATAATGAAAACAGGATTTGCAGGGTCTTTGGCCCGACTATTTATAAACTCAAAGCTAACACCATTATTAATGGTAGCTTTTGTAATCATAGGACTTTATAGCTCCTATCTGACACCACGCGAAGAAGAACCTCAGATTGATGTACCTATTGCTGATATTATGCTGCAATATCCGGGTGCCAGTCCTAAGGAGGTTGAATCGAGAATAGTTAAACCACTTGAAAAGGTTATTTCAAATGTAAAAGGAGTTGAGTACGTGCATTCTCAATCAATGCCTGAAATGGCCATGTTGATTGTTCAATTTTACGTTGGCGAAGATGTTGAGAGAAGTTTGGTGAAACTTTATAACGAGATTATGAAGAATATGGACCAAATGCCGCAGGGAATCACGCTGCCATTGATAAAGACCCGCTCTATTGATGATGTTCCTGCCTTAGGCTTAACTCTTTGGAGTGAAAACTATTCTGACTATCAATTAAAAAGAGTAGCACAAGAGTTAAATTCTGAAATTGAGAAGATCAACGAAATTTCAGAAACCAGGATTATTGGAGGTAGAAATCGTGAGATCAGAGTGGAGCTTGACAGGGATAAAATGACAGCCTTTGGCATGGATCCATTAATGATTACTCAACAAATACAGGCATCTAACCAACAGTTTTCATCGGGTTCATTTAACCAAAATAATAATGAGTATTTGGTTACCACCGGTAAGTTTCTTGAATCGGTTGAAGATGTATCAAACCTGGTTGTTGGAGTACACGGAAAATCACCTGTATATCTGCATCAGATTGCAACCATAAGCGATGGTCCGGAATTGCCGGTTAGTTATGTATCATTTGGATACGGAAAAGCAAATGTACACCAGTCTGAGTACAAAGGAGAATATTCAGCCGTTACTATTTCAGTTGCAAAAAGAAGAGGTGCTGATGCCATGCGTTTGGCTGAACAAATTCTGGATAAGATTGAGCACTTAGAAGGTGAATTAATTCCATCAGATATTCATGTGGAAGTTACCAGAAACTATGGTGAAACTGCTTCTGAAAAAGTATCAGAATTATTAATGCACTTATTGGGAGCTATTGTTTCGGTATCGATTGTAGTTATGCTTGCAATGGGATGGCGAGGTGGTTTAGTGGTATTTATTTCGGTACCTATTACCTTTGCTTTAACTATGTTCAGCTACTACTTCATGGATTATACTTTAAACCGTATTACACTGTTTGCATTAGTATTTGTAACTGGTATTGTGGTAGATGACTCCATTATTATTGCGGAAAATATGCACCGCCATTTTAAAATGAAACAACTACCATTTTTTCAGGCTGCTTTAAGATCTATTGACGAGGTGGGTAACCCAACAATATTGGCCACATTTACAGTAATTGCTGCTGTTTTACCAATGGTTTTTGTATCTGGTATGATGGGACCTTACATGAGTCCAATGCCTATTGGCGCTTCTATAGCCATGATCTTTTCATTGTTTGTTGCGTTAATGATTACACCTTGGTTGGCATATCGTTTATTAAAGCATGATGATAAAAAGGATGATGATAAGGATTACTCGCTAGAGAAAACATTAATCTATAAGATTTATGATAAAACCATGCGTCCAATGATTGACAATAAA
This sequence comes from Plebeiibacterium sediminum, assembly GCF_026013605.1. Classification (GTDB taxonomy): domain Bacteria; phylum Bacteroidota; class Bacteroidia; order Bacteroidales; family Marinilabiliaceae; genus Saccharicrinis; species Saccharicrinis sediminus. Next base: position 62,269 of record NZ_JAPDPJ010000021.1, read on the forward strand.
ATGAAACGTTGGGGTTTTATTATAGGTGTTACTGTATTACTGTTTGCTTCTGCCAGCTTATTTTTATTAAAAGTAGTTACAGTAAAAATATTACCATTCGATAATAAAAATGAATTTCAGGTTGTTATTGACATGCCCGAAGGTACCACACTTGAGCAAACTGCTAATGTTACAAAGGAATTGGCCGCTTATTTACGTCATCATGAAATGGTAACCAATTACCAAACATACGTAGGTGCATCTGCTCCTATTAACTTCAACGGATTGGTGCGTCATTACGATATGCGAAGAGGTTCAAATGTGGCTGATATTCAGGTTAACCTGGTTTCTAAAAACGACAGGGATACTCAGAGTCATGATATTGCCAAAGAACTTCGTCCTGAGTTACAGAAGATCGGTAAAAAATTCAATGCCAACGTTAAAGTGGTTGAAGTTCCACCGGGACCTCCGGTAATGTCGACTATGGTTGCTGAAGTTTACGGTCCAGATTACGAGGCTCAAAAAGATATTGCACTACAAATTAAAAAACTGTTTGCTACCACAGAGAGTGTTGTGGATATAGACTGGATGATGGAAGACGACCAGGAAGAATTCAAGTTTAACGTGGATAAGGAAAAAGCCATGTTAGCAGGTGTGAGTACACAACAAATTGTGCATGCACTAAACATGAATTTACGAGGTGCTAAAGTATCTAATCTGTATGCCGAAAAAGAGCATAGTCAGGTAGGTATTACCTTAAGAATGGCTCAGGAAGAAAGAACCAGTATTGAGGATTTAAAGAAGATCAATTTAATGTCTTCGCATGGAAATATGGTAGCTGTGGGTGATTTGGTTGATATTACCAAAACCATCAAACCAAAGAGTATTTACCGTAAAAATCAAAAAGAAGTAGTTTATGTTACTGCTGATATTGCAGGTACTTTAGAAAGTCCGGTTTATGCTATTTTAGATATTTCAGACAGGCTGGATGAAATAGAAGTACCTAAAGGATACGAAATTGAAGAGTTTTATAACGGACAACCATTTTTAGAAGACAACTTTGGAATTAAATGGGATGGCGAATGGCAAATTACCTACGAAGTATTCCGTGACTTGGGTGCTGCCTTTGCAGTAGTATTACTAATCATCTATATGCTTATTGTAGGATGGTTTCAAAACTTAAAAGTGCCGTTTGTAATGATGGTTGCCATTCCTCTTTCGTTAGTTGGAATCGTACTTGGACACTGGTTACTTAATGCATTTTTTACCGCAACATCTATGATTGGTATGATTGCCCTGGCAGGTATCATGGTCCGGAACTCCATACTACTCATCGACTTTGTTAACATCAGGCTCAAGGAAGGTATTCCACTAAAAGAGGCGGTTATTGAAGCAGGTGCTGTACGTACTACTCCTATCCTGCTTACAGCCGGTACTGTAGTAATTGGAGCTGTAGTAATTTTATTCGACCCAATATTCCAGGGGTTAGCCATCTCATTAATGGGAGGAACAATTGCTTCAACTTTCCTTACCTTATTAATAGTGCCATTAATCTATTATATGGTAGAAAGAAAAAAATATAACGAATCTACACCTATTGAATCATCTGCTGATGAACAAGAAGTGTAAATAATAATAACTCCTGAGCAGGCTCAATTAGCAACCTGCTCAAGAGTCTTGTTTAACTCACAAAATCTATAAACATGAAGATGCTTGTAGCAACAGCAGTAGAAGAGTATCGCGAAAAACTGGAACAGTTTTTTAGCGAACAAAACGTAAGTTTTTATAACGAACTTGAAGTAAAAGGTGTAGATAAAACAGGTAAAAAACAACATCGTGTGGGCAATTGGTTTTCGTATAATGAACACCCCTACAATCTGGTTACTTTTTTTACCATTATTGACGATGAGCAGGCCGATAATATCATGGAGAGCTTAAGTCAATGTAAGGTGGAAATGCCCAATTGTAAAATCAGGGCTTATATACTTAACATTGAAAAATCGATTCAGTAAAAAAGTATTAAGGTTAAAGGAAAAAGGTTGAGGGTTAAGGGTTAAGGGTTCAAAACAATTATTCATATGATTATTATTTATTTTATCAGTCATATGGCAATAACCAATTTGGTCATCCCCGTATGTGACAAGAACTCATTGACTTTGTCGATCCGACAATTTTCATAGCTCGTCTCATGTTACATTGGTCAATGCTCCCTTTAACCCTTTACCTTGTTACCCTGTTACCTTATCACCATTAGAAATATTTAAAATTAAAAAAACACATCATATGCAAGAGAGAATTGTAAGAGCAGTTGCCGGTACATTTATTTTAGTGAGTTTATTACTGGCTTTAACAGTAAACATTAACTGGCTTTATTTTACAGGATTCGTTGGACTAAACATGCTCCAATCGTCCATTACAAAATGGTGCTTACTTAATGATATACTAACAAAATTAGGTGTACCTAAATAATACAGAAAACCCGGAGTATTGCATATATGTTCCGGGTTATTTTTTTATTAAACATGAATTAAGGATTCACAGATACATATACATCATGTAAATTTTGTATGTATTTGTAATCCAAACCATAGTTCAATAGTATTTTATCTATCACACGCCCTTCCTCAAGGCTTGTCGTGATGCTCTATCAACTAAGGTAAAAATACTTTCCAATGTAGATTTATCCCTTCCGGGCTGATGGCCTTTAATTTTAACTATCTCTATATGATACGTATCATAAAACTCAAAAAAGGCTTTATACAACTGATGATGATTAACCTGCTTATTTCCTTTGGTTTGATAATTATTATCCTCTAACCTTTTCCTTCGGTTTAATAAGCTCAACACATTTTGCGAATCGGTGTGCACTATAATTTTACTAAATCCCTTTTCTGTAACAAGGCTTAATCCCCAAAGTAAATTTTCTAACTCCAACTTTGTTGAAGAAGTATCTGTAAATTGATTCAGTTTAACCTGTGATTTTAGTTCTTCTATGGATTGATTAACATCTTCAGTGTAAAGAATAGCCCCATAACCTATTTTTGATTTAGGATTAACGCTAACGTCGGTAAAGAGATAAACAGGGTTATGCATAATTATAACGATATACTTGTACCGATAAACATTCCTGAACGTTGCGCATCATCATCAAACCAATGATTTCCTTCTGTAGATTTTTGGAAATTATAACCAGCCATAAAATTTAATCGTAACAACCTGCTTAATTTTAATTTATACCCAATGGCTCCCAACATCATATAACCAGGCGCCTGCGCTCCTGAAAAAGTAATCTGGGGACCACCTTCTGCCATTAAAAACAATCCTTTGGACAAACCACCTATGGTATATTTTACATTAACAACAATCGGTATTGTATTGGCACTATAGCTACCATAATAACCATCGAGCCCCATACCTGCATTAACATTTAAATAATTGTTGATATGGTACCCCAATAAAAACCGGATACTATTGGCATAGGTATCGTTTTGTGGCCAATCGGAATGATTACTTGACTGTATACTTGATACAAATATTCTGCGATAAGCTAACTCTGCGTTAACCTTATTTTGGGCTTGAATATTTTGAGCTAAAAATGCTACCAAAACAACAAAAGCAGATTTATACACTGGTAAAAACAATCGTGTAATTTGATTCATAAGTTTTAATTAAGTTTGATTTGTAATATTTGAGGGCGCAATGCTAATAAAAAAACACTTTAGGTACAACTTAAAACTTCGATTTTAACTAGTGTAAATAATACAAAAAAGTCACTCTATTTCCAATATAAAAGTCTGCCCAAAGGTTAACAATTATATAAGAAGCACTGAGTGACCCCGTTTTTTATTATTAAAGTGTGAGAATAATATTGAAAGCTAAAAAATTCTATAGTTAAAAGCTAAGAAAAAAGCTTTGTTTTTAAAGTCGAAAATACTTTCGGAGGCGTAAGGCTTAATACTTTGAGTGTATCCTATATCAATAAGCCATTTATCTTTATCGTATGATAAACCCACTTTAAAGTTCGGATCAAACGCATTTTTAAACTTTGTATTTGAGTTCTTTAAAAAATAGTTTAAATCTATACCTGAAATAAAATTGAACTTATTAAAAAAACGGGTTCGCAGATCAATTGGAACACAAACAATATTTTGAGTTATTTTCAACCAATCATCTTCTTTAAAAAAATAATCCTCGTATTGCCTGGCATCCAACCTAATATCTTTACGACTCACAAAAACGCCTCCTGTTTTTATCGAAAATGTATTACTTATATCATATTTGTAGTTTAATCCTAAACTATACCCTGTTCCATAAACATTATGATCTCTTCCAATATGCGATGTTTCAATATTTGTAAGATTGGTTCCTATATTAATATATACCTGTCCTTGAGCTTTTACTGCCAAAAGTAAAAGAATGGCAGCGATGTAAATATTATTGTGTTTGCTCTTCATTTGAGTTAAAATCTTCTTGTGTTATTGTATATATATACTTGTAGTGAGTACTGAATCTTTTGTCAGAAACAGTTTCATTTCTCCAATTATCAGCGATATTAAATATATTTTTATCTTCATTGTAATTGTCTTCGTAGAAAATAATAGATAAATCCTCTTTTACAATTACTACACTGTCAGCAAAAAAAGGACTTCCTCCTCCATTGGGTCCAGTGTCCTTATAAACAGATACTTCTTTTTTTGATTCAATATAAAAGTAATTAGTTGGATCAAAATATATAATAATGTCCGATTCAGTTTGGTTTCCTATTACAAACTCTTCTGTTATACTAGCCTGAATAATTCATAAAAAAAGGGAGTTTGTTCCCTAAAAATAGCTGAAGTATCAGTATTTTTAGGGTGTTCACAACAAAACATCCCTTTGAATACAATGATAAAAAATAATTTTGAATCCAACACTTCGACCTATGAACTTTTTCCGGTTTCAGGTAAGCAAGTCGAACTTAGTTTCAGTGGCGATACAATAAGCAGTGATGGTGGATTGCTATTGCTACGAGAAGTAGAAAATCAGATAAATATAATAGACAATTTGAGCCAATGTCTTACTGACAATAGGGATCAGCGCTATATCGATCATACAATTAAAGAGATGCTAACGCAACGAATTTTTCAAATAGCAAGTGGATACGAAGATTGTAATGACTGTGATGAATTACGGAACGATATGATTTTCAAGACCTGTGCAGGACGATTACCACAAAGTGGAAAACCATTGGCATCGCAACCAACCATGAGTCGCCTGGAAAACTCACTTGACAGTAAATCTTTATATCGAATGGAATCGTTGTTTTTAGATACCTTTATTTCATCATACGATAAGCAACCGGAGGTAATCATATTAGATTGTGATGATACAAATACAGATACCTATGGACAACAAGAGTTAACTTTGTTTAATCAATACTACCAAAATCATTGTTATATGCCCCTGCATATATACGAAGGGTTATCGGGCAAATTAGTAACTACAATACTTAAACCCAGAAGAAGAAGCAAACAGAGTAACATAGCTTCATTATTGAAGAAACTCATTAATCACATTAGGAAAGACTGGCCTGATACCATGATAATAGTCAGAGGCGATAGTCATTTTACATCAGCAGATTTTATGCAGTGGTGTGATACTAAGTATAAAATTGGTTATATAACAGGGGTAAGTGGGCATAAAAAATTACACGAAAATGCCAAGGTAACTATTGACAGTGCAGAACGGGAATTTAAAAAATACGGCAAATTTGTTAAACGTTACCATTCATTTTTCTATCAGGCAGGTAGCTGGCATAAACCACAAAAAATTGTAGTTAAAGTTGAAGTTTCGGATTTGGGAACTAATATTCGGTACATCGTAACTAATCAGGTCGATTTTAAAGCTAAAGGTCTGTATGAAAAAGGTTATTGTGCCAGATGTGGTATGGAACTCAGAATAAAAGAACATAAATTATACTTAAAATCAGATAGGGCTTCCTGCAGTAGTTTTAAAGCCAATCAATTCCGTTTGTTCTTACATTCTGCAGCTTATATTTTGCTGCATACCTTTCAAAAGGAAGTGCTGAAAAATACACAGTTCGAAAACTCTACATTTAAAACCATACAAAACAAAATAATTAAAACGGCAGCATGGGTAAAGGAATTAAAAACAAAAGTAAAAATTGAATTACCTAAATCCTGTCCTTCTAAACAAATACAGTCTAATTGCTTTGAAATGTTTTCTTTGCTCAGGACATAGATAACAATTAGCAGAATTCAAATTACATATATTTTTTAGAACGACAGAGGTTGTATGAGAAGGGTACGCTCTTAAATTAATTTTCTTATGATTTCTTAGCAAAATGGAGTGTTAAAACAGTACAGTGCGATTAGTTCATCCACAAATTTTGGTGTAAAATCGAAATATTAAACATAATTCTCATATCCATTGTACCCAATAATCTATTTTTTTAATTTATGAATAGTTCAGGCTAGAGAATTTATTAAACCATAAGTTATTGCCATAAGCTTCTGTAAGGCTTGCCATCTTTTTTAATTCGAAGGCCCATGTTTTTTCTAAGCAACCCCATGCTAAAAGAATGGCTTTATCTCTTGAGTAGTCTGGATTAATATTTGAAATAACATCAGTCATTGCTTCAATATAGGCATTAGCCATTGTTTCGTGTTGTTCATCATTCTTAATTCTTCTTGGATCTTTAAGAAAAAGAGAAAATAATTCGTCAGTATCATCTATATTTTCATTCATGAAATAGTCGGCTAATGCATGAAGTGCTTCATGAGCGTATGTTGTAGCCAGTTCATTCCATTATTCAATATTTAAGTATAAATACACTCATACAATTTGAAAAAAAATAAAAATTGGCTTACTGTTATATTAAACTAAAGATTGCCTATGAAATTTGTACTATAAACTGGTATTGAATCCTTGTTTATATCGACTTCATTAATTGTAAATAATACAATTTGCTTTTTCCATAAGGAAACCACAAACTCATCTTTTAAAAGCATATATTCTATGTCTTTAAGTTCTCTCAATTTTCTTTCTTTAAAGTATTTTTCATAAACGATAAAGTTAGTTTCAACACATAATCCATTATCTATTAGGGCAAATATATTTCCTGTAATCGGGTGACTATAATAAAATAAAGTAAAATCTTTATCAATCTTTGTTATACACCTTTCTTTTAAATTTTCTTTATAAATACTATCTATTTCAACATCATACTCATACGCTTGAGGTCTTACGATAAATATCGTATCTGATAATGAATTCTTACAGCTCTGTGCTTGAACAACATTATATATACAAAAGAAAAAGATAACTATTATTAATTTACTCATAATAAACATTTTTAATTTATACATTTCGTTCCTTTCGATGTGGCTGATGAATTTCTCTCTTGTTGATTTGCACTCGATACTTTCCCTTCCCAAATGTTATTACCATTTGAATCATTTAAGCTTGCCATCTTTTTCAACTCATATACCCAAGTGCCCTGCAAGCCACCTCAAGCAAGATAAATTGCATTCTTCTCAGGAAAACTTGAGTTTAGCTTTAACACCACTTCCTTCATAGCATTAATATATTTATTTGCCATAGTTTCGTGATGTTGTTTATTTAATTCGTAATCTCTCATATTTTTTGTAGGAGGCTCAAGAAATCCTGTATTAGAATTTCTGTAATCAACAAAAATAGGGAAATACTTTTTTGCAAGATCTGGATTATTTTGCCAATAATAACTTATTAAACTATGAATTACTTCATGTGCAAATGTAACTGCAATATATTCCTGTGTTGCATTATTTAAGACATCTGGGTTCATTCTAATTATAAAGTCAATATCTGAATTCTGACTTGCAGTGGCATCCGTTGATGTTCCTGATAGTTTTTCATCAACTTCAAAAGTAATATTCATTGATATATCAAAATCAAATACATCTCTCAGTATATTAGATATTGTAAAATTAAAATTAGTAAATTGTTCCAAAACACTGGATGCACATAAATAATCATTTAGATCATTAATAATATCGGGTAAATCAAAAGGTTTATGATCAGAATCATCCCCTCCATTCCTCGGGCCACCATTTCCATTTCCTGATCCACTATTACCCATTGAATAATCAACATTATCAATTGAATAGCCTACAGATCGGGATCCTAAACCGGAATGACTCCCATAAGAGAGATTGTAGTAATATCACTCAATAGTTTTAAAAGAGTAGGTCTCATATAGTTTAGCAGAGCATAAGTTTATTGATTCTAGATTCTCATTATAAAACTCTTTACTCTTTATGATATAGAATTTAACTTGACTTAAACCAACATTATTTAAATAAACATCATTAATAATAAAATAACTATCTCTTAAAGTGCGTAATTTCATGTTAGATAACTTGTCTCTTGAAACTATAACACTGCTATTTTCATTAACGAAATTAGGTATTACATTTAAGCTTTCTAATTGGCTTTCATAATATCCTGTACTTTTTGCTGAGGTTCTAATCCATAAGTAAAATGGTGTATCACTGCTGTCGTTTTTAAGACGACTTCCGAATATTTCTTCAAACTCTTTTTGAATTTCCAGGCCTGCTAAAGAATGTTCATCTAGTAAAATACAAAGCGTATCCTTGTATTGCTTTTGACCATACAATACAGAGGTGCATGTTGATAATATAAATAATATTTGAATATACCTTTTCATTAGGCTTATAGTTTAGTTTGAACAATTTGTTCCTTTCGCATCTTTTGTTGAATTTCTTTCTGCCTCATTTCTTTCTATTATTCTCCTCTCCCATATATTTTTCTAGCTTCATCTTCATAAGTTCATAAGCCCAAGTTTCTTGTAATCCACTCCATGCTATGCTCTCTGCTCTTGACTGACCAAAATCTGGATTTCCATTACGAATAATATCTACCATTGCATCAATATAAATACTAGCCATTGTTTCATGTTCTCTGTTACTTTTGGTTCTCCTTGGATCACTAAGGAAAAATGGAAATAATTCTTCAGCTCTTTCTGTATTATACCATTTATAGTAATCTATCAATGTAAATAGAATAATTAAGAGATAAGTAAAATAACCTTATTCAAGGTATTTAAAAGTATCTAATTCAATCAATTCACAAGGATACATACACGGTGAATCAGAAGTTTTGCATAAAAATATTTGCTCATTAAAATATAGAAACTTTACTTGATCTATAAAACTGATTATTTTTCTTTCTATCTAGTTTAGCTTATTGCTTATAAAAAGCAAGCCCAGAACACAGACAGATTACTTAAAAGCATGTAATTAGATGAATTATTACTAATTCCCATCTGATGCTATGGTTTCAATGGTTTTGTGTATTAAATTATTTACTAAAGCTTTGTGTTTACCTGTTGCTTTGCAACAAGTAAGTATCTATACAACAATCTGTGTTTTTATAAAATAATACATCATAATTATTTACTGTTTTTGTTATTATTTCACGATGTACCTCCGTGACTCTTAGGGCTTGAGCTTTATCATTTTATCTATGGCTTTATACTCTAATAGATCTCTAATGTGCTGCTTTTCACTTAGATTAAAATCTATTTTAGCTACTCTACACCCCTCTAACTTTACATAATACTCTTGATGGATATTATTGGCATCTATAGGTCTTATATACTTATATGGTATTATGTAATCTTTCCCTTTGATTGTTTTTATACCTAGTATTTCATTTGCTTTTACGTATAAATCATTTATTGTTATTGAAATATTCCTCTTTTCCTTTTTTAATTCAATATCATATTTAGGAGGTAAAGTTTTACCAAACTCGGGGTTAAACTCACCGTATGATAGTTTGTTTTTACATGTATCTACTATAATATTTAGTTGTTTATTATTGGGATAGTAACTATATACCTCTGTTATGTTTCCGGTGATTTTAATTTGGTAGAGATTTTTAGGTATTGCTAAAGAAGAAATATCTATACGATGGTTTCTTGGAAGGTATTTCTTCAGCGTATAAGCAGAATTTACAGTTACTTCATCAATAGTTTCATTAAGATAATCTTCTTTATCAATAAGGTAATAATTACCATACCATCCAGACATATTTCCTGATACTGAAGCAACAAAAAAATCCCTCAAATCACGAACCTTAGCATCTTTCAATGACTTTTTATTCATCTTTATTGGTTTAGAATTAGAATTGGTATTTCTTACTATTCCAGTATACGTACTGGCTGTTGAAGAGTAATTGAAAATGAAATAATCTACATTCATTTTATCATTTGGTATATCATGAGGATAGAAGACTTTAAAGAAGCAGTTTAACGCTTGCATATTTGTTTGATAACCCTTGGGAACCAATAAATATATAGAACTTGAATCTTTCGCTTGGGTATTAGAAAATACGCCTGCGAATATATATAAGATAATAATTAATTTAGTTTTCATATATGCTTAATTTCTACTGTTTGTACCCTTAGCATCAGTTGAATTTGTTCTTTCAGCTACATTGGTTTTTATAATTCCTTTTCCTCCATAAAATTTCCTGTAGGAGATGCTTCTTCATTTATAATATTACCACACTTAAAATTTGTATGAGAACTAACTGAAAACCTCACCTAATAAACTTCCTCCATAATAATTAACTGGACATGAGTAAAATGCCACAGGAGACAATAATTCATTCTAATATTATTGCAGTAGAATACTCACATGAATATAGATTTATGTATTTGCTTTCGTCATTTAAATAATCATCCTCTTTTACCACATACAAGAGTAATTTCTTTTTTATAAAATCATTTACAAAGCATGATTTGCTTTCTCTCACTGAGAAATAATCATATGAGCTGAGTATTGAATAATAATCTTTTAAATATCTGGCTTTTATCATCTTTACATTTTTACGAGAATAAGACATAGGTTTTGTCTGACTATCCATCAATATTAAACCAAAATATTCATCTGTAAATTTATCATTATGTACTCTTTTTGTGTAATAAAAGAGATGGCATGAGGAATTTAAAGTATCATTAATTTGAGGTTTGATTTTCTTATTAAATATATCAGCGGTATTTTTCTCAATTTTGTAATTATTAGGTATTACAATCAAAAAGGTATCTTTAATAGATTGACTTAATAAGGATTGGCTCAAAGTAATTAAAATAAAAAATAGTTTTGTTTTCATTTTATAGGTTTTAGTTACATTTAGTACCTACTGCAGTAGGTGTTGAGTTTTTTTCTGCGGTATTAACTCTAGAGAATTTATTAAACCATAAGTTATTGCCATAAGCATCTGTAAGGCTTGCCATCTTTTTTAATTCAAAGGCCCATGTTTTTTCTAAGCCACCCCATGCTAAAAGAATGGCTTTATCTCTTGGGTAGTCTGGATTAATATTTGAAATAACATCAGCCATCGCTTCAATATAGGCATTAGCCATTGTTTCGTGTTGTTCGTCACTCTTAATTCTTCTTGGATCTTCAACGAAAAGCGGAAATAATTCTTCAGCTCTTTCTGTATTATGCCATTTGTAGTAATCTATCAATGCATGAATGGCTTCATGGGCGAAGGTTATTGCAATATATTCATTTGTTGCGTTATTTAAAATATCGGGATTCATTCCTATTGTAAAATTAGGTAATGTGCCTGGTTTTCTTACTCCAGAGGTAGTGGTTCCTATTAATGTTGAGTCAACTACAAAAGTAATATTAACATCATTACCAAAATCAAATACATCTCTAAGTATATTAGATATTGTAGAGTTAAAATTAGTAAATTGTTCCAAAACACTGGATGCACATGGATAATCATCTAGATCATTAATAATATCAGGTAAATCAAAAGGTTTGTCATCAGAATCTTCTCCTCCATTTCCCGGCCCACCATTTCCATTCCCTGATCCACTATTACCTATTGAATAATCAACATTTGCATTTGAATAGCCTACGGATCCTGATCCTGAACCGGAAGGACCCTCAGATGAGAAAAAGAATTCGGAAGAACATTCATGTAACTCTTGCGTTCCAAATTCAGTAACTTGTGTCCATGAATAACAAGTCTCAAATACATAAGCATTGGTTTTTAGAGATGATTTAGCTCGTTTAATGCTTATATCTATATCCTTATTACTTTCTTCCATATTTAAGGTCTTTTCAAAGTATTGAATTAAACGTTGCGTACTCTCATAATGATTGGCATCTTTATCGTTTAATAATAAACAATATTCAAGTTGCATATTATGGTGTTTAAAATAGTACAACGCAGATATTGATCTGTTTCGCGTATCTACTATTGGTACTAGTAAACTATTACATCCATTTATTTCACTATTTAATCCAACGTCCCATTTAGGTTCTCCAAAAGTGACTACAAAATCATCTGCAAAGGGTATACTATCATCAACATGTTTTAAATATTCAATTATGAAGAGTCTAAAGGGTTCAGATTTAATATTATGGTCAAAGAATTCTGATGTTGTTTTTTGCGGTAGTAGTTCTGTTTGATTCTCTTTACTACAACTTACTATGAGAGCTATTAATGAAATAGCCGGAAGAATTAATTTCATGTTTATTTTTTAGGTTTAAATAACTTATCCTAAATCAACCTATAAATAAATTAAGAACCAAAAACACAATGTGACAAAAACGTGACAAACAATATAGCATTGGTTATCAATAATGTATAAAATAACATTTAATTTAGCTTATCCCTTAAAAAGCTGGAAGTATAGATTCTTTATTGTCATCAGAAAAATCGTCTTCTGTTATTGTATATGTATACTTGTAGTGTTTAGTATTTTTGCTTTTTGAAGTGATTTCTTCATCCCAGTTTTTTTCTACATTAAAGATGTTTCTATCTTGATTTCCTTCATTTATAATGAAATAAGTAATAGAAGAAGCATTCTTTTTTTCTATTACAACAGAATCAGTTCTAAAAGGGGGTTCTCCAACATAATCATCATTTATATTTTCCACAACAATAGATTCCATACTTGTAATTGAATAGTATTTTATTGGTGAAAAATATATGGTTATTTCGGCATCAGTATTGTTGCTTACTATGTAGTCTGTAATAAATGATCTGTTGCTGCAAGAACTAAAAAATAGTAATGTGCTAACCCCAATGATAAGCTTTAAATAATTCATCTACTTCTGTCAATTGTTATCTTCTGTTTCATTCACTAGGCTATATTTAAAATCCTGAGGACTTTTTACATCCAGATGAACCAAACCGATAGTTAAATAATAAACCCTTAGCAAATAATTTTGCTAAGGGAATCAACTAATGGAATTCCCAAACTATAAAGTTCCGGAAGAATAAATACACTTATTAATTTTTAATAATCATACCCAATTTTTCGAGTAATTGAGGCTGATCCATCAATGCTATTTTTGCAATTGCTTCGTAGTCCCTTACCCACTCATATAAATCATCAATTTTATGGTCGCGTATTAAAGTAGCTTGTTGGGCATCTCCCTTTTCGCGAAGAATCAATTCATTTTGAGTCTGAATTTTATTTACACCAGCTAAGCCTTCTTCTATCGATTCTTTAGTAATACCATAGGTATTCATCTGATCTAACCAATTCTGATTACTGAGTAAATTAGTATAAAAACTGGTCGTCTGAGTAAACCATTTACTTGCACTTTTAGCTCTGCGTCCATGTATATCTAAACTAACCTGTGCGGCATTGTTATCCTTAAAAACCACTTTAGCTATACTCCAATGTTTATAATACAGGTCATTAACTTGCTCCAGCATTTTGTCTCTCTCATTAAAAGCAATATCTACATCATGATATTCTTTGGTAAAATTTTCAGAGGTAATTTGTGCTTCCTGAAGTAATGTTTTTCCAATTTGTAATTTTTCAGCACCATACCCATATTGAGCCACAGCATTTGAAATAGCATCATCATTAATACTATTATTAATTCGCATTGAACATTGATAAAGTAGATCTTCTTTAGATAATTGTGTTCTATCCATTTTTTTAATATTTAAGATTAGAAATGATAAAAGCCTGGGCTTTTATAAATCATTATGATTTTATATTTTCTTATTTTTATTTATGATTATGTTATACTAATATTTATTGGCAGAAACTACATTTGCCATTTACATAACCCAAATTGAAAAGGTACTACCCAAATTTGCTTGTTACGTAGCCAAAACTGCATATTACAACTCATAAATCGGATGTTACGCACCCAAAACTACTTGATACAGTCCCAATAAAGCTCGTTACCAAACCTAAATTGAATATTACATACCCAAATTTGAATATTACCGCCGTATCATGATGTTTTGGCATGGTAAAAAGCTATTTGAGGTGAGCTTATAAATTAACGGAGTCGTCAATAAACTACTTTAAAAAAAGTAATTATTATTATTTAAGTAACACAGAATATAATATTAGGAAAGTGTTTAATCAGTTTAGCTATTATAAAAAAGAAAAATACTTTGGGAATAGCTGGTTTATAATAAGGAATTATACTCATGTTTGGTTCTTTTTTGGGTTTCAGATAAAATATTTTGATTACTATTTTATAAAATATTTCATATAAATACAATACATATTGTAAAATTGAACAAAAATATTTTAGAATCTTATCACAATAAGGCCTTAGTGCCGAAGGAAAAAACTCCTATACTCCCGCTTCGGTGGGAGTTTTTATTTTACAGTGTTGCTTAATGTATTTTTAGTATTTAATCTTATTTCCTTTGCAAGCATATCTATTTCCTGAATTAATACAATCGTAATGCTATGGTATAGCATTCCATTTAAGGCTATTAAGTTACTACCTTCCATATTTAAAATTTCTTCGTAATAAAAGGTTACTAACATTTTTTTTACGGTATTAAAAATATCAATTTTATACTTTTCTATTTTTAATTTATGATGGTAAGTTTCCCAAAACACCTCTGAATACATGGCTTTTCCTTCATCAGGTATATTTTTTAACTGAAGTTTTAACTTCTCTTCCTCTTCTTCTTTTTTTAGGGGTTTGGGAACTTTTAATGATGTATTGCCCATATCTTCCGACATACATAATTGTAATATATCCAACGCCTCCGTTTTGGCTTTATCAAGGATACAAAACAAGTTTAACAGATAATCATGTATATGCTCTTTTATAATAGGATGATGAGCTATTACAATATCATATAAGGCCCTTTCTAGTTCTGCAGTATACCGTTTTGCAATCTGTTCATCTCTATCTGATTTTTCAAATATGCGGTTAAATTGTTCTTCAGAATCTTCAAATGTCATTTTAGGATAGTTTTAGGTTAATAATTTTCAATTATTTGAACAAACGACATAATTAGTATATTATTGTATTTCAGGAAAATTTATTTTAAAAAGTGTACAAAAAAAAGCTGCCTTAAATAAGACAGCTTTTTCATTACATTTTTACATGGTAAATATAAGCTATGGTTTATAACCATATTGAAACGGGATCGCTATACATTTTATTACCAGTTGAAGATACTGCAACTACCTGATAATACATTTTTACGTTTGTTCCTCTATCACAATCGCTCATCGACGTTTCGGTTGTATCACCAACTTTTGTTTTATAGTCCATACCTGAAGTTGTTGAAACGTACACTTCATACGATACTGCTTTATCTGCTACAGTCCATGTTATATCAACACAAGTTCCGTTTTTTGTAAGTACTACACCTGTAGGCTTTTCTGGGATAATATCATTTGATTGCGGATATTCTACCTCCTGAACATAAGATTCTCCAATTACGTTGCCATTTCTATCTTTTGCCTGAACTTTTAAATAATAAACCTGACCTGCAACATAGTTCCATTCATTAGCAAAAGCATTCATATCTACTATTTGGCTATTGTTCCAGTCTGGTAATAAAAAAGGATTAGAATCTGCCAAAGCATAACCATCATCTTTCGACTCCGATGTGTATAATTCAAAAGTTACATCACCACTTTCAATCCACATACTTTGATCCTCTACTAAATCAGAAGCATTAACAAGCACTCCAATTGTTAATGCACCACCGTATTGATCATGAAATCCGAAGCGTTCGATAGGTAAGTTTGCTATAGCCGAATTAGTAGTAACTGTTACCGAAACTGTTTCTTCTGAGTATACAACTTCTGTATCATCACTGTTATATGCATATACATAAAAGCTATATTCGGTATCTGGCGTTAACGATTCTATTTCAACGGTATTTTCACCCTCAACAACTTCTGTTAGGTTGACAATAGGTTCTAAATCAGTAGTTTTTTCAGCTGAGTATATTTTAACTCCTGTACATGTTCCTGTATAATTAAAGATTAAACTAACACTTTCTTTACCAATATTTGCAACTGTAAAATCAGTAGGCGCTGATGGTGTTTCAATACTACTTCCTTCTTCTTCCTCTTCTTCCTGATCTATTATTGTTCCTTTTGAGTATACAATATGATTATATACATCCGTAATCTGATCTACATCGGTAGATAAAGAAGAAACAATATAATAGTACTCAAATCCATCTGTATCTGTAGCTATAACACCATTATACGCTACAGTGTTAGTATTACCATTTGCATCTGTTTCTTCCACATCAAATGTACCTACTTCCCATGTAATATCGTTGGTATCACCATTTGGGTCAACTATTTCTCCAGTTCCATCATTTTGTAGTTTTACAAACACATCTATGCTATATTGGTTTGACGTCCAAATCCCCACAAAATCAGTAGTGGTATAACTTTTAGTTGTGCTCCCCTTTGTATCATCATCCTTTGAACATGAGCTCATTGACAATGCCAAAAAGGCAATAAATAAAATTGTTAATTGTTTCATTTTAAAATTTGCTTTTTAAACTCACACAAAACTCACTACCATAACCTTTTTATGCAGCCGGTTTTATGCCGTTATTGTTTACTATATTAATATTGAATTACTTTTGATTATAAACCCAGAAAAACTCAGGCGTGTATTTAAATTTCCGCTTAAACGACTTAGGATAACATTGCATAAAGTCTGGATTGGATCCAAAAAGATCTACAAACTCCTGATTCCTGAATTTTCCGAATAAAAACGGAATACCTCCGGGGTATTTAATAACTCGACTCTGAGTTTCGCCTACTTTTTTAACTCTTACTGCTTTGTAATAGTCTCCCATTTCCTGACCTATTCCCATTATCATTCCCGGAATATTTAAATCACGACCGTATGAAATCTGGTGGGCACCGAGAGGTACATAAACCTTATACTTGCTATCAAAACCATTATTGACCAAAAGCATTAAATCAGCACTTTCTTTTCCTTTACCATTAACACTTTTCACTACTCTTTCCAGAATTAGCGGTTTGTAATATTTTTCCTGGTCAAAATCTTTGAATTGCTTAATATTAAAAGGCAGATCTTTTTGCCCAACATCACCCGTAGTTTTATTTCCTACGGATAGGTTTATATTTATTTCAATATCCTTATCCACAAATTTTTCATCAGGATAAAAGTCTACTCTTTCTACTTCTTTTTTCTTAATTTCATGAACCTCTCCTTTGGTATCATACCATTGCCATTTATCAAATTTAACCAGTGTTCCCTGTTTAAATTCTCCTTTAATTTTAGTTCCATCCAACAGTGTAATTGTTCCTTTGCCTGGTATAGGAAACTTATCAAATCCATCTCTGAACTTTACACATTCCACATCTTTTGATTGTGAAAAACCAACACTGCAAATCATAAATAGCATTGCAAAAATCTTACTTCTCTTCATTTTTAAACAGTTAATTTTAGATTCATCATATTTAACATAGTTGCTTTCACAAAACTGAGTCAAATCAAAATTCCGTACCACTAAACCAAATATTAGACTGGTACTATCACTAATTCGATCACGACAAATGTATACTCTATCAAATGTAAAAGCCTAGACAAATTGGGCATTTTAAAGATTTCGGAACATGTTTAATGTTTTCGGAATGTTTTTTAAAGATCCTGAACTTTTATATTTTTAAGTCGTAAATAAAATCGACGAGATATAATATTATGTATATTTGATCACTCATTAAAGTAGATTCCCCCGCCTACGTCATTACAATAAAAACAGAATAAGATTCAATATTAAAATGAAGAAGCATATTTCAATTTTAACTTTAATTCTAATAGTACTTAACTTGGGTTGCACTCAGGAATCAAAAGAAACTGATGGAATCATTGATTCATTGTTTCAAGAAGTTCAAAACAATCCTCATGACTTATTAAAAGCTTCTGATATATATAAGAAAAAAGAAAACGAAGATCTTAATGACATAATAAATAAGGATTCCAAAGCCAAACTATATTATATTGATGCACTTTATTACCGATCTATAAATAAAAGAGACTCCGCAGTAATAACTCTGGAGAAAGGATTCAACTTATTAAAAAAACACAGTGATCTAAAATTTAATATTGCACTTCTTGCAGCGGAAAGTGCAGCCAGGATTCCTGACCAAGAAAAAATGGATCGTTTTTACAAGTATTGTTTAGCCTATGCTCTAAAAAAACAAAATCCGGTTCAAATAGCTCAATGCAAAAGTGTATATGCCTTATATTATATGACAGAAAACAAATATGTGGATGCACTTTCTTTTCTTCAAAGTGCAGATAGTATTTTAAGAGTTCATCACATAACTATTCATAGAGATTATTATCAGTATTTGTTAGGTTATAATAATGAAAAGAGAAGCTTTAATTCCAAGGCCTATGAACACTATATAAAATCAATGGCTCTATGCGACTCTACAAATAATGCTTTCAGAAAACTACAGAACTATCAACGTATCGTTTCACTGTACCGCAAAGACAATCGTTTTGATGAAGCTTTAAAGTGGCAGATACAAAAACTAGAACTTGTAAAGCAATCAAATAATTCACGTATGTTACGCGAAAGCTATGAAGGCTTGGGTATTATTTATACAGAAATGAAAGACTGGGATAATGGTGAGAGATATTTTAAAGAATCCCTTAAATGTGCCAGAGAATCAAATGTAAAATCAGGAATAGCAACTTCGCTAACTAATTTAGGCAATTTTTATATAGAAAAAGGTTCGTATAAACAAGCAGTTCAAATATTAGATGAAGTATACGATTACAAATTAAAGATTAATGCTAGTTATGCATCACGAATTAAAACACTTAACAGTTTGGCTAAAACCTATATGGCCTTAAACAATAACAGCATGGCGCATAAGTATTTTAATATGTCATTGCAACTTTGCGATTCCACTGAGTCTGTATATTTAAAATCGATCACCAATAAACAAGTATATACATTATATAAAAAGGAGAAGAAATATGCCGAAGCCATCAATTATATTACGGCCTACTTAAAATATGAAAAGGAGCATGAGTTAAGAAAGTCATCAGAAAAGCTTAAAGACTTAATGGTAAGGTACGAAACCCAACAAAAGGAAAAGAAAATTGCAATACAAAAGGAAGAATTAAAGAGCAGCAGATTAGTTATAGCAGCACTTATTAGTATTGTTGTATTAATAATTGTTATTCTTATTCTTTTTGTTTTAAATAAAAAAGTGCGTAAAAAGGCTATTGAATCTATCTACAAACAGCACCTTCAAGTACAAAACAAACAAGATATTATTAACCAGCTACTAAAAGAAAAAAACATACATAATACTCAGAATAACGAAAATATATTACTATCTCAACTATTAGCATTACTCGAAGATGATAAAATATTCAGAAGGCAGGATTTAACTCTTGAAATACTGGCAAAAAAACTCAATACAAATATTACCTATGTATCTCAAATCATTAATAAAGAATTTGACTGCAACTTTAATACACTAATCAATAGATATCGAATTTCATATTGTAAAAAACATATTGAAAGTCATAAGCATTCAAAAATACTAATGAAACAACTGGGTTTTGAATCAGGTTTTGCATCTCAAAGTACATTTTATAGTGCATTTAAAACAGAAGTAGGTATGACTCCATTGCAATTTCAAAAAGCCATTTTGCTATCTGAATAATATTTTAAGCCATCACTGAATAAGTTAACATAACGTAAAATCAGAATTATTAAACTTAAATGAGTTAAAAAATGCTCCATTTAAGCTGCTTATTTATACCTGAGCGTATCCATAATTATAAAAAATTAACGCAATATTTCTTTAATTAATGTTAACGAAATTTCACAACGAAGCATTTTTATGCTATAAAACACTTTTTGGCTACTTAGAAATTGATTTTTTGCCAAAAACAGTGATAATAATCACATTTTTTGACTCTTTGGGGTAAGTAAATACATTGGGACGGTAATATTACGGAAATATTTCTTTATATCAAAAAGCATGTTATAAAATATGCTTAAACTTTGTTATAACACTATTATTATATACACTCTTTGATTATTTTTGTGTCATAATAAAAATTCATTAATAACCGTAGCAAACCAAAAACATGTCAAAAAAATTATTGATTAGAGACCTAACGCTTAGAGATGGTCAGCAGTCGTTATTCGCTACCAGATTACGACAAGAGCAAATTGATAGAGTTCTTCCTTTTTATAAGGATGCCAACTTCTATGCAATGGAAGTATGGGGTGGAGCTGTACCTGACTCTGTAATGCGTTACCTAAACGAGAACCCATGGACACGTCTTCAAACAATTAAAAAAGCTGTTGGTGATGTAAGTAAACTAACTGCATTGTCAAGAGGACGTAACTTATTTGGTTATACACCTTATACTAATGAAATTATTGATGGTTTCTGTAAAAATGCCATTGATTCGGGACTTGGTATCATGCGTATTTTTGATGCATTAAATGATATCGATAACGTAAAATCAACTATCAAATATGTAAAACAGCACGGTGGTATTGCTGACTGTGCAGTATGTTATACAATTGACCCTGCTTATCCGGAACCACCAAAGAAAAAAGGATTAGCTGGTTTATTTGGTAAAAGAGAAAAAGGACAAGAACCTGTATTTACAGACGAATACTTTGTAAATAAAGCAAAAGCTCTTGAAGAATTAGGAGCTGATATGATTACTATTAAAGATATGAGTGGACTTATTCCTCCAACTCGTGTATCTAAATTAGTAGGCGACTTTAAGAGAAACGTAAAAGTTCCTGTTGACTTCCACACACACTGTACTCCAGGTTATGGTTTAGCTGCAGTATTATCAGCTATTATGGCAGGTGTTGATGTTGTTGACACAAACATTTGGAACTTTGCAGGTGGACCTGCTGCTCCAGCTATTGAGTTAATCTATTTATTCACTAAGAAATTAGGAATTGAAATGGATATTAACATGGAAGCTGTTGCAAAAATTAACGCAGAATTACTTACTATCAGAAAAGAGTTAGCTGATGTTGACGGAGTGAAACAATTCCCTAAACCATTCAACCCTCTTACTGATGAACTTCCAGCAAATATTGATGCAGAATTTGATAAAGCTATCGCTGCTGCAAAAGCTGGTAACGAAGATGCATTATTAAATGCTTGTCATGCTATTGAAGATTACTTCAACTTCCCAAAACCAAACAACTTGGTTAAAGAAGCTGAGATCCCAGGTGGTATGTACACAAACATGGTAGCTCAGTTAAAAGCGCTTAAATCAGAAGACATCTTAGAAGATGCTATGAAATTAATTCCTACAGTACGTATGGATGCTGGTTTACCTCCATTGGTAACTCCAACAAGTCAGATTGTAGGTGCTCAGGCGGTTAACTGCGCAATGGATTTGAAGAAAGGAAGTGCTATGTACACTAACGTTTCAAACCAATTTATCAGTTTAGTTAAAGGTGAGTATGGGAAAACTCCAATTCCTGTAAAACCAGAATTCAGAGAAAAGATTTGTGGTCACAGAGATGAGCGTCCATTCGATACTTCTACTTATAAAATGCAACCAAATCCAGTATTGGAAAACTTTGGTGGTGTTAAATTAGCTGAAAACGAAGAAGAAGTTTTACTTCTTGAGTTATTCCCAATGGTAGCTAAAGGTTATTTAACCGGAGTTAAAAAAGCTGCTTGGGAAGCTAAACAAGCTAAAGAACCTAAAAAAGAGGTTGTTACTGAAGAAACTCCTAAAAAAGAAGCTCCTAAAGCTACAGGTAAGAAAGTTACTATTCCTATGCCAGGAAGAATTTTACAATATCTTGTAAAACCTGGTGATAAAGTGGAAAAAGGACAAACTGTTGCTACTTTAGAGGCAATGAAAATGGAAAACAGCATTACTGCAGATTTTGCTGGTTATGTTAACACTTTAATGGCTGCTGAAGGTGATACTTTACCTGCTGATGCACCAATTATGGATATTGTTGACGCTCCTGTTGCTACAGAAGCTCCTGCTGCAACTGAGGCTCCTAAAGCTGCAAAAGCTACAGGTCCTACAAAAGCAGTTAATGTTCCTATGCCAGGTAAAATTTTAGATATCCAGGTTAATGCTGGTGATAAAATTGAAAAAGGTCAGGTTGTTGTAATTCTTGAAGCTATGAAAATGGAAAACAGCATTACAAGTGACTTTGCCGGAACTGTAAATGATATTTTTGTAAACGTTGGCGACACTGTTGCTGCTGATACAAAAATTCTTGATGTAGTACAATAATCAAATTAGATAGGAACAAGAGCAAGTCTCTTGTTCCCTTTTTTTGCATCATCATCAACAAAATAAAAAAGGAAAAGCCCGAATTGATTTGATTCAGTTCGGGCTATTTTTTTAATATACCTAATAAACCGTAGTATTACTTATAATTCCGTATCACAAAATCATAAACATTCTGATACATTATTTTTTCCAGGATTGTTTCAATCGATAGTCCCATAGCTAGAGCTTTAAAATCATTATTATCGGTGAAATAAACCAACAAAGCATCCATTAAATTTTTATACTCATCGGCAACTATAAAGGAATCAACAGGATTAATCATTCCGTCAAAATCAGTTCCCAAACAAATCGAGTTCCAAACTTTCGCTTTTTCAGTTTCGCTTATATCAGAATCCACTACAGCTTTTGCAATTTCAATAATATTCTCCCCTATTTGCTTAGTCCAAAACTGAACTACCTTTTTTGTGTTATTCTTAATATCGTGGTTGCTAAACTCTTTAGACTTTTCGATTCTCTCAGCTCCGGATAATATCCTTTGATCTAAGTTTAATCCAATAATACCACCTGATTCAACTATAATTCTAATTTCTTCTTTAGATAAATTGATACTCCATGGATTAAAGAACTTAGATTCTTCATACTTCTTTTTATCTGTGTCTGGTAACGTAATAGAATCTAAAATAGTATCATGTGCTCCAAAACCCATGTGACTGGCAATTATCGGAATTCGATTACTGGCAGCTATGCCTTCATTATATTTGGCTATCTTATGGTAATACCATAATCGGGCAGAAACACTCATATGTTTGGTGTCTATCAAAATCCTCTTGCCATTACCTTTATATTTACCAATACCAAGTAAACAATCTATAACTTCCTCTCCCCTTGGGTTAACGGGTTCATTTAACCCTACCTGCTGATGCAATAAAAATGAGGCAGCTCCATCAGGAATACTTCTTGCCTGTCCCAGCATTCCATTATAAAAATGGTGCGACATGGTAACATACAAAGGCACATGATTCCATGATGTTTTTATTTTTTGAATATTACTTAAAGTAGTTTCATGCACTTCAGGATTATGAATAATCTGATCAGCATTGGCAGAAATTAAAGAATGCGCACCTTCTATAGAAGGAATTACAATTATTACATTTTCATCGCTTTCATACTGTTCAATATCCATTGAGTCTTTAGCCAAAACATATTTCCAGTCCTCACCATTTACCTTGTACGTTTTATTATGATCTTGCAATAAAAATTCATATTCCTTTTGCAAGAATTCAAAATAATTAAAGGAATCACTTTGAACCATATTAATATACCTGACAGGTAAATGGCTTATAAAAAACTTGGCTATAAAATCAGATATATCCCCTTCGCCAATTATCTCAGGATCTAACCAACTTTGCTCTAAAGGATACAAGGCCGCAACAACCAGCTTTACATTTCCTCTGGCCAAAGCCGGCATGCTTGTTTGAAAATATTCAGGATAAGCACTATCGCGCTGACGTTTTTTTGGTTTATTGTCACTCCATAATGAGTTTTTTCTGTCTTTATCTGCTTCCTTAAAAGCAAAAGGATGCATGGTTGGATGACAATGCAAATCAGCAAATATCTTCTTCATAGTTATCTAGCTTTAGTCTTAATCTTATATTTCTATTAATCTTAGTACCTCTTTTTAATGATAAACCTTAGTTTAAAAGGTTAACTACTAAGATTAGGATTCTCTTTTAATATCAACAACTTCTACTTTATATATTATACTTTTTCTCCCCGGTATTTTATCATCATCACCTACTAAGCCATGAGCCCGGTGAGGTGGCATAATAAAGGTAGCCTTAGCGCCCTTATTTAATAACAATATACCCTCTTCCAGACCTGGCTCTACACCACCCTGTCCAACTTTAAACCTTTTATTACCTAATGAATCCGATGAATAGCAAGCTGTTCCATCCAACAGTGTAATTTCAAATGAAAGCTCAACCACATCGCCTTTTACTGCCAAATCACCTTCACCTTCACTGTCGATATGATACCACAAGCCTGTTTTTGTTTCTTTCATCTGAAGATTATTCTCTTCAACATATACCTTAATGGCATCAGCATCCAATGAAACCATTCTTCTGTTAATTGAAATCAAATCCTCAGCTGTAGGTCTTCTTTTTTGCTCCTTATCCTTATTCTGTATGGCACACGAAGAAATAAGCAAAAGAAATATTCCGAAGGTTATATAGGTTTTAATCATTGTTACGATCCTCTTTATATTGTTTGTAAAACTTTTCTATTTCGCTTTTAAACTTTTCAATTGTCTGTTCCATATTTAGTTGCGACTCACCTCCTGCTGCGTTTCGATGACCCCCTCCATTAAAATTCAACTCTGAAAATTGATTTACAGGAAAATCGCCTCGTGATCGGAAAGAACACTTTATCTTACCATCTTTCTCCATAAAAAAGGCTGATATATTAATACCTTCAATGCCCAATGGATAATTTACAAATCCTTCAGTATCTCCAGGTTGAAAACTAAAATCTTCCAACTCCTGTTTATCTAGCCATAAAAATGCCGCTTGCTGTTCCGGTAATAAAAACATCTTTTCACCTAAAACATGACCAAGTAATTTCATTCTATGAAAAGAGTTACTATGAAATACCAATTCATGTATTTTATCCTTTTCAATATTCTTTTCCAACAAGTTAGCTACAATTCTATAGGTATCCGGATTTGATGAGTTATAGCTTAACGAACCCGTATCCGTCATAATACCCGTATAAAAACATTCAGCAGCATCACTGTTCACAAATTCTTCCCATCCACATTTACCTATAACCTGATAAACCAATTCACAAGTTGAAGATGATTGAGGTACAGAAATCATAATATCTGCAATCTCTTCCGGGTATGGATGGTGATCTATCATAACTTTAAGAGCTGTTGATTCTGAAACTGCAGTACTTAAATCACTTATTCGTTTAAGACTATTAAAATCAACAAATATCAATGCGTTTGCCTCTTTAATTCTGTCTTCCGCTTTCTTTTTATCCTCCTCAAAAATAATCACATCATCAGCACCCTTCATCCAGCTTAAAAATTTAGGAAAACCAGACGGAGTAACTACCTGAGCCTCTTTCCCCATCTTCATCAACACATTTTTTAATCCCAAAGAAGAGCCCATTGCATCGCCATCCGGATTTAAATGCGGGATAATAACTATATTTTCAATATTGGATACTTCAGCCTTTAGTTTATCTAGAATTTTACTATCAATCATTTTTAATTTTTTAATCATCAAATATAGTTAAATAAAGAAAACTGAATTTTGACTTAAGAGAAAATATTCCTAATATTAAATACTTCAAAATTGAATTATTTAAACAAGATAATTATGGCAGGAAATAAAACACTAACAATCATTAAACCTTTTGCGGTAAAGAAAAGAAATTTAGGTGCCATACTAGCAAAAATCGAAGAATCAGGATTCCGCTTTTGTGCTATAAAAACCTTAAAGCTTGATAAACATGAAGCTGAAGATTTTTATGTGGAACACAAAGGAAAACCTTTTTTCGATGAACTTACAGACTTTATGTCGTCTGGTCCTATTACTGCAGCTATTCTTGAAAAAGAAAATGCTGTTGAAGATTTCAGATTTTTAATTGGAGCTACTGATCCTACCGAAGCTAAAGAAGGTACCATTAGAAAAATGTTTGCTACCGATAAAGCTCATAATGCAATCCATGGATCTGATAGCGACGAAAGCGCCGAACGGGAATGTAATTTCTTTTTTAGCAGAAGAGAATTGTTATAAGAAAACACAATAATATTGAGAAGCTGGGGAATAAAAAGCATCAAACTTTTAATTTTTCCAGCTTTGTTGTTTTCTTTGGGAAAGAATTACTACGAGATGAAAGAATCTATTAACAATAAAAGTATTACAGAATCAGCCAGTCAGTTTGATCATTTAGAAGAAATGTCTGTACATGAACTATTGTCCAATATTAATAATGAGGATGCTAAAGTTCATATTGCTGTGCAAAAAGCTATTCCTCAGATAGAAGAATTAGTTGAAAGAATTGTAATAAGAATGCAAAAAGGAGGACGTATCTTTTATTTAGGAGCTGGAACTAGTGGCAGACTAGGTGTTCTTGATGCATCTGAGGTTCCACCAACATTTGGGGTTCCGGATAATATGGTTATTGGACTAATCGCAGGTGGTGATGTTGCATTAAGAAAAGCTGTGGAAGCTGCAGAAGATAATCCTGACAAAGCCTGGGATGAACTATTAAAATATAATATCAATAGCAACGATACTGTAATTGGAATTGCTGCATCGGGAACCACTCCTTATGTAATTGGGGGTATTAAACACGCACGGGAACACGGTTTACTGACTGGGTGTATCACATGTAATCCTCAAAGTAAAATTGCCGAAGTAACAGAATTTCCTATCGAAGTAATTGTAGGACCTGAGTTTATTACCGGAAGCACTCGGTTAAAGTCGGGAACTGCTCAAAAAATGGTTTTGAATATGATTACTACCACAATCATGATTAAGTTGGGTCGCATTAAAGGCAACAAAATGATCAATATGCAACTTACCAACAAAAAACTGGTAGACAGAGGTTCACGGATGATTATGGAAGAAACTCATCTTTCCTACGAAAAATCAAAAGAACTGCTTCTAAAACATGGATCTGTTAAGAATGCTATAGAAGCTTATAAAAACAGATGATAGTTACTTATTAATTTGAATCTATACTTAAAATTACAAAGAGTTCACAGAAGTATATCCTTTCAGATTTAATGTATATCATTAAAAAATAAAAAACTCAGTGCCTCAGCCCCTCTGTACTCATTTTTAATCAGAGCTGTCCTAATTATACTTGTCAACTGGTGCTTCGCCCAGACCTGACTTCATTTTTTGTCATGCCACAAAAAACAGAAGCAAAAAAAGGCTAGGCTGCACCCACTTCTCTCAAAAA
>NZ_JAPDPJ010000220.1 GCF_026013605.1 Plebeiibacterium sediminum
GGCTTTATCAAATTGTCTTCTTTCTTTTTTCATATCCTTGTAAATTTAATCATTACAAGCTTAACTCTGTGTCTTGGTAAAGATAGCAGTTCCAAAGAAATATGAAAGTAAGACGATACGCATTTTTTGCGTTAACCCCTAAGTTATGCTATGCATCTCTATTCCCTGTACAAGACATGCCCCTGGCTGATAAGCATATTTTTAAACATAGCCAGGGGTAGTTTTTTAGCGATTAACTTTTTCGATGGATACAACCCCTTTAAATGTTTTGGGTTGCTTGTAAATTGTAATACCTAATAATTTCCAATTCACAACGCCAATAACCATGTAATCTAATTGATTATTATCTGTGGTCTCATTCATTGCTATTGAAATAACTTCCCAATTTATTCCACTGGTAAAACCATTTATTAAAGTATTAGCACTTAACGCAACATTATCGTTTCCTTGCTTCTTGTTTCCAGCGTGTATAGATAATAGCTTAGTGGATACCAAATTCTCTTCTAACTCTGCATTCACAAAAAATGTTTCATTACAATCATTAATATTGTTAGATGTAGAAGTCCACTCTTGCATTTTAGTACTTCCATCTTTTGATGTATTAGCAAAAGCCAAAAGTCCTAAGACAAATACAATAGCTGCGAATAATCCAAATCTTTCTTTAACTAATTTTACTGCTCGGAAGCTAATCCATAGAAAGTAAATGATAAGTCCAATATTTAGTAATCCCCATATGAGTTGTAGCATATCACAATATATTATAGTTTCATTATTTATTAGGTTGTATTAAGCTTACTTTGATGTTGCTTATAAATTATCATTGCAGTATTTAATGTTTATCCATATCCTGCAACTTCTTAATCATAGCTTTTGGCATGATTCCTCTATTAAAAGAAAAAGAGACTGAATTACATAAGCAAATTAAGAAATGCGATCGGTTTCTCAGATCCCTTTTCATTTTTAACTTAGTGATTTCAACATAAAGTGTATAAACGCAAAAAGAGCAACTGAAACTTGTTCAATTGCTCTTTCTTTAAAATCAGCGGCGACCTACTCTCCCACAATAT
>NZ_JAPDPJ010000221.1 GCF_026013605.1 Plebeiibacterium sediminum
TCAATCATCGAAAAGTTCTTCAAGTGCATATCTGCATTTCCAGTTAGGAATGAAAACAAAGCTACTTCAAAAAATACTTGAGCATCAAATAATGGGTTGGATGAATATTGCATAATCACTTTACCAACTTGTTCCATGGAACCTTTATACTTATCCTCTGTCAGGCGTTCACTTAATTGGCACAAATCTTCCATCGCTAGTTTCCGATCCCCAATTCGATCTATTCTTTTGGTAATATAAGCCAGTTCCCCTGATTTCAGCCTGATTAGTGAGTGTGGTACAACATTTATCTTAAACAACTTGGCCAAATGCATCGTCAAATCCTCGTTCTCAGGCAAATGATCAAATTGCAGAGTAGGTGGTTTCAATATATAATTTCCCCAAACGCCAACCAAAGTCAATCGGTTCTCTTGCCCTCTTTGAGGCTCAAAATGAAAAGATAACTTAGCTTGAACACCTGGAACGGTAACATGGCTTTGGACTACCTTTTTTGCCAGTTCATGCATCTGGTCCAAAGAATAATCCAATACAGGAGCTTCCGTAGTTCCAAATATCTTTTTTGAACATTTTGAATGAAAGTCTTTATCTCCTTCACCTAATGGGTGATAGCAATATAAACATTTGTTATTCATGATCATTTGCGTTAAATGGAAGAACAGAAACTGCTCCAATGCAATCTTTACAACAAGCTAAGAGTAAGCCCATTCGGTCATTAGCCTTTAACTTCCAATTATCTACAGCTATATCTAACAACCAACCTTCCGGTATCAGACCATCAAAAAAAGGAAACATTATATTAGATGAGTATGGGTGTTCAGAAATAGGCAGAGTCTTGCTGATTGGCCATTTTTCTTCTTTGTTTAAGTATTCTTCATCATAAGCAAAGCGATACCCCTTCTCGGTCTCTTCAATAATTCCTGCAAAATATTGCTTATAAAACACTTTCCCTTTTCTATTCATTATCTACTAATTTTGTTTCAACTGGAGTTAATTTATGTCCGAACAATGCCAACACCTCATTAA
>NZ_JAPDPJ010000222.1 GCF_026013605.1 Plebeiibacterium sediminum
AAACCATCGTTTTTGGCCAAAAGTGGAATCCAAAACCCCCATTTTTAGCAAAAAATGGAATTCTGAGGCATTATGGGGGGTAAATCAAATCAAAATTCCAGACACCCAAAATCATATATCACTATATCACAACCACTTACAACCACAAAAAGTAACAGTAAAATTACTGTTATTTTTTCGATGAATATTTCAATATACTTTAGTACTACAAGCTGAGATCAAAGCGCTATTTGCATTAAACACTTTGCACTAAGCCCTTTGCTCTTGGATCTAAAGTCGGCCGATACATGTTTAACCCGGGCTCTGATATTACCTGATCAGCGATAGCAGGGCTTACAAAAACTAAAAGTCATGGGAACATATATAAAAGGAATCAACGGAAGATTCACAGGAAAAGTAGGTAGCACAGTAGGTAGTCAATGGAAAGGCATCTCTGTTATGAAATCGCTACCCGATTTTAGTAATCACAAAGCCAGTAAAAAACAATTGGCACACAGAGCTAAATTCAGACTTGCTACCAAGTTTTTACAACCACTGTATCCGGTGATACAATTAGGGTTCAAAAATCAGGACAGCCTAAAGTCGCCGCAGAATGCAGCTATGTCCGAGTTAATGAAATACACCATCGAAGGCGAATATCCTGATTATAAGGTGAACCTGAATAATTTGGTGTTAGCCGTAGGATCATTAAAAGGAACAAACAGACCAAAAGTAGAAGCTAATGGTGAAGAAGTTGTTTTTACCTGGAGGTACAATGCATCAAGTGATGAAATGTTTAAAGACAATGGAGTAATTCTTGTAGCTATTGCTGAAGGCTATTATCCTGAATATACCATTGGTCAAAATGTTCGTTCTGATGGTACAGCCAGTATGTATCTGCCAGATGCTCCTGCAGGAACAGTAGTACATTGCTATATCGCTTTTGCCGCTATGGACGATACAAACCGGGTAAGCAATAGCGTGCATGCAGGAACTGTTATTATTCCGGA
>NZ_JAPDPJ010000223.1 GCF_026013605.1 Plebeiibacterium sediminum
CATCTTTAATCAGTTTATTAAAATTACAATACAAAGATGCGGTAATTTACCGTCTAAACCTCCTTGTCTACCGACGTAGGAGGTTTAGTTCAACAACAAATAAACCCAATGCTTGCGGGCTGCGTTTTGAAAGTTTTTCTATATTTAGAAACGAATATGCAAAAATGAAAAATATGAGCAATTTAAGCGCACTGGGCTTATTTAAACGTTGAACGAAAGCTCCTTTCGGAGCTAACTGGGAATTCGTAACTTATAGTAGTATAAATAAAAATATTAGGTATTGAAAAAAAAGTTTATTAGCTCAATACGAGCAAGAAATGCGTTTGCGCAACTATAGCGAACGTACCATTAAAACGTACACTGGGTTTATACGCCGGATCTCTGAACATTACAAAATTACTCCAGATCAAATAACCCGTTCCCAGGTAAAAGACTATTGTTATTATATACTGGAAGAACAAAAACTATCTCCAGTGAATGTAAATCAAATGATCAGTGCCTGGAAGATTTTACAGGTAGATATTTTAGGCAATCCATGGGAGTCCATACGCATTAAGCGCCCTCGGATGAAAAGAAAACTACCAGTAGTATTGTCACAAAAAGAAGTCACAGGTTTAGTACATGTTTTATCCAATTTAAAGCATAGAACAATATTAATGTTAACCTATGCTACCGGCATGAGACGCGATGAAGTTTTAAATCTAAAACCTTCTAATATAGACTCATCCCGAGGGGTAATACGGGTCAGTGGAAAAGGACAAAAGGTAAGAGAGATACCTATATTTGATGAATTACTGGAACAACTTCGCTTTTACTATAAACATTATCGACCGGAGAAATATCTTTTTGAAGGGAAAAAAAGAGGAAAAAAATACGCACAAGCAAGTTGGATATTCTTGATCATGTTGACCCCCTTTCCCGAAGCCGGTTCATGTGATGTTTTCCGCATGACATTCCGGCGGATGTTGACCCCTTTAAGT
>NZ_JAPDPJ010000224.1 GCF_026013605.1 Plebeiibacterium sediminum
AATGATCCTATTTACCAGAATACACGAAATTTCGTTTGGAGTAAAGATAATCCATACTTCTTTACGGGTTCTGCAGGAGAAGGTATCGGTGGACCACACATTGGATATGATATGGTTTGGCCCATGAGTATTATGATGAAAGCTTTTACCAGTCAAGATGACGAAGAGATAAAGACATGTATAAAAATGCTGATGGATACAGACGCAGGTACAGGATTTATGCATGAATCGTTTCATAAGGATGATGCTACCAATTTTACCCGTGAGTGGTTTGCATGGCAAAATACATTGTTTGGAGAGTTAATTATAAAATTAGTAAATGAAGGAAAAGTAGAGCTATTGAATAGTTTATAGTATTTGAGTTAGTTTGGTAATATTAGAATGACAATGATTAGATTATTAATATTATAATCTGATCATTTGTTTTTTTATAGAGTAGGTAGAAAATATGGGTAAAAAAATAATTAAAATAGTTTTTATAGGATTAATCATTGGTTTGGTTAGCTGTTCAAAACCATTAGTCAATCAGCATCTAACTGATTATGTTAATCCGTATATTGGAACAACAACTTTGTGGGATAGTACTGATTTAGGTTTTCAGCCTACACGCCGGGCATGGGGAGCCGAGGTTTATCCCGGAGCAACATTACCAAACTCAATGGTACAGGTAACTCCTGTAACGCAATGGCGTAGTGGTTCCGGTTATCAGTATGAGGATACGGTGATTTACGCATTTGCCCACACAAGTAAAGGTCATTGGAATCTTTGTTACGCGCCTTTTATTGGAGTTTCTGGTCACGTAAATCCATCAAACTATAGCTCAGCTTATACTCACGAAAAAGAGTCTGCAGCGCCTGGATATTATCAGGTGTATCTTGATAAATATGATATTAATGCCGAAGTGACATCAACATTACGATGTGCATTTCATAAGTATACATTTAAGCCCGG
>NZ_JAPDPJ010000225.1 GCF_026013605.1 Plebeiibacterium sediminum
ATTATAAATCCTTGTACAAACTATAAGTTCGGCATAGCGTCTCGCTATGTCGTATAAGAAAAGGCCTCTGGCCTTAGCAAAAATCATGCAGATATTTTTCATAGGTCAAATAGCAACCTTATTTTTATTATGAAAGTAGAGTTTATTTTAAAGAATATACTCTGGATTAGAGTATTATCATAAGTTACGATAGAAATTGATAAAGGCCAGAGGCCTGAATAAAACAACGAAGCGAGACGCTTCGCTGAACGTAAGTGATTTGCGAACTATTGGGTTATTTTATTATTCATTATAATACAGGATGCAATCTTGTGATTTAAGATCTCTGAGTCTTGGGGCCTTGGTGGTTTTATTATAAAAAACAATATACGAATAACCCAAACTGATTATACTATTAGATACCGGACTTTGGAATGTTTCAAATTTATTTTGAGCTGTCCCTACAGGACGATAATTAACTTTATATGAATACCCAAGGCGTTGCCTTAGGCTAAATTGAACTGTGCTTTCAGCACGATATAATTACCCGAATAAATAACATTTGCCAATCAAACAGTAACTCTTAGGGATTAACATATATAAATCACTCATTGCACTACGCTCTACTCTTTTCCCTTTACCCTATGCCCTATGCACTTTGCTCTTTGCCATATAACAGCTCCCTGATAGGTGGAAATGATGTCAATACACGATGCAAGCTGTAAATCAACAGAAAAGATGTAACGTTTGGGCCTTGGTGGTTATATATGGTTCTGATACACTTTAAGCCAGACTACTTGGAGTAAGTAAAAATATCATAAAATAAAAAAGGTCTCTTCTTTTTCAAGAAGAGACCTTTACTTGGTACTCGAGGCGGGACTTGAACCCGCACGTCCTAATGGACACAAGATTTTAAGTCTTGCGTGTCTACCAATTCCACCACTCGAGCAT
>NZ_JAPDPJ010000226.1 GCF_026013605.1 Plebeiibacterium sediminum
ATAAAGATATCCAGTCCACCAACACCTACATGACCATTGGAAGCAAAATATAAACGACCACTCTGATGAATAAAAGGAAACATTTCATCTCCTTCGGTATTGATATCTTTACCCAAATTTACTGGTATACTCCAGGAGTCACCCTCTTTATCCACATAATAAATATCTGTTCCACCAATACTTCCCGGCATATTCGATGTAAAATAAAGTCGATTACCATCTGAAGATAAGCAAGCGTGTCCGCATGAGTAGGCTTTACTGTTGAATGGAAGTTCTTCCGGTTTCGACCATGATCCATCAGCTTGTTTTTCTGATTTTAAGATAATCAGGTTATTATAACCCTTCTTCTTTTTAAAGTTTGCATCAATAAAATCGTTGTTGATATTTCGGGTGATATACAGTTCTTTTCCGTCCTTACTGAAACACACAGGACCATCGTGAAACATGCTGCGCATCTCCGTTGAAAACAACTTAGGATTAGAAAACAAACCTTCCTTTTCCGACGTTTTTAAAACATTCAAATAGGGAGCTTCTTTCCATGCATATTCTCTTTTAATGATATAATCCAAATCTCGTGCAGACACAAAATAGATATCTCCATTGTAAGCTACTGGTCCAAAATCTGATTGTTCAGAATTAAAATCCACTTCATCAATTAAATATCTTTCTTCTGCTAAAATCTTTTCAATCTTAGGTAAAGAATTCAATAATTCTGTAGCTCTTCCATCTTCAGGATTTCGTTCCTTATACATGGCTATTACACGATCGGCCTCTGCATATTTACCATTATATTTTAATGATTGTGCATACATAAACAACTGGTCGTTGCTTAAATGATCCATTGCAACTGAAGCGAAAGTATTTTCACTTTTTACCGTTTCACTTACTTTTAAATAGGCCACAGCCAGTTGTC
>NZ_JAPDPJ010000227.1 GCF_026013605.1 Plebeiibacterium sediminum
GACAACTGGCTGTGGCCTATTTAAAAGTAAGTGAAACGGTAAAAAGTGAAAATACTTTCGCTTCAGTTGCAATGGATCATTTAAGCAACGACCAGCTGTTTATGTATGCACAATCATTAAAATATAATGGTAAATATGCAGAGGCCGACCGTGTAATAGCCATGTATAAGGAACGAAATCCTGAAGACGGAAGAGCTACAGAATTATTGAATTCTTTACCTAAGATTGAAAAGATTTTAGCTGAAGAAAGATATTTAATTGATGAAGTAGATTTTAACTCTGAACAATCAGATTTTGGACCGGTAGCCTATAATGGAGATATCTATTTTGTGTCTGCACGAGATTTAGATTATATTATTAAAAGAGAGTATGCTTGGAAAGAAGCTCCCTATTTGAATGTTTTAAAAACTTCAGAAAAGGAGGGTTTGTTTTCTAATCCTAAGTTGTTTTCAACAGAGATGCGCAGCATGTTTCACGATGGTCCTGTGTGTTTCAGTAAGGACGGAAATGAACTGTATATCACCCGAAATATCAACAACGATTTCATTGATGCAAACTTTAAAAAGAAGAAGGGTTATAATAACCTGATTATCTTAAAATCAGAAAAACAGGCTGATGGATCATGGTCGAAGCCGGAAGAACTTCCGTTCAACAGTAACGCCTACTCTTGTGGACATGCTTGTTTATCTTCAGATGGCAATCGACTTTATTTTACATCGAATATGCCTGGAAGTATTGGTGGAACAGATATTTATTATGTGGATAAAGAGGGTGACTCCTGGAGTACCCCAGTAAATTTGGGTAAAGATATCAATACTGAAGGAGATGAAATGTTTCCTTTTATTCATCAGAGTGGTCGTTTATATTTTGCTTCCAATGGTCATGTAGGTGTTGGTGGACTGGATATCTTTAT
>NZ_JAPDPJ010000228.1 GCF_026013605.1 Plebeiibacterium sediminum
CTTGCACCCTACGCTATTTGATTACGTCCCTTCAGGACTTTAGGTAAATATTTAATCAATTAATTAAATGCCCTGAAAGGGTATTATCTAAAAGCGAAGGGTGTACGCCCTTTGCTAAATGCATTTTAACCCACTTATTGCCCAAAATATTTGATTATTATATTTCAAAATATCCTTATTTAAACATACATTTAATCTTGAATTACTAATTAACCAATTCTTTAGGATAAAATATTATTAAACTATGGGACAATCTCTTGTGCAAAATTATATACACATTGTTTTTAGTACAAAACATAGAGAGCCATTTATTGACTCAAATATCGAAAAAGAACTACATGATTACCTTGGTGGAATATGCAATAACCTTAATTGTAAGGTTATTAAAGTTGGTGGTTATAATGATCATATTCATATACTTTGCCAACTTTCTAAAAAAATAACACTTATAAAACTAATGGAAGTACTAAAATCCCATTCTTCTATGTGGATAAAAACTAAAGGAGATAATTACGTTAACTTTTATTGGCAGAATGGTTATGGTGCCTTTTCAGTTACACCCTCAGATATTAATAGAATCATTCAATATATTACAAATCAACATTTGCACCACAAATCAGAATCCTTTCAAAATGAATACTCTTCCATTCTGAATGAATATCATGTTGAATACGATGAAGAATATTTATGGGATTAATTATCATATAGGGAAGAATTAACATTTCATATTCCATTAAACACATAGGGCTTGCACCCTACGCTATTTGATTACGTCCCTTCAGGACTTTAGGTAAATATTTAATCAATTAATTAAATGCCCTGAAAGGGTA
>NZ_JAPDPJ010000229.1 GCF_026013605.1 Plebeiibacterium sediminum
TGGCCTTATATTCAATTTGCCAATAATGATGAGGCTTTAAAGAGTATGTTGGCTGGTGTAATTCGTCGACAAATGATGTGTATTAACATTGATCCCTATGCCAATGCATTCTTAGATCCTCATGATCCAAATCCTGATCATCAATGGATGAGTGATAAAACAGATATGAAATTAGCACTTCACGAACGTAAGTATGAAATTGATTCATTATGTTATCCGCTTCGATTGGCTTATGAGTATTGGAAAGTAACTGGGGATGCCTCTATTTTTGATGAGGAATGGTTAAAAGCAATGGAAAATATTCTTAAAACTTTTAAAGAGCAGCAGCGAAAGGAAAATAACGGACCATATAAGTTTCAGCGTAATACAGAACGCCAGTTAGATACTATGAATAACAATGGATTGGGAAATCCGGTTAATCCAGTTGGTTTAATTGTTTCATGTTTCAGACCGTCAGATGATGCAACAACTTTACAATTTTTAATTCCATCAAACTTCTTTGCGGTTACTTCTTTACGTAAAGCTGCAGAAATATTAACTGCGGTAAATAAAGATGAGGCAACAGCTCAGCAATGTATTGATTTGGCAAATGAAGTAGAAGGCGCATTACAGAAATATGCAACCTACAATCATCCTAAATACGGAACTATTTATGCTTATGAGGTTGATGGTTTTGGAAATCAGTATTTGATGGATGATGCTAATGTACCTAGCCTGTTAGCTATGGCTTATCTTGGCGATGTTGATGTTAATGATCCTATTTACCAGAATACACGAAATTTCGTTTGGAGTAAAGATAATCCATACTTCTTTACGGGTTCTGCAGGAGA
>NZ_JAPDPJ010000022.1 GCF_026013605.1 Plebeiibacterium sediminum
TGGGGTCTGATTTTTAATTAAAAAACGAACGCCCTGTTTATGGGCGTTACAGAAGATAATTTTTAATATCCAGACTTTAGTCGGTTGATAGTGTATAGGTATGAAAAATCAAATCATATTATTAATAGCAATCATTATATTTAACTCATGTGTAGAGTATCGTACATCAGATACTTCTTCATATTATAAAACACCAGAAGAAATAGGTCGGTTATTAATCAAAGATTTGCTTTCTCGCTCAGAATTAATGATGTATGATACCGAAGATGTTTATGCTGTGCATTATGCCGAAGCTTGTGCCGGATATGGAGCTTTTAAGCTATCTGGACTTCTAAATGATACAGTACTGATAAATAAACTTATGGTACGATATGATAGAGTCATTGAGGATAGCATTCTAAATACGGCCAATCATGTAGATGCAAATGTGTACGGAATACTACCATTAGAACTCTTTATTTATAATAAAAAACAGAAATACTATCATCAGGGAATAGAACTGGCAGATGGACAATGGAAATCGTCATTGCCGGATGGATTATCATCACACACCAGATATTGGATAGATGATGTTTATATGATTAGTAGTTTGCAAGTTCAGGCTTATCGTGCCACTGGAAAAATGATTTATTTGGAAAGAGCAGCATTAGAAATTGATGCTTATATTCAAAAACTTCAACAACCCAATGGTCTGTTTTATCACGGTGTTAATGCGCCTTTCTTTTGGGGACGAGGTAATGGATGGGTAGCTGCTGGTTTAGCTGAATTATTGTCTGAACTTCCGGAAAGTAATCTTCATTACAAGAATATATTGAATGGCTATCAAAAAATGATGAAAACACTGCTGATGAATCAGGATGAGGATGGAATGTGGCATCAATTGATTGATCATAAAGACTCCTTTAAAGAAACTTCTGCAACAGCTATGTTTGGTTTTGCTTTTACCGTTGGTGTGAAAAAAGGACTGCTCAAGGAAGAAATTTACAAAAATGCATATTTACAAGCCTGGAATGCTTTGACTAAATATATAAGTAAAGAAGGGAAAGTTAGCGACGTATGTGTAGGTACTGGTCAAAGTAAGGATATCAATTATTACCTGACACGCCCTAAAAGTATTGGGGATTTACATGGACAAGCACCCGTTTTATGGTTTGCTTATAGTTTAATGACCATTTGAAAAAAGAATTCATAATAGTAGTTTAATACTTAAATTATGAATTCCATTACATTTCCTCATTTTAACTCTTTACAAGTAAAGTTTTTCTTCTTGTTTATCTTTTAGTTCGACTTGTGTATTGACTGATAAAAATCTCGAACCAATAAATTGGCCTAAAACTGCAACTGCAATATAAAAGGGAATCCATATTTTGGGAGTGTCCAACCAAATGCGTAGTGGAATAATAACAGGAATTGAAGCGTGAATAAGTACCCACCACATTATAGTCATCTTTTTATAATTGGTCCTCAACTTTCCCAGAAATATATTTAATATTAAAGATGTAATAGAAACTATTAATATGTTCATCTATTGCTTTTTATTATGGTTCAAATTTACGTATTTCTTTTCTAGATAGATACTTTTCGTATTATCTTCAACAGAAACCAACTATAGGTAATAAATGTTCATATCGTATAATAAAATAGTTTATTGAAAATCTATAATTTCAGTTGTAGGTAAAGATGTTTTAGCATAACCTTTGTTAAAATTTAGCTATTTTATTTCACGAGTTTATGATTATCATACCATATTATATTTGAAATAGAGATATCATTAATTATTTTTGAATGAAGATTAATCTCTAGTATAAGATTAAAAAATGATGATTTATTAAACTATATCCTTAAAAGTATGGGGTCAATAACTAAAATATTAGAATTTGAATTGTTAAGTATTGCAGACTATAAAATCAGAGTTTATACCTTAGTAGCTATACTTTTAATTGTTATTATAACCAAGGGATTATTGTTTATCATTAAGAAAGCCCTTTTTCGTAAATACAAAAATAGAAGGCTCGATACAGGAAATACACATGCATTATATCAAATAATAACCTATGTAATATGGGTCATAGCTATTGGGCTAATTCTTGAGACTATTGGAATTAAAGTAACTGTTTTAATTGCAGGATCGGCAGCACTTTTAGTTGGTGTTGGTTTAGGTTTACAGCAAACGTTTAATGATGTTATTTCAGGAATTATTTTACTTTCAGAAAGATCTATCAGGGTAGATGACATTCTTGAAATAGATGGCGATATAGTTAAAATTCAATCCATAGGATTAAGAACTTCAAAAGGATTAAATACGGATGATATTTCTATTATTATTCCAAATTCATTAATTACAACCAATAAAGTAATTAACTGGAGTCATCAATCCAAAAGAACAAGGTTTAAAATAAATGTTGGAGTAGCTTATGGTAGTGATGTAGATAAAGTAATAAAACTGCTTGAGGAGAGCGCTTTTGAGCATCCTGAAATTTCAGATCGTAATCTTATTGAAGCCAGATTAATTGGATTTGGAAATTCATCATTAGATTTTCAAGTGCTGTTTTTTAGCAATAATATTTTCAGGATTAATAAAGTAAAGAGTGATATTCGAAAGATTATAAACAGGAAATTTAATCAGCATAATGTCACTATTCCCTTCCCACAAATGGATTTACATTTTAAATCAAATGAAACTGATCTATTCATAAAATAGTTATGGTTTAAGGATATCTTAACTAAAATTAGTTTCCATTTTCATGAATATGACATACATTTGTGGTACTGCAAATTTAAAATAAGCATTCAGCTTAATCGAAAATAAAAAATAGTCTGTTATTACTTGTTTAGTTTTAATATAATAACTGGATTATTTATGTTATACGATGAATTATTTCAAACGCTTAAGAGTGCTGTAAACCAGAGTGAAGAGATTGTTGAGGTTGATAACTTTAGAATTATGCATTATGCATTTACTTCGCAATCTACCTTTGTGTTGCCAGGAGATGAAAATCGGTATTGTCAGAAACATTCCCGTAGTTTTACAGCATATTATAATGGCCAGAAAAATGTCGATGATTTCAATCATGAAGTAAATGTGAAGGACAATGAAGTTAGCGAGAATGTCTCTTTCCATTATCAAATTTTAGCACCCAAAGGAGAGCATAAATTGAAGAAAGTGGTTTTCCTGTTTCATGGTTTTAACGAAAAGAGCTGGGATAAATATTTACCTTGGGCAGCAGCCATTGCTGATCGGTTAAATTGCGGAGTTGTCCTGTTTCCTATAGCTTTTCATATGCAAAGAGCACCACAAAGCTGGAGTGAAAAACGCAAAATGTTTGAGTTGAGTAATAAAAGAAAACAGCAATTTCCGAATATTATTAACTCTACCTTATCAAATGCAGCAATTAGTGTTCGCATGCAATCATTACCTCAGCGTTTTATATGGTCAGGTTTACAAACTTATTATGATGTTATACAATTAATTGAAAGCATAAAAAGAGGCGAAAATGAATGGATTGAACCTGATTTTGAGTTTGATATTTTTGCCTATTCTATTGGTGGTTTTCTGGGAGAGATATTATTATTAACTAACCATAAAAATTATTTCTCAAATAGTAAGTTATGTCTTTTTTGTAGTGGTCCCGTTTTTAATCGTCTTTCAGCTGTATCAAAGTTCATTTTAGATAGTGAGGCCAATGTGGCTTTGTATTCCTATTTAGTTGAACATTTTGAAGCCTTTTTAGCAAAAGACAGTTACTTAAATCATTATATGAATGGCAATCATATTGAAGGTAAAGTGTTTAGTGCGATGCTTGAATTTAAACGATTACGAGAGTATAGAGAGTCCTTATTGAAACAGTTTGAGCGTCAGATTTATGCTATTGGTTTAAAAAAAGATACAGTGATACCGGCATTCGAAATTATCAATACATTGAATGGTGCGTATAGGGATATTAA
This sequence comes from Plebeiibacterium sediminum, assembly GCF_026013605.1. Lineage (GTDB taxonomy): Bacteria > Bacteroidota > Bacteroidia > Bacteroidales > Marinilabiliaceae > Saccharicrinis > Saccharicrinis sediminus. The sequence goes on from NZ_JAPDPJ010000022.1 coordinate 3,946, forward strand.
TATAAAGGTGGACACGATGGATTTTTCTTTTCCTTATTCGCATGAAACTCCATTCTCCAGCAAAAAGATCATATCTGATGATGTAAATATTGCTTTTAATGAGGTGTTTGACCGGTTCTGTAATTTTTTAAAGGTTTGATATTAGCTACTATATTTCAAATATTCTGAATTGATTTTCAATATTTATATAAGTATCTTTTACTTTATGTAAAAGGATGCTTGTGGTATGTGTGCAAAACTCAAAAAGGCTCTTGGACTGGTAGATGTTATTAGTATTTCATCTGGCGTGATGATTAGTTCCGGTCTTTTTGTTTTGCCCTCTTTTGCCTATGAGCAAACAGGCGCTTCAATGATACTATCTTATTTTATAGGTAGTTTAATGATTATTCCTACCATTTTTACCAAAGCTGAACTAGTTACTGCAATGCCTAAGACCGGCGGGATATTTTTTTTCACAGACAGAAGTATGGGGCCAATGATGGGTACATTGGCCGGCGTTATAGGTTGGTTTTCGTTAGCATTTAAGTCAGCATTCTCTTTATTGGCAGTTGGAATCTTTATTATAATATTAAATCCGGATGTTTCTGATTGGCAAATAAAAATGTTCGCTGTAGGTGTATGTTTGTTTTTTACTGTGATTAATTTGATAGGAGTAAAGTTTGCAGGCAGGTTGCAAACAGGCATTGTTGTTATTTTAATTCTATCACTAATTATTTATGTGGTTGATGGCTTTTATCATGCAGATTATAGTCTTATGGTTCCGTTTGCTCCTCATGGTATAAATGCTGTCTTTAGTACGGCTGGTTTAATCTTTATTTCTTTTTCAGGAACCACAAAAATTGCTTCCATTGCCGGAGAAGTCAAAAATCCCCGTAGAAATTTACCCTTAGGTATGTTTTATTCATGGGGAATTGTATCTGTTTTATATGTATTGGTTGTTTTTATTACAGTTACAGTAATTCCTCCGGAACAACTCGTAAAATCACTCACTCCAATATCCTTAGGAGGTGAAAAAATTATGGGACAGTTTGGACTTATCCTTATGACTATCGCTGGTCTGTTAGCATTTATTTCCACAGGTAATGCCGGTTTATTATCTGCATCCAGAAATCCATTAGCAATGAGTAAGGAAGATTTAATTCCTAAGGGATTTGGTCGTGTTTCGTCTCGTTTTCAAACGCCGTGGATTTCAATTTTAGTAACAGGATTGTTGATGTCCGGATCTATCTTACTACTTGATCTTAAAACCTTTGTTAAAACAGCTTCATCACTGGTATTATTGCTATTCATTATTGCAAATATAGCTTTGATATTTATGCGCGAAGGCAATATAAAACATTACAAACCATCCTTTAAATCTCCACTATATCCATGGATTCAGATCATTGGTATATTAAGTTATTCTTTTCTTTTATTTGATATGGGGGCAGATTCGTTATTGGTTGTAGCTCTATTTGTTGTTGCCGGACTACTTTGGTATCTTATTTATGTTAGGGGAAGAATTAAAAGAGAATATGCATTACTTCATGTTATTGAAAGAGTTACCGGAATTAAACAGACAGACCGATTGTTAGAAGAAGAATTACGTGAAATATTAATAGAACGAGATGAAGTTACACACAAGCGATTTTTTAAATTAATAAAAAACTGTCCCATTTTGGATATAGAAAAAGAAAGGACTGCAGACGAACTGGCGCATAGCGTTGCCAAATTACTTTACAAACCATTAAATTTAGCAAAGAATAAGCTTTATAAACTCATTACTAAAAGTGAAAAAGTCCCTGAAATAATCATTCAATCAGGTATAGCTTGTATGTCGATACCGATTAAAGGACATAATAAGTTTAAAGTTATGATGGTTCGGGATAAGCAAGGTATTATTTTTTCTGATCCTAATGATCCTGTGTATTGTGCTTTTATCATTGTGTATTCTTCAGATGAATGGAATTTTCAATTTCATGCAGTATCTTGGTTTATTGAAATTGCTGAAGTAGAAGATTTTGAAGAGCGATGGTTATCTGCTTTAAATGATCAGGATATTAGAAAGATTATTTTGTCATTATGGGATAGAAGAACTCCCCGGCATGCAGGAACAAATATTTTATCACCTTACTTGTATCACTTCATCTTAGGCAAGAATAAAAGAAAAGAATCTTAATTATTAGGAGTTTTGTTTTATAGTTTTGCAGTATTTAGAATTTAAAATCTAATAATACCCGTTATTTTAAAAATTACTCATTACTTTTGTTAAATTGATAGTGGGGGTGCCAATATTATTAGTGCTGAGATTAAACCCTATGAACCTGATACGGATAATGCCGTTGTAGGAAACTATTCATAGCTTCAATAATTTCAACAGCCTCCATTACTACTTTTTATAACTTAAATTCAATAAAATGATAGATAGAGATCAGTTGAAACATAATCTGAATGCCATTCGTGAAAAATCTCCATTGGTACATAATATTACCAATTATGTAGTTATGAATAATACCGCTAATGCTTTATTGGCTATCGGAGCTTCGCCTGTAATGGCTCATGCCATTGAGGAGGTTGAAGATATGGTAAATATCGCATCTGCTTTGGTTATAAATATGGGAACACTTAGTCCGCAATGGGTTGAAGCTATGATTTTGGCGAGTAAAGCTGCCATAAAAAAAGGTATACCAATTGTTTTTGATCCTGTTGGAGTGGGAGCAACACCATATCGTAATAAAGTTGCTGCCACAATAATAGCAGAATGTAAACCTACAATTATCAGAGGTAATGCATCTGAAATAATGGCTTTGGCTAATGATAATGTTAAGACCAAAGGAGTAGATAGTACAACTTCTTCGAATACAGCGGTTAATTCAGCGAAACTTTTAGCTAAAGAAACTAATGCAGTAGTTGTTATAAGTGGTGAAGAGGATTATATTACAGATGGAAAAACTACCTATAAAGTGAAGAATGGTTCTAAAATGATGCCTTTGGTTACAGGTATGGGATGTACTGCTACTGCAATTGTTGCTGCCTATGCAGCTATTGATAAAGACTATATCAGAGCTTCAGTTTCTGCTATGGCAACTATGGGAATTGCAGGAGAAAAAGCATCTTCAGATTCTAATGGTCCTGGTACAATGCAGTTAAACTTTATTGATGCATTATATAATTTTGATGCTTATACACTTACTCAATTTGCTGCATTTCAGATTGTTGAGGAATGATTGAGATAAAAATATTACCAAAGAAGTATGTTTGACTTAAAATTATATCTGGTAACAGATAGACCATTGTCATTGGGAAGAGATATTGCATGGATTGTGGAAGAAGCTGCAAAAGGTGGAGTTACAATGGTTCAGTTAAGAGAGAAAGATTGTAGTACAAGGGAGTTTGTTGATTTGGCGTGCAGATTAAAAGACAAGTTAAAAGTCTATAATATTCCGTTAATTATAAATGATCGTATTGATGTGGCATTAGCTGCAGATGTGGATGGGGTTCATATTGGGCAGTCGGATATGCCTTATCATATTGCGCGTAAAATATTAGGGAAGGATAAAATTATTGGTTTGTCGGTTGAAACAATGAAACAGGTAGAAGAAGCTAATTTATTGGATGTAGATTATATTGGAATTTCACCTGTTTTTAGTACACCCACCAAAACAGATACATTTAAGCCCTTTGGTATTGAAGGCGTGAAAAAGGTTATGGAAATATCCAAACATCCTGCTGTTGCCATTGGAGGGATTAATACTTCAAATGCTATTGATATATTTAATGCCGGAGCTGATGGAATTGCTGTTGTTTCTGCCATCTGTTCCGCTGAGAATCCCAAATTAGCATCGGAAGAATTGTTAAATCTAATTGATAGTAATTCATAGGTTTTAGTAAATAGTTATCATTCAACCACTAAAAGATTAAGATTAAAAATGAGTTGGACAGAAAAAGCTTGGAAAGCATCTGAATCTATATATAATAAAATACTGGAATTACCCTTTTTACATGAATTGATGAATGGCACTTTACCTGAGGAAAAATTCTATTTTTATTTAAATCAGGATGCGATTTACCTTTCTGAATATGGTAAAATATTGGCAGGAATAGCCACACGTCTTTCAAATAGTGATCATAGAGCTGCTTTTCTGGGATTTTCTACTGATACTATTGCTGTGGAATCAGCTTTGCATGCTTTTTATTTGAAAGATGCTCCTAAAGTAGATTATTCCGGACCTTCGCCAAGTTGTTTATTATATACTGGCTTTTTATCTCAGCAACTTTTATGTTGTCCTGTTGAGGTGGCTATTGCAGCCGTTTTACCCTGCTTTTGGATATATCAAAAAGTAGGAGATTACATATTAGAGCATCAAACAACAAGTGAAAACAGATATCAAACCTGGATAGATACCTATGGTGGTGAAGAATTTGCCGCAGCAGTTACTAAAGCTCTTGAAATTAGCAATACTGTAGCTGAGAATTCTGTATTACAAGATCAAATGACTGAAGCTTTTCAGTATGCATGTAAAATGGAGTGGATGTTTTGGGATAGTGCTTATCGTAAAGAAGATTGGCCCGTATAAATATGAGTCAAAAGTCATTACAGTTAAATGCACAAATAATTTAGCGTAAAAGCGTAGGCATCTATGAGGTTAGTGTATTATTACTTGATACTTATATAAAATTATGCAGTTAAAAGAAATAGGGGAGTTTGGATTTATAGAGCGTTTTAAACCACATTTTAATGATCTGTTAAGTGGGGATATTATTGGAATTGGAGATGATTGTGCCATTATTCCGGCAAATGAAAATGAGGATTGGATTGTAACCACAGATTTATTGATGGAAGATGTGCATTTTCTACGTCAGTCTATATCTCCTTTTCAGTTGGGATATAAATCTTTGGCAGTCAATTTAAGTGATATTGCTGCAATGGGAGGAACACCAATCGGTTCATTTTTGTCTATTGCCATACCTAAAGATTTAGATGTTGAATATCTTGATCGGTTTATGGAAGGATACCATAAATTATCCCAAAAATACAATACTGCTTTATTAGGTGGGGATACTACAAAATCACTGAAACATCTGGCAATAAATGTTACTGTAATCGGTAAATGTTCGAAGGGTAAAGCACGAAAAAGAAGTGATGCAAAAATAGGAGATGTTATTTGTGTGACTGGTAGTTTAGGTGATTCAGCAGGAGGATTACAATTGTTATTAGATGGAGTTAGAACAAATACTTTTCATGACTACCTTTTGAATAAACATCATCAACCTGAACCTCAAATTAAAGAAGGAATTTTTCTGGCAAAAGAAAATGGAGTAAACGCCATGATGGATATTTCGGATGGAATCTCATCTGACCTTAAACATATATTAAAAGCCTCTAAAGTTTCTGCGGAAGTTGATATTCAGAGCATTCCAATTTCTGACGAATTGAGGAACGAATCGGTAAAATACAATTGGAATGCTATTGAAAAAGCAACAAGCGGCGGAGAGGATTACGAGTTGTTATTGACAGTTGATCCTAAGGATTATGATAGGGTTAGTAAAGATTTTAAAATGCAATTTCTAAAACCATTAATTAAAATAGGAACGATTACAGAAGGCAATCCTGAAATAAATTGGACCGATAAAGGTAAAATAATAGAGTTATCAGCATCAGGCTTTAATCATTTTAAATAATAATAAACCATGCAATACAATACAGTACTAACCATAGCAGGAAGTGATTCCGGAGGGGGAGCAGGAATTCAGGCTGACATTAAAGCCATCTCTGCAAATGGGTGTTATGCAGCTTCGGCAATTACTGCTGTAACGGTTCAAAATACAGTAGGAGTAACGGATGTTCATCCAATTCCTTTAGCAATCTTAGATGGACAAATAAGAGCTGTTTTAAGTGATATAGGTGCAAAGGCTATAAAAATTGGGATGCTTCATTCTTCTGAAGTGATTCAGGTAATTAAAAAGTGTTTGGAGGATTTTAAGTCTGAAAATATAGTTTTAGATCCGGTAATGGTTTCAACATCAGGTCATAAATTAATTCAGGATGAAGCGATAGAAACCCTGAAAAAAGAATTGCTTTACGAAGCCAGAGTGATAACTCCCAATATTCCTGAAGCAGAGATTTTATTAGGTCGCAAGATTTCAGGACAGGAAGAATTACCTGAATTAGCTAAAGCATTATCAAATAACAGAAGTGTTTCGGTATTGTTAAAAGCGGGTCATTTAACAGAAGATGAATTAACAGATGTATTTTATAATGCAGAAACGGATGAAATTATAAAGCTAACGTCTAAAAGATTAGAAACTGTAAATACACATGGAACAGGATGTACGCTTTCATCAGCAATTGCAGCACAACTGGCAAAAGGTTTACCTCTGAATGAGGCTATAATTAATGCCAAAAATTATATTAATGAAGCCATTATTTATGGAGCAGATTATGAAATAGGTGAGGGACATGGTCCTGTTCATCATTTCTATAAGTTCTGGAAATAAGAATAAAAAAAAAGAGGATGTTTTTGATTTACATCCTCTTGTCAGTTATTATTAAATTTAGTTTTCTTAGAAAATACTTTCATTTTCTATTTTTATTTTTCTCTTTGAGTAGTTGATTGCTGTGATAAACTTTTATAATCATCATTTTGTAAACTTGGCATTCTTCTGTTATAAATAGTTTCTACAGTTACAGCTTTAATCTCTCCGTTGTACTCTTGGTACCCCCAGCAATTTGGACAATTATTCATAATAGTTTGTTTTTTTAGGTTATACTTAAATTTCTATTTGTTTTATTGTTATAACAAAGATGGTGTGTTTGTTTATATTAATCAAATCAATTGGATCTATACGAGTATTGAAATTATCTATACTTATAACGATATTACTACAGGCCAGTTGAATAATTAGTGTAAAAATTCTATTTTAGAACAATAAAAACGCAACCGATCTAATTTTACTCCATCAAACCAATAGTTTTCTATACTTCATAAACGTAAAAAGTAATAGAACCATCATATAAAAAAACTAATATTAAAACTATGAGACGATTTAAATTTTTATTGATTAAACGGTACAATGCTGTATTGGCAGTTCTTTTATCATTACTAGGATTTTCAACGGCATGTGATAATGGTGAATCTCCGGTGGAATATGGAGTTCCATATGCTACATTTATTGTAAGTGGAAATGTAAAAGATGAAGCTACAAACAATAATATATCGGATGTTAGAGTTGTATTAAATACGGATACAGCTTATACCGATGCTTCTGGTAATTATGAAGTTTCTTGTGTGGAATTTCCCGAAGATCAAACTTTTATCGTAGAGTTTGCTGATGTGGATGGAACCACAAATGGAGCATATGAGGCTAAAGATCAAACTGTAGAATTCATTGATCCTGAGTTTTCAGGAAGTTCGAAATCATGGGATTCTGGTGATACAGAAATGGAATTAAACGTAAAACTGAAAGCAAAAGAATGAGTGTAACTAAAATTCCATTAAAAAAGAAGATAGCTTTAAAGTTATATACAAAGTATAAATCCAACGAAAAACGACTTCATCAATTAAATTATATTCTTTGGGAATGTACTTTACGATGCAATTTAAATTGTATTCATTGTGGTAGCGACTGTAAAAAGGATGCTAAAGTTATGGACATGCCCCGTGAAGATTTTCTTAAAGCTTTGGATGAGATCACTCCTGTTGTCAATCCTAATAAAACAATGATTGTTTTAACTGGGGGCGAAGCTATTCTAAGGAAAGATATTAAAGAGGTTGGTAAAGAGCTATATCAGCGAGGTTTTCCCTGGGGTGTGGTTTCTAACGGAATGGGTTTGGATCAACAAATGCTTTCAGGATTAATGAATTCAGGAATAAGGGCTGTTACCATTAGTCTGGATGGCCTGGAAGAATCTCATAATTGGTTAAGAAATCATCCTAAAAGTTTTAAAAATGCAGTTAATGCATTAAAGTTACTTCGGTTAACTTCTTATGTAAAGTATGATGTGGTTACTTGTGTTAATCAGAAAAATTATGATGAACTACCCGAATTTTATCAGTTTCTGCAAAGTATAGGCGTTAAAGAGTGGCGAATTTTTACAGTCTTTCCTATTGGTCGTGCAAAGCATAATGAATTGTTGCAACTAAAGCCTAAGGATTTTAAAGGTCTGTTTGATTTTATTGCCAAAGTAAGAGAAGAAGGGAAAATTAAATTGAATTATGGTTGTGAAGGCTTTCTGGGGGATTACGAAGGAAAAGTGAGAGATAATTTCTTTTTCTGTCGTGCAGGAATTAATGTAGCCTCCGTTTTAGTTGATGGTTCTATTTCTGCATGTCCTAGTTTACGAGATAATTTTATTCAGGGTAATATTTATAAGGACAGTTTTAAAGATGTTTGGTTAAACAAATATCAAATGTATCGTGATAGAAGCTGGACCAAAACCGGAGTTTGTTCCAATTGTGAGCATTTTAAATATTGTGAAGGAAATGGAATGCATTTACGAGACGAAAAAACAGGCGAGTTGCTGTTTTGTCACTTAAAAAGAATAGAAGAAGGAGAAAAATGTTCTTCTGAAAAAAAATAATATATCTCCAATAATAAAGGCTATCCTATTGGGATAGCCTTACTCACCTTGTTAACTTATTCCGAAGATTTCCCTAAGTGTAGTCGGAATTACCTACAATTCGTTTATTGATTATTCATTAAATGAAACTTTCAATACCAGCCATCAATCCATCCAGTTCTGCCAAACCTTTTAATCGACCAACTAAAGGATAACCAGGGTTGTATTTGTCGTTGTTGTAATCATCCAGAATTTTAATGCCATGATCTGGTCTTACTGGCATTTTTACATCTTTTCTGCCTTCTGAAATACGTTTCTTCTGTTCTTTTAACAGAGCAGTCATAAGAGCAACCATGTTCTGACTTCCGGATAAATGTCCGGATTCATAGAAACTACCGTCAGGTAAAAGCTTTGTATTGCGTAAATGAACAAAATGGATTCGTTCACCATATGACTCAATAATATCTAACAGGTTATTTTCTTTTCGGGCAGATAAGGAACCTGCACAAAAGGTAATACCATTATTAGGAGATTTATTAGCCTCATAAAGCCATTCGTAATCTTCTTTCTGACCTATGATTCTTGGTAAACCTAAAACAGGGAATGGAGGATCATCAGGATGTATGGCAAAATTAACACCAGCTTCTTCCGCTACAGGAATAACGTCATCTAAAAATGCCTTCAGATTTTCACGCATTTTATTTTTGTCATAACCTTCGTAACGCTTAATAAACTCAAGGAACAGACCTTTCGGATCAGGAACACTACCATCAATTACACCATCAATAAATCCTTGGGTAACAACAATAATATTATATGCCAGTTCTTCAGCTTCCTCTTCACTCATTTGAGCAAAAACCTCCTTAGCTTTTTCTACTACCTCTTTAGGATAGTCTTTTTCAGCATCAGGGCGCTTTAAAATGTAAGCATCAAATGCCACAAATGTTGGAAAATCAAAATACATAGATTCACCACCGTTATTTAACTTGTAGTGAAGGTTTGTTCTTGCCCAATCCAGTACTGGCATAAAATTATAGCAAATTGTATCAATACCGCAAGCTCCAAGGTTTCGGACAGATTCCTGATAGTTTTTGATTAATCGAGGTCTGTCATCAGAACATATTTTAATGCCTTCACTTACTGGTAAACTTTCAACTACACTCCAGCGCATGCCACGTTTTTCAATGGCATTTTTCACTTTCATAATTTCTTCAACAGACCAAACTTCACCGTTAGGAATGTGATGGAGCGCTGTGATTACACCTTCAACTCCCATTTGAACAAGCATATCCAATGTAATGGGGTCTTTTTCTCCAAACCAGCGCCAGGTTTTCTCTAAAGCCATAGTTTTAAAAATTAATTAATTTTTTTTGTTTTGGTAAAAATGGCAAAGTATCATGGTAAGATGGTGTTTAATAACTTATAACTCTGATTTTTAGAGTTATAAGTTTTTTAATAAAAGCTTCAGGAAAATCACCTTTTACCTTGATCCTTAGTTTTTTAATATTTTAATTAAACGCCACTAAAAGAACTGAATCCACCATCTACAGGTAAAATAACTCCAGTGATAAATGAAGCAGCATCTGAACATAAAAACTGAACCGCACCATTTAACTCTTTAATGTCACCAAAACGTTTCATAGGAGTACGAGCTAAAACTTTTTTACTGCGTTCAGTATAAGAACCATCAGGATTAATCAATACTTTTCTGTTTTGATCACCAATGAAGAATCCAGGAGCAATTGCATTTACTCTTACTTTTTCATTGAATTTGGTTGCCATTTCCATAGCCATCCATTGCGTAAAGATATTGATTCCTGTTTTGGCCACAGAGTATCCTAATACTCTTGTAATTGCTGAGTAAGTAGCCATAGAAGAGATGGTAATAATACTTCCTTCTCCCTGACTTGCCATTACTTCTCCAAAAACCAAACTTGGAAATACTGTTCCATTTAAATTAAGATCAGTTACCTTTTGGTAATCCTCAATTTTCATGTCAAAAACAGTTTGCTCTTCTGTTAGAGTAGCGCCAGGAAGGTTTCCTCCGGCTGTGTTGATTAGTATATCTACCTTTCCCCACTTTTCTAATAATAAATCTTTTGCAGACTTTAGTTCATCCATGTCTAAAACACTGGATACAATACCATAAGCCTCTCCGCCTTTTTGCTTCAATTCTTCAACTTTGGCATCTACGTTTTCTTTTCTGATATCCAGGATGGCAACTTTTACACCTGCTTCAATTAAACTGGTGGCAATGCTGCCTCCTAAAACACCTCCACCGCCTGTTACAACGGCAACTTTTCCTGATAAATCAAACATGATATTTAAATTTGCGTTAATAGTACGTTATGTTTAAAGGGTAAAAAATTTTATAAAGGAACTTTAAGCTTATAAAGAAATGCTGGTCGTTGCTGACCGCCTTTACTTTTTTCGTTCAGTTTTTCAACAAGTCCCTGACTGATAACTTTTTTTCTAAAGTTACGATTGTCAATTGGATTCTGCAGTATCAACTGATATAATTCTTGCATTTGGTTTAAAGGAAACTTCTCTGGTAATAAGTTTATCAAAATGGGTTTTCTCCATAATTCATCTTTTAACCAGTTTAATGCAGCATCCAACATTTGATTGTGATCAAAAGGTAATTTTTCGAGACTATTAATCTCGTGCCAACTAACTTCCTTTGCATGGGAACCGGCTAATAATTCAAACATCTCAGGTCTTACCAAAGCACAATATAAAATGGAAATCACTCGGTGTTGAGGGTATCTGTCGACTTCACCAAAAATTCCAACTTGCGTTAAAAATATATCATGAATTCCTGTCAGCTCCAAAAGAACTCTTTGGGCTGCTTTTTCTATGGGTTCGTCTAAATATACGTATGAACCAGGTAAAGACCATTTGTTAGCTTCTGGTTCTTTGTCGCGTTTAATGAGCAGCGCTTTTAATTGATTATCCTCGTAACCAAATACTACACAATCTACAGATAAGTTGTTGATTTTATCGCTCATTTTGTCTTGTTTTAATAAGCGTACAAAATACGTACTGATTTTATTATCTCCAAATTATTTTAATAAAATATTAAACTTTTAATAAAATAATTTGGATGTTACAGATTTACTGTAGAAACCTTGATTTATTAGAGTTTATATGTAAAGTATTGAAAAATAGTACCATTTACATCGTATGTGTGTGGTTTGTATTCATGCAGTTTACATTTAAACACGTATCGTTATCATTCTGTCACACCACAACAGTTTGCTCGTTTTACATTTGCTATTGAAAAAAAATCTACATCTATGAAAGTTCTATTTCAAGCAATTTTAATATCCTTTTTTGGGATGTTTTCTATTAATGCCCAGATACAAAATCAAGGATTGGTTAATGAACCCATTGATATAAGCCCCGATTTCTACAGTTTTAAAAATACCTATTATTTCGCTGATAGTCTTTCTTCATTTAACCCGGAAAAAGCAGAAGGAACCATTATTTATAAACGTTACGAGTATAAAACCAGATATGCATTTAATAATATGTTGGGTGTATTACGACCGGTTATAGCCAATGAATTTCCAACAGGAGAATATGCTGCGGCACCAGATCTTACATTTTCATTGCACTTTATATCTGAAAAAACAGTTCGTTTAAAATTTAACAGCGGTCCTGATAAAACTTCAGATGAACCATCATTAATGCTGGTTAATGGAACTGCTCCGGAAGGAAAAGCTTGGGATTACTCTTTTGATCAGGGAAAACATATTTATCAGAGTAAATACGGAAAAGTTGTGATAACGTCCTATCCTTGGCATGTTGCCTTTTATGATGCCAAAGGAAAGTTGTTGACCTCGACAAACCACAATGTTGATAATGCAGAGACTACCTATACCCCCATAGTGCCTTTTTCCTATGTTCGAAGAGCTTCTGATTATTCCCGAAGTTTTAATGCAGCATTTACCTTGTCTCCTAACGAAATGATTTTTGGATGTGGAGAATCGTATACACAATTAAATAAAAGAGGACAGAAGGTTGTATTGTGTACCGATGATGCCAATGGTATTCAAAATGAAACCATGTATAAACCCATTCCTTTTTTTATGAGTAACAGAGGTTATGGAATGTTTATGCATACTTCAACACCCATTACCTGTGATTTTGGTAAGTATTTCAGTGGAGTGAATAGTTTGATGGTTGGAGATGAAACGCTGGATTTATTTGTGTTTTTAGGAGAACCTAAAGACATTTTGGATGAGTATACAAATTTAACAGGTAAAGCAGCCATGCCTCCTCTTTGGTCGTTTGGATTTTGGATGAGTCGTATTACTTATTTTAGTGAAGATGATGGCAGAACTGTGGCAAAGGAATTGAGAAAAAATGAAATTCCCTGTGATGTAATTCATTTTGATACAGGTTGGTTTGAAACTGATTGGCGTTGCGATTATCAGTTTTCAGAATCGCGTTTTGACGACGCTGGTAAAATGATTAAGGATTTAAAAAAGCAGGGATTCGAGACCTGTTTGTGGCAGCTACCATACTTTGTTCCTCAAAATACGCTGTTTCAGGAAATTATAGATAAGGGATTGTATGTAAAAAACGCCAAAGGAAATTTACCATACGAAGATGCTGTTCTTGATTTTTCCAATCCAGAAACAGTAGATTGGTATCAAAGTAAAATAGCCGGTTTATTGGAATTGGGAGTTGGTGCAATCAAAGTTGATTTTGGCGAAGCTGCCCCATATAATGGTATTTATGCATCTGGTAAAACCGGTTTTTATGAGCATAATTTATTTCCGTTACGATATAATAAAGCAGTGGCAGATATCACTAAAAAAGAGAAGGGTGAGCAAATTATGTGGGCTCGAAGTACCTGGGCCGGGAGTCAGCGTTATCCTGTTCATTGGGGAGGCGATCCTGCCAATACCAATACAGCTATGGCCGCAGTACTTAGAGGAGGCTTGTCTATAGGATTAAGTGGATTTTCGTTCTGGAGTCATGATATTGGTGGTTTTGTGCTAAAGGCTCCTGAAGATTTGTACCGAAGATGGACACCATTCGGAATGTTAACGTCTCATACTCGCAGTCATGGTGCACCACCAACAGAACCTTGGGAATATAGCAAGTCGTTTTTAAATGATTTCAGAAAGGCTGATAATATGCGCTATGAATTGATGCCTTATATCTACGCACAGGCAAAAAAATGTACAGAGACTGGTTTACCCATGATGCGTGCACTTTTTGTTGAGTTTCCAAATGATCCGGGTTCGTGGTTGGTTGATGATGAGTATTTATTTGGTGAGGATATTTTAGTTGCTCCATTGTTTGAAGAGGTTTCAGAACGTAATGTTTACTTGCCTGAAGGTAATTGGATAGATTATCAAACTGGGAAGCAATATAAAGGCGGATGGCACAATATTGAGGCAGGAGATATTCCTATTATAATGTTAGTTAAAGAGGGATCTGTTATACCTCATATTAAATTGGTTCAGTCAACTAAAGATATGGATTGGAGTGCGTTGATACTAAAAGTCTATGGCGAAGGGATCAATGAGGCTTCCGGTTTAATTTGTTTACCCACAGATAACATACTTCACCAAATTTCTGCAAAGAAGATAAGTAATCAGTGGCAGATTAACCAGGATGGTTTGAATACAGAATTGGTTGTAAAAGAATTTGGCGTAAAATGAGAAAACTGGTTTTAAGTGTAGCTTTCTTGTTTTGTATTCATCTGTGTTATTCGCAATCATATCCTTTTCAGAATACAAAGCTTAGCGTTGAGGAACGTATAGACAATCTATTGTCATTAATGACTTTAGATGAGAAGGTGAATTGCCTGGGAACAAATCCTTCTGTACCTCGCTTGGGAGTTGTGGCTACCGGACATGTGGAAGGTTTACATGGATTAGCCATGGGAGAACCTGGTAATTGGGGGCATGATCATCCCGTTCCAACAACAACGTTTCCACAATCGTATGGCTTGGGTCAAACCTGGGACACTACCAGTTTGAAAATGTTGGGTCGGATTGAGGGTTATGAAGTTCGATATATGGCTCAGTCACCAAAATACCAACGAGGAGGACTGGTAGTAAGAGCTCCTAATGCCGATCTTAGTCACGATCCCCGTTGGGGAAGAACGGAAGAGTGTTACGGTGAAGATCCTTATTTAAACGGACAGTTGGTTGTGGCATTTATAAAGGGACTTCAGGGTAGTCATCCTGATTATTGGCAGGCAGCCTCATTGATGAAACACTTTTTAGCCAATAGTAATGAAGATACCCGTACATCTTCTTCCTCGGATTTTGATGAGCGCTTATTGCACGAATATTATGCCTATCCATTTCAGATGGGTGTTGAAAAAGGTGGTTCAAGAGCTTATATGGCAGCTTATAGTAAAGTAAATCAAGTACCTATGATGGTGAGTCCTTTGTTAAAGGAATTAACTGTTGACCAATGGGGGCAGGATGGAATAATTTGTACGGATGGAGGTGCTTTAAAACTTCTGATTTCGGATCATAAATATTATGACTCAATAGAAATGGGAGCCGGGATGGCCGTTAAAAGAGGTATCAATCAATTTCTGGATGAATATAAAGAAGCTATTCATAAGGCATTACAAAAAGGGATTATCAATGAATCGGATATTGATGCAGTTTTACGAGGTTCATTTAGAGTTATGATCAAATTAGGCTTGTTGGATTATAGCGATAAGAATCCTTACTCAAAAATTGGATTAAACGATGAGTCTGAGCCCTGGTTAAATGATCAAAATAAGAAAATTGTTAAGAAGGTTACTTGCAAATCTATTGTTCTATTAAAGAATGAAAACAATACCTTACCAGTAAACACAAAAGAGATTTCTAAAGTATTGGTTGTTGGTCAATTGGCTGATCAGGTTTTATTGGATTGGTATTCAGGAACACCACCATATTTTATAACACCTTTGCAGGGATTAAAACGTAAACTGAGCAATAAAGCTGAAATCATTTACGTTCCTGACTCCTTAATTGAAAAAGCAAAAGAAGAGGCCAAAGATGCAGATTTAATATTGGCTTTTGGAGGAAATCACCCGACAGGGAATGCTGGTTGGGCACAGGTCACTCGAGCAAGTTATGGTAAGGAGTCTGTCGATCGGAAATCAATTGTATTGGAAGATGAAGCATGGATCAGGCAGCTTTTTGAGGTCAATCAGAATATTGCATTGGTTTTGGTAAGTAGTTTTCCTTATGCTATTAATTGGTCGCAGCAAAATTTGCCTGCAATAGTTCACACTACACATAATAGTCAGGAATTGGGAAATGCGCTAGCTGAAGTGTTGGTTGGTGATTATAATCCTGCCGGACGACTGGTACAGAACTGGCCAATGAGTGATGCTCATATTGCACCCTTGTTAGATTATAACATTCGTAACGGACATACTTATTTGTATGCTAAATATCCTCCATTATATCCCTTTGGTTTTGGATTAAGTTATACGCAGTTTGAATATCAAAATCTGGAAGTTGGAATAATTGATGAACAAATAAATATAGCTCTGGAAGTAAAGAATATTGGAGAAATGGATGGAGATGAGGTGGTTCAGGTCTATGTTTCTTATCCTGATTCAAAAGTGGAGCGACCAGAGAAAGCCTTAAAAGGATTTGTAAGAACATTTATTGAAATGGGAGCACAAAAGAAAATTGAATTACATATAAAATTAGATGATTTACGCTATTGGGATGAGAACCAGAAACAGATGGTTCTTGAAAAAGGAGAGGTGAAATTATTAGTTGGAGCTTCGTCAAAGGATATCCGGATAACGAAAACAATAGTGATTGAATAAAGAGGATCATATGCTAAGAACAAAGATTTTATTGATATTGATTGCAGTTGGCTTATGGAGTAATATTTCAGCTCAGGATTTTTTTCCTAAAGAGGAATTAATGACTGTGGGTGTGTATTATTATCCGGAGCACTGGTCGCCGGATAAATGGGAAAGAGATATTAAAAATATATCAGAACTGGGATTTGAATTTATCCATATGGCAGAATTTGCCTGGGCGCAGCTAGAACCTTCTGAAGGCAATTATGATTTTACATGGCTCGACGAGGTGATTCGTTTGGCAGATAACTACCATCTAAAAGTAATATTGGGAACACCGACCCCATGTCCTCCCGTATGGTTAGGGATTAAGTATCCCGAGATTTATATAAGGGATGGTAGTTATCAATCCAAAGAACATGGAACCAGAGCAAATATGTCCTTGGCTAATCCTGTAGTATTAGAGTATACAAGCAAAATTGTTTCAGCAATGGCTGAGCATTATTCAAACCATAAAGCCATAATGGGTTGGCAGATCGATAATGAACCTGAGGCCAAAGAAGATTATAGTACTGCTGCTCAAAATGCATTTAAAGTTTGGCTAAAAGATAAGTATAAAACCATAGAGGAACTCAATAAGGCTTGGGGAACTGCATTTTGGAGTCAGTTGTACTCCTCATTTGATGAGGTAAGCATTCACAATGCTCAAAATGTAGGTTGGTGGGGTGCAAACCCAATTGCCTTATTGGATTTTAAAAGATTTACAGCAGATACGCAGGCGTCATTTTTAGATTTTCAGGCAGAGATTCTTCGAAAGCATATTGATTCATCCCAATTTATTACCACCAACTATGTAGCAAAGGGCAGCCAGACAGATCCTCGCAGAAGCACCAAGATGGATTTTGCCTCGTTTACTGCGTATCCGAACTACGGAAGCAACAATTTGGGAGACTTAGGTTTTAGAATGGGTGATTACGCTGTTTTGATGTATGCCAACGACTATTATAAATCCGTAAATGGCGTTACCGGAGTCATGGAACTACAGCCTGGGCAGGTCAACTGGGCCAATCATAATTCGTTATTACAGCCGGGAACTGTTCGTATGTGGTTATGGCATTGTTTTGCTGGAGGCTGTTCTTATGCATGTACCTATCGTTATCGTCAGGTGTTGTATGGAGCTGAACAATATCATCATGGAATAGTCGCAACAGATGGAGTAAGCTTGTCGCAAGGAGGTACTGAGTATGTTCAGTTCATCAACGAAATTAAAGTATTACAGCAAAAAATAAATACAAAAAATAGCATACCAAAAGTATTACCGCAAAAGAAAACGGCAATTATGTGGTCGTTTGATAATTTGTGGAATCAGGAACGACAAAAGCAAACCAACCAATGGAATACCTGGCAACACATGCAGCAATATGAGTGTATTCTACACTCGCTGGGTATTCCGGTTGTGTTTGTCTCTGAAGATGATGATTTCTCGCAATATGATTGTATTGTAGTTCCTGCTTATGAAATGGTGGATGAAGTTTTAGTTGAAAAGTGGAAAAACTACGTGGCAAACGGCGGACAGTTAGTTATTTCTCCCAGAACCGGAGCTAAAGATAAAAATGCTCATTTATGGGAAAGTAATTTGTCTGGCATAATGAATGATCTGATAGGAGGTGAAATTACAGCCTTTGATATGTTACCTTCAGGTAAAACCGGTACGATTACCATGAATAATGAAGCTTATAATTGGAGTTGCTGGGGAGATTTGATTGAACCAGATCCCAAAACTAAGATACTTGCAAACTATAACGATCAGTTTTATGCAGGTACTGCTTGTTGCTTACAAAATACGATAGGAAAGGGGAAGGTATGGTATTTAGGGACTGTAAGTACTGATGGTAAACTGGAAAAGGATATTCTTAAAATGGTTTACGATGAAAAGGGAATCATAACACAGGATTATCCGGAAGGCGTTTTTGTTGAATATCGTGATGGATTTTGGGTGGCAGTTAATTATTCATCACAAAGTTATGAGCTGGATTTTAATGGAGATTATATCATTGGAGATCAAATTTTAGAACCTGCTGATGTTGCAGTGTGGCATGGTGATGAATATTAAATTTGATATTAAAGCAAAATGATGAATAGCTATCGCTCTTGTCCACCCTTAAATAGTTTGCTATCGCTCGTGTCCCCACGCATGAGGATACGCGTAATAGCAAGCTTCTAGTATTAAACCAAGTTTAAAAAAAAGAATACAATGCATTCAAATAAAATATCCGTTTTCGAAAAAATTGGCTATGCCCTTGGCGATGGAGCTGCAAATATTGCCTGGCGTGGAGTAGCAACCTTTTTATTTGTATTTTATACTGATGTTTTTGGTATTGACCCGGCAGCAGTTGGAATCCTAATGCTGGTAGCACGTTCAAGCGATGGAATTAGTGATATCGCAATGGGAATTGTGGGGGACCGAACCAATTCAAGATATGGTAAGTTTCGTCCCTGGATTTTATGGACCGCAGTTCCTTTGGCTGCAATTTTATCATTGTTGTTTACTGCACCAAACTTAACGGCCTCAGGAAAAATCATTTATGCCTATACTACTTACATCATCTTTACATTGGTTTATACGGCAAATAATATTCCTTATGGAGCCTTAATGGCAGTAATGACTGGCGATGATAAAGAACGTACTACGATTGGTTCGTATCGGATGGTTGGTGCTTTTGCCGGAGGTATGATTGTTCAGGGTTTATTGTTGTTTTTGGTGGCGTATTTTGGAAATGTAAATCCTCATTTTGAAGTAAGTCAGATTAAAGAAGATCAATATAAGGTAATAGTTACAGCTCCTGAAGATGTGCCTAATGCTAATATAACTACCGGGCATGGAATTGCCACATTTGTTTGGGAGTGTGATGAAGCTGATGAACCAACAAAAAGCAAGAGTTTCACTTTGAAAGAAAAGGTGCAATACACCTTTCTTGTGCAAGGAGAGGAAGATTTAACAGCGGAGAGTTTTTCGCTGATTAATCAAAAGCAAGGCTATAGTTATTCTATTTATATTTTATCCGTGTTCCTGGCGTTGTTTATGTTTGTTACCTTCTTTTCAACCAAAGAGCGAATTAAACCTGCTGCATCTCAGGAAACCAATTTAATGCGGGATTTTAAGGATTTAATAACCAATAAACCATGGATTGTACTTCTTGTAATAGGATTGCTGTTTAATATTTACAATTCTATTAAACAGGGAATTGTAGTGATCTATTTTTCACACTATTTACACAATCAATTGCTAGCAGGTTCTTTTATGGTTGGGTTAACATTGGCATCAATTGCAGGTGCTATGGTAACTGCACCTCTAGCCAGAATACTAGGCAAACGCAATTTATTTATTTATGCCTTATTGTTTTCTGGAGCTGTAAATGCCATGTTAGTATTTTGTGGCTCAGGTGATGTCACTTCCATCTTTGCTTTGGGAATTATTTCGGAGTTTGGCGCAGCTATTTTCCCAACTTTATTCTTTGCCATGCTGGGTGATGCTGCCGATTATTCAGAATGGAAAAATGGTCGTCGGGCAACCGGGTTAATCTATTCAGCAGGTTCATTTGCCACTAAGTTTGGTGGTGGTATAGCCGGTGCCATCATTGGTTTTATATTATCTGCATTTCATTATAACGGACAAGATACTACAGCAATACAGGGTGCAATTCCGGGTATAGTAATGCTTATGAGTTGGGTTCCATCTATTATTACAGTTATTGCAGCTGGAGTAATGATGTTGTATCCTTTAAATCAAACAAAAATGGATATGATTACAAAAGTGTTACAAGATAGGAGGATAAAGGATAAAAGTAGTAAGGTTAATGGTTAAAGGGTAGAAGAGAAGAGCTTAGAGCGAAGAGCAGGGATGATATTTTCCCCCTTAAGGATCGAATATAAACATTAAGTGCTGTAAATATAGGGCTGAAGGCCCGTAATACAATAGCCCAGTGCATAGCGCAGCGAAACGCTGGGAACTAAGACAATAATTCAACAAAATACAAAACAAATGAAATACGGTTTTTTCGATGATGAGAATAAAGAATATGTGATCACCAATCCACAAACTCCATTTCCATGGATCAATTATTTAGGGAATGAAGATTTTTTCGGATTAGTATCCAATTCAGCAGGAGGATATGCATTTTATAAAGATGCAAAATTCCGCAGGTTAACCAGGTATCGGTATAATAATGTTCCCATGGATAATGGCGGTCGTTACTACTACATTAAGGATGAAGATACCATATGGAATCCGGGTTGGAAGCCAAGCAAAACACCTTTAGATAGTTACGAGTGCCGTCATGGAATGAGTTATACCAAAATAACTGGTGTAAAAAACGGATTAAAAGCAGAAAGTACCTTCTTTATTCCACTTAAAACCTGGGCCGAAGTACATAAAATAAAGCTGACTAACGAAACAGATAAAGAGAAGACAATTAAGTTGTTTTCTTTTATGGAGTGGTGTTTATGGAATGCAGAAGATGATCAGAATAATCTTCAGCGTAACCTGTCAACCGGAGAGGTAGAAATAGACGGATCTACATTATATCATAAAACAGAATATAAGGAACGTCGCAATCACTATGCCTTTTTTCATGTTAATACACCTATTCAGGGGTATGATACGGATAGAGAAAGTTTTGTGGGGTTGTATAACGAACTATCAGAACCACAGGCTGTATTGAATGGAAAGCCAACCAATTCAGAAGCACACGGATGGTCACCCATTGCATCGCATTATATTGAGGTAGTGTTAAGACCCGGCGAGTCTAAAGATTTGATTTTTACTTTAGGATATATTGAAAATCCTGAAGAGGAAAAATGGGAAAGCAAAGGAGTGATTAATAAAACCAGGTCAAAGGAGGTTATTGAAAAATTTAACTCAGTAGAAAAAGTTGATGCAGCATTGGATGATCTGGCTAAGTATTGGGAAAATCTTCTAAGTATCATTAATGTACAAAGTGATCAGCCGGAGTTGAATCGTATGGTAAACATCTGGAATCAATACCAATGTATGGTTACTTTTAATATGTCGCGTTCCGCATCGTTTTTCGAAGTAGGAATTGGGCGCGGTATGGGATTTCGTGATTCAAACCAGGATTTGATTGGTTTTGTACATCAGATACCGGAAAGAGCCCGTGAGCGTATTATTGATATTGCTTCCACTCAGTTCCCAGATGGCGGATGTTATCACCAGTATCAACCTTTAACCAAACGCGGAAACCATGCTTTGGGTGGAGGGTTTAATGATGACCCAATGTGGCTGATTTTAGGAACTGTGAGTTACATTAAAGAAACAGGTGATTTTTCAATTCTTGATGAAATGGTGCCTTTTGATAATGATGAACTTTTGGCTAAAACCATGTTTGAGCACCTGACGATTTCTTTTAATCATGTGGTAAATAATATAGGACCTAATGGGTTGCCATTAATTGGTCGTGCCGACTGGAATGACTGTCTGAATTTGAATTGTTTCTCAAAAGATCCCAATGAATCATTCCAGACAACTGAGAATAATACCAAAGGCTCCAAAGCAGAATCGGTAATGATAGCCGGACTGTTTGTAGTTTATGGAACCGACTATGTTGAGTTGTGTAAAGAACTAGGTAAAACAGAAGAAGCAAGCAGGGCACAGGCTGAAGTAGATAAAATGATTCAGGTAGTAAAAGATTTTGGATGGGATGGAGAATGGTTCTTGAGGGCTTATGATTTCTACGGAAAAAAGGTGGGTTCTGATGAAAACGAAGAAGGTAAAATTTTTATTGAATCGCAAGGCTGGTGTACTATGGCAGGCATTGGAAAAGAAGAAGGCTTGTGTGAAAAAGCATTGGATTCAGTAAAAGAGCGTTTGGATTGTGAATACGGAATTGTGTTAAATAATCCGGCTTTTACCAAATATTATATTGAGTATGGAGAAATATCTACTTACCCTAAAGGATATAAAGAAAATGCAGGTATTTTCTGTCATAATAACCCTTGGATCATGATTGGCGAAACAGTAATTGGCAGGGGAAACAGAGCCTGGGAATATTATAAAAAGATATGTCCTGCTTACCTTGAAGAAATCAGTGATTTGCATAAAACAGAACCTTATGTTTATGCTCAAATGGTTGCTGGTAAAGATGCCTACAAACCCGGCGAAGCAAAAAACTCATGGTTAACAGGTACAGCCAGTTGGAACTTTTATGCTATTACGCAATATATTCTTGGCGTTCGTCCGGATTATAATGGATTAATAGTTGATCCATGTATTCCTGATGATTTTAGTGATTATACTTATACTCGTAAGTTTCGAGGAGCCACCTACGAAATACAAATTAAAACAGGAGAGAAAAATAAAGGCGTTAAACAACTTACCGTGGATGGAAAAGCCATTGATGGTAATGTAATTCCTGTATTGGATCAGGATTCAGTACACAAGGTAGTTGTTGAGATGCTTTAATTCAGACCTTTATTTTTCCAAAACCATAGGAGAATCGAAGTGCAGTTCAACGGAACCACTTCGATTCATTTTAAATGAACGACAAACTCACCTTTGTTTACATACATTTTGTTGAATGGATCGGAGTGCTGTTATGGTAATTCATATTTGGTGCTCCGATTTTTATCAATATCCAATTATGAGTTTTCATCACCTTTTTCCAATGTGAAAATATCATTCACTGTTTTGTTAAAAACTGCAGCCAGTTTTAATGCTAAAACAGTAGAAGGAATGTATTTACTATTTTCGATAGAATTAATTGTTTGACGAGAAACCTGAACCCTTTTTGCTAAATCCTCCTGAGTTAAATTAAGTATGGCACGTTCTACTTTTAATGTGTTCTTCATGAGTTTAAATTAGATGTATAAGGTTCATTGTTTCAGGATATCTCAAATTATGCTTTCATTCGTTTTTTTGCAATATGAAAGTTAATAACATATGTAACAAGAATAAAATTAGTTACATAAAGGGAGTTATATGAATTAAGATCTCCTCCAATTAATTTTTCTAATGACAGCATAAATAAATGAAAGATAATTCCTCCAAAAAATGCTTTAAAAACAGAATTTAGTCTCAGTGCCATGGTCATTTCGTCTTCGTTTTTTTCTCTGGAGAGTCCAATAATAATACATCCAATTGCAGAGGTTATTTGCCAGAAAGGTTTTAGTGTTTGGAGATCATTTGAAAATGAAACTAGATGTGTTATTAATGAAACTATAAAGATTATAAAGCCTAGATATTTTGCCCAATAAGGAAGCAAACGTGTATTCTTCTTTATTTCGTATTGCTTTTCCATATTAAACTTCGAAGTTAAAAGCACTAAAGCAATAATTACAATCATTAATGATAAGGCAATAAGGTTTGATTTTTCCATGATTAAAAAGTTAAATTTATTTTACATTGTGTCAAATATACTTTACATTTATTAAATGAACAAATGATTCTAAAGTTTAATTTTAAAAATTAGGAACCGTGCAGGTATCTAATTGAATAATTTGTGTGTAAGATATAGTAATACATGATCTCGATAGGTTGCTACATTGTTTAGCAAAAATATTTTCGATGTATATTAATGTAATACACAAGCTTATTGTTGGTTTATATTTTTTAGTAAAAACATCAACATTGGTGTTTGAACCATAAAAGTTTCTACTTTAAACGTCAAGTTTGTCATAAAAACTGTCAAGCTTGATACTTTTTATATCAACGTTTCTATTTCAACCATCAATGTTCTTACTTTTTATATCAACATTGATGGTTCGATACTAAAGCTTTGGGTTCTTTTTTTCCATAATTGCTTAAAATATGATGATTCTTGCTATTTTTTGTTTGAAAGCTGATTGATTGAACTTCAACGTTCTATTATTTTCATTGAACTTTGACAGAAAAACTGACAAGGTTGATGTTTTTTCTTCGAGTGTTGATACTTTTTATATAAAAGTTCATGTTAGTTATAGCAACGTAGATACTTTAAACCCCATTGTTTATGTTTCTACCTCAAACGTTTATGTTTCAAACATAAACGTTTATGTATTTACACATAAGTTTGGTGTTGTCAAGTACTCGTATTCCCCTTTGGGCATAACTTATCGAATCTCATGGCTCATCTTAAGTGAGACTGTAGAAAATAAATGCTCAGTTTATAAATACAATTTTCGACTTTTTATAAAATTTGGGTGAAACTGTTATGTAAATGAATGAAATAGAGCTAAAAACACAACTTATTTCTTAATTTTAAGTATATTTCATTGAGGAAAACAAGAATTTACCTGCTGTTTTATCAAGTAAATACTTTACCTGTTTCATTCAGTTTATATGATCCTGCCAAAGGGATGTATAAAATATATACAATTTAGTTTGTAATCTATTAAAATGGATGAAATAGTAGGGTTATTAAAGAATAAAAGAAGTTGGAATGTCAGAGCTATTTGAAAATAAAATATTTGATTTTTTCTTTAACGAAAACGAAAAGTTATGTTGCATCACTAATGATGTAGGTAAACTATTAAGAGTTAATAATGAATGGAAAAATGTTTTAAGTGGTCCTGATCATTCAATTTTTTATAGCAATATATTATCTCTCAATAATCAATATCAATTTAAGCAAAAATGGAATGCTTTGATTTCAGGGGAGACAGAGGCTGTTTATCATACCAATCAGATCACAAGCTTTAATAATAAAAAACTCACCATAAGTTGGCATTTGCTAAAGCAGGATGCTTATATTTTGGTTTCCGGACTAATTAAAGGTATCAGTGATAAAGAAAACTATCAAAAACTAAATGTTCCATCATACAATAATACATTAGGAGTAGTTTGGGTCAATAAAACGGGCTACATTAAATATGCTAACAATGTATTGTGCGAAACTTTAGGTTATTCATTTGAAACATTATCGCAAATAAAAATTTTTGATATTGATATAGAATTAACCGAACAGGAATTTAAAAATGAATGGAAAAAATATTTTACTGACAGCTTATCTAATATTGAACCAATAAATACTGAGTTTAAAGGAAAAGACGGCGCATCGTTTTTAGCAGAACTAAATATTGTATCAACGGAGGATACCCGGGACAATGGATTAATTATTATTTACGTTAAAAATGTAACCAAGGAAAAAGAAGTTGAATCGTATATAAACAGGCTTTATAAAGCTCTTGATTATGTTTCGGATGCCATTTATTGGGGAAGTATGAAAGATACACATTTTCAGTATGTAAATAAAGGTGCCTGTGATATGCTTGGATATACCAGAAAGGAGTTTGAAGATATTACGATCTATGATATAGATGTTGACTTTGTTGAAAGTGATCCACGTATTGATTTATCTATTTTCTTTTCCACCAAGGAATATCAGAGCTTTACATTTGAAGCACGACATCGTAAAAAGAATGGCGAAATTATTCCGGTAGAGGTAAATGCTCTTTATGTTTGGATTAACAAAGAGCAGTATGTTTTAAGTTTTGTAAGAGATATTTCAGAGCGCAAGAAACATGAAATGGCCATGCTGAAAAGTCAAAAAGTACTTAGGGAATCGCAAAGAGTTGCCAAAATAGGAAATTTTGAAATGTCATTTAAGGACAACTCATTAGTATGGAGCGATGAAGTATATGCTTTGTTTGGATATGAAAAAGATGAAATCATATTAAATCTTGATGTATTAAAGAAAATAATGCCACCCGAAGATCATTTGAATGTTTTGGAGGCATTGAAAAAGTCTGTAGATAATAATTGCTTTTACGAACATGAGCACAAGGGTATTAAAAAAAACGGTGAATTATTTTATTTATATGTGAGTGGCTATGTTGAGTTGGATCATAATAATGAAATAGAACGCGTTTTTGGTGTTCTGCAGGATATTACAGAGCAAAAAAAGCAACAAAATCAATTAATCGAGGCCAAAGAAAAAGCTGAACAAAGTGATCAGTTAAAATCGGCATTTTTAGCAAACGTAAGTCACGAAATCAGAACGCCAATGAATGCGATTATTGGTTTTTCCACGTTTTTAAAAGATGAGGATAATACACGGGAAGATATTGTAAAGTTTGCTGATATAATATCAAATAGTGGTGAGCATTTACTATCATTAATCAATGATATTATTGACATTTCTAAGATAGAGACAGGGCAGGTTGATATTATAAAAACTCATGTTAATGTTAAAAGGTTGTTACTTGAAGTAAAAGAATTTTTCAGCTCATTTTTACTTACCAAGAATAAAACAGAAGTGGAATTAATATTTGATTTTCCTGATCATAATCTGGTGGTGTATACTGACGAGATGAGGCTGAAGCAAATACTAATTAATTTAATTAGTAATGCAGTTAAATTCACAGATAAAGGATTTATAAAGGTGTTATGCAAACCTAAAGGCACCTATTTATATTTTGATGTTATTGATTCGGGTATTGGTATTTCAAAGGAAAAGATAACTGTGATTTTTGAGCGTTTTCAGCAGGGGAGTGCCACAACCGAAAAGGTTTATGGAGGTACAGGTTTAGGTTTGGCTATTGCCAGAGCATGTGTAAATTTGTTGGGAGGTGAAATTAATGTTGAGTCTGAAGCCGGAGAAGGATCACATTTTCATTTTACAATAAAAGTATAAACTTTCCAATACCTACTTCAAACTCCTGACTTTCATTTTAATAAACACCTCTGATAAACTCATGAATATTTGCTTTATAAAAAGCATTGAGTTTAGCATGAAGCTCTAGAGGTAAAGGCTGTAATTCAGATGCAAGCGCATTTGTTTTAGCCTGAATAGCTGAGCTGGCCCCCGGAATAATTGTAGAAACAGCTGTATGGTCTAAAATCCATCTCAAAGCCAATTCAACCATTGTCATTCCTTCCGGTAAAAAGGATTTAATTTCGTCAGCTAATTCAACACCTTTTTCAAAAGGTAAGCCAGCAAAAGTTTCTCCTACATTAAATGCATTGCCATCTTTATTGTAGCTTCGGTGATCCAGTTCGTTGAACTGCGTTTCTTTGGTAAACTTCCCGGTAAGTAATCCACTGGCTAACGGTAAGCGAACAATAATACCCACTCCTTTAGCCTCGGCTTGTGGTAATAAATCAGTTACTAGTTTTTGTCTGAATATATTGAAAATGACTTGTAACGATTGAATGCCTTCTTGCTCTATACATAATAATCCTTCTTCAACGGACTCCACACTGGCTCCAAAGGTTTTAATCAATCCTTCGCTTTTAAAATCTCGCAGCCAGTCAAAAACATCACCCTTTTTCATTTCTTCAGTAGGAATACAATGCAACTGCAATAAATCCAAGGCATCAACACCTAATCTAGATAAGGAATTTTCAATAGACCTTTTCATGGCATCTTTAGTATATGATGCAGGAAATACATCAGAGCCTCGTCCGAATTTGGTAGCAACTTTAATCTTTTTATCAGTTTGCTTTAAGAATGTTCCAATAAACTTTTCGCTTTGGCCATTACCATAAACATCAGCGGTATCAAAAAAGGTAATACCATTATCTACTGCAGTAGTTAAAATCTCTAATGCTTTATCAGTAGAGAAGTTTTTACCCCAATCAGCACCAATTTGCCAGGTTCCAAGACCAATCTCACTAACATCAAAACCGTTGTTTCCTAATTTTCTTGTTTTCATTCTGTAGAATTTTTGTTTAATAAATGTTGTTGCTCTACCCATTTACTATACAAAGCATAAACAATATGCTAAAGAGGCTATAAAAGTGCAAAATAATTTTAGCAATGGCAATTGTGTTGTAAGGTAAGTTTTAACGTTTGACCATAAGTATTTAGGTATGGTCGGTGAAGATCTAACTTTTAAAATATAGAAAAGTCAATCATGTGTTAAAAATGAACACAGAAGGTACTGAAACACTGAGATACTGATTTTTTTTAATATGGATCATTAAATCTGAAAGGATTTAATTTTGTGAACCTATTTGTAATTTCATAATTATTTCTATTTTTAATTTGTGCAATTAATATGAGTTATATATGCAATACTCTCTGTGCATACTGTGTCTCTGTGTTATTCTTTTTTCAACTATTAATTTGCTTTCAATAAAAAAGCCGGGATATAACATCTAACGATAGTTACATCCCGGCCCCATAGAACCATTCAAATTCTATTTATTCTTCAATACTTTTCTTATTAAATAGAGTCCAGCTTAATGATAAACTATAATTGTTTTTTAATGCATTATCTGTAATTAAGTATGCAAAATCACATGATAATGCACCTAAGTTTATACCTGCACCAATTGAATAATAGTTTAAGCCGATAGATTCATCCAGAAACTGATAGCCTGTGCGTAATGAAAGCATCGATTTGTATTGGTATTCCAATCCCAAACCACCACCAATTCCCGATGCATCATTAGCTCCGGAAATATGAGATATATCTAAACTACAATTAAAAGCATTTGCAATATCTAATTCTTTACTGTATCCTAAACCAACACCAATCGTTAAAGGTAAGGCTACTGATCCGTCATCAAACTCCATGTCACCACCTATATTTCGCACCATAGCACCATACTCTAATGCTTTATACTTGCTTTTAAACCCCAGGTCAAGGAATATTGTATTGGCATCGTAACCTTGACCGTATTCAGAATTTAAATAATGTAAAGAAGCTGACAATGCTGTATGATCAGATATTTTATACGCATATCCAATATCAAAAGTATTCTCTTTAGGTGTAAAAGAACTTGGATTATTTCCGTTATCATCCAATAAAGTATATTTAGGAAGATTAAAAGATCTATATCCAAAGGCAATCTTATGTTTATGGCTTAAACTATAAAATGCAGATAGGGCATATATATTATAGTCATCAGAAAAAGTACTGACCCACGGACGATAGGATAGACTTACATCTAATGTTTTGTTATCAATGCTGTTAGCTGCAAGATTTGTAAATATGGCATTACTATGATTGGTTGCCAAATAAGTACCTCCCATTGCTACAGAGCGGGTATCTGTAGGAATAGAAATAAATGATCCTGCTTGCGAAAATATATTTGTACACGCATATAAAGCTATGCATGCTGTAAGTAATCTTTTAATGATCATAACTTAACTATGTTTCGTTTAATTACTGTATTGTTATAATTAATCTCTAACTCATATTGCCCGGTTGATAGGTCCGACAAATTTAAACTTCCTGGAGCAAAAGCTGAAATGGAGGTGTTTCTTTGATCGACTAATCCACCATTGCTGTTATAAATGGATACATTTAATGCTCCATTTACATCTTCACCCATTCTAAAATTCACGATATCAGAAACTGGATTAGGGTAAATATCTATTTCATTACTATCATCTCTCACCATCACCTGAAATGTAGCTGTAGCTGTTTCACCTCTTGCATCAGAAGCTGTAATGGTAACTGTTGATAAACCATTAATAACCGGATTTATAGTTAATGAATTATATATCTCAGATACATTGATATAATTAGAATTAAAGGTAATATCAAAATCTAAATCTTCACCATCTTCATCCGTAAAGTAATTCATTAAAGCAATGTCATAAGCTTTATCCGGATTACCGATATAGTAATTATTAAGGGATTGAGATAAAACCGGAGTGTGATTTTCCAGTATTGTGTATGTAAAAGGATAGCTAGTTCCCAGTCCAGTTGCATCCTCAGCATATAAGTTAACCTCATAAGTACCCGGATCTGCAGTTAAACCATTGATGGTTATTCTTACTTCGGAAGTGCTTAATTCAGCAGCTGTAGAGTTTCCGGATTCATCAGTGTAACTCCATGTAAAAGCCTCTTCATCAGGTTCTGTAATAGAAAAAGTCAGATATTTTGTTTCGTGTGCTTTAACTTCAATGATTGTTTCATTATCAGTAATGATGACAGGAGGCAGGTTAGGATCTGTTGTGGCGCTTACATTAGATGAATAATCGCCATATGATCCTAAGATATCATATCCCACCACTGAGAAATAGTATGTACTTGCAAAATCTAAATCTGTTATTGTTGCGGATATTGTTTCACCAACTTCAGCATGCTTGACCAACACGGAGGTTGATGAAATTGCCATACTTTGCGTTGTAACATCATTTTCAGAGAATGGGGATTTTGAATAATAAATCCTGTAGGCACTGGCCTTATAATCATCTGCATCGGAAGTAACCGACCATGAAAGAGTAGCTTTGTTAGAAGATGCTGTTACGCTTAAATCAGTTACCCTTTCAGGAGGTATACTATTGTAATTTGCTAGTGTTGCTGCTGCATTTACTTGTCCCACACCAAGCATTCCTGCATATTCAGTGTTGTAACCATCTATGTCAACCGCACCGCGATAAAGTCTTTCCTTTAACATATCAGGAGTAAAGCCTTCACCCCCAAATTCGGAGATAACTAAAGCTGCAACTCCCGAAACATGTGGACAGGCCATTGAAGTACCGATCATGTAGACGTAATTATTTTCAGGAGCCGTGCTTGCTATATAACAATCCACATCATATAAATCATTATACTCATCCGATCCTCCTGGAGCAGTAATATCTACCCAACTGCCATAATTAGAATAATAAGCTCTGATATAATCAGGAGCACTTGACGCAACAGCAACAACTTTTTCGTACATAGCAGGATATGCTTTTGTAGATACGTTTTCGTTACCCGCTGCAAAAATTACTATACCACCAGCCATTGGTCCAACCTGATTTCCATTTTCATCAATACCTGCATATTTGATAAAATAATCAATGGCTTCTTTCATACTTTGAGGTAATTCAGGAGACTCATCATACCCCCAACTGTTTTGACAGATGACTGCACCATTATCTGCTGCATACTTTATGGCTTCTTCAAAGTTTTCAGCACTTATATCTTCACCATCTCTGTCAGATTCAAAAACCTGACACGACATCAGTTTTACTCCAGGAGTTTTAGAATCACCACCAGCAATACCACATACTCCAATGCCATTATCATTCATAGCACCAATCGTACCTGCAACATGAGTTCCATGATCGTGAGCTACAATTGTTCCGTTGTAATCAACAAAGTTATATCCATAAACGTCATCAGTATAACCGTTATTATCATCATCGGTATTTGTAGCGCCACCATCTTCTGATTGATTGTGCCATATATTATTAATCAGGTCTTCGTGATCAACATCGATACCACCATCAATAACAGCAACAATAACCTCTTCGTTACCACGTTGTTTTAACCATGCATCAAACAAATTGATATCCGCACCAACAACTGCATCAGTAATGGATCCATCATTATAATAATGCCATTGAGCAGGTAGAAACGTATCGTTAAACGGATATTCTGTATCGGCAGTTTTACTAGTGCTTTTAAGCGATTTGGTTAATGGTATAGGTCCAAAATCTTTATATGACGTTTTTTGATTTTGTATGGTTCGAATAGGTTCCGTAACAGTAACTTCACTTAGTTCTTTAAACTGGCTGATTACTTTAGAAAGAGCAACAACGGAAGTGTCATACTTTACATCATACCATAAATGTAAACCTTCTTTTTGTGTTCTGGCTTCATATTTTCCACTATAAGGGAAGGTACGTTTAAAAGATTTGGCTCCAATAGAAGATAGCACTTCATCAACCTTGCTAAGGTTGGTTGATACCTGATTTGATTTTAAAGAAACAGACAGGCTTTGAGTATTGTATTGGTTTAATTTAATTCGGATAATACCTTGTACTGAATTGGATGCAGTTACAGTATTTTCTTCTTTTTCTTGCTGATTTACAATTTCATCTTCGTTCCTACAGGAATATAAAAGCGATAATGAAATACATAAAGATACCAGGGAAATTCTGGTTATAATTCGTTGAATCATTAATGAAATTTTTAATAAATATGTTTTCGACTTTCTGCAAAATTTATTCCAAAGAAAAGAATTTTAAGCATACTATCTATCTATTAATATGAATATTCGACGAATCATATGATTTTCTCGACCAAATGGTCGTAATGGAGGGTGTTTGTAGCTATAATAATCTTATTTATCCACTACCTGTATTAATTATATAAAGTCATATCTTATTCTTTGAGGTAAATATTTTGTTAACTATTCAAATGTATTTTTAGGAATTAACTAGCTGGGTAATTCTGAATTCAGACCTAAAAAAGCATGAAACATTTAAACTTCGGAATAATCTGTATTAAGGAATATATTACCTAAGAAACAGTTTGTTATATGGCCTGTTTTATAGAATATAAATGAATAGTTGTTACTTTTTTTAATTCTGTTTTTGATTACGATAATTAGAAGGCGTTAAGCCATAGTGCTTTTTAAAAGCTCTGCAAAAATAATCTGAATCATTAAAACCTACCAAACTACTGATCTCGTTTATGGTTTTGGATGTTTCAATTAGTTTTAGAGCCGCATTTTTCATTTTTATTGATTTAACAAACTCAGTAGGAGTATATCCGGTAATGGTTTTGATTTTCTTATAAAACACGCTGCGCCCATAATTAAACTCTTTTACTATTGAGTCAATAGTAAAATCAGGATCGCTCATATGTAATTCTGTATATTTGGTAACCTGCGAAATAAATATGGTATCTTTACCTTTTTCTGATATATTAACGGTACTGGGTAAAGTTTTACTTTTATCACTGAATTTATATTCTAATTTTTTACGTTGTTCAATGAGATTTGTAATCCTGGTTTTCAATAATGCGAAACTAAAAGGTTTGGATATATAGTCATCAGCTCCACACTCAAACCCCATTTGAATTTGCTCTAATGAAGACTTTGCGGTAAGTAATATAACAGGTATGTGGCTTGTATTAATATTATTTTTTAGATCTCGGGTAACTTCAAGTCCATCTTTCTCAGGCATCATAATATCAGAAACAACAATGTCAGGTTTTTCATTTGTGGCTATTTCCAAACCTTCTTTACCGTTAGATGCTGTTCTTACATTAAAATAACTCTTTAAATTATTATATAGATAGGTTCTTAAATCCTGATTATCCTCAATCAGCAAAACACTGGGGGCGTCAGCTCCTGCTGATCTGGTATTTTTCACCGTCACAGGTTCATTGTGAACTACGTTATTTAAGTGATGAGTTGTATTATTTTCTTTTAGATTTTTACTTTCACTTTTCAGAATTTCATTTTTATTATAACTATCCTTATTTACAGGAATGCGAATTGTAAAAGAACTACCAACATTAACTTTACTTGTAACATTTATATCTCCTTTATGAGCATTTACCAGTTCCTTAGTTAATGATAGACCAAGCCCGGAGCTTGAATTAAACATTTTATCCGATTTTGAGAAAAGAACAAAACGCTCAAATATATGGTTGATTTCATCCTTAGCAATTCCTTTACCCTGATCAGTTACAGAGATAATAAGATCTTCTTTAATTAATGCAATTTTCAGTGAAATTTCTTTTCCTTTTGGAGTATGCTTAAATGCATTTGAGATAAGATTAAAAGTGATTTTTTCAATCTTGTCTGTATCTATATATCCGAAAATTTCAGTTGGTTCAGATGAGTATTTAAAAACAATATCTTCCTTAATTGCGAGTGTTTCAAATGCGTCAAATATTTCTTTAAAAAACATGGATATATTAACATGCTGAACTGACAAATCTATATGTCCATTTTGTATTTTTCTAAAATCAATTAGCTGGTTAATTAAATCCAATATTCGCCCTGTATTTTTTAAGATCTCATTCGCTTTTGATTTAATTTCTTCACTTGCTGAGTTTTTTCTAATTATATCTTCTGCAGGTCCTTTAATTAAAGTTAATGGTGTCTTTAGTTCGTGGCTTATATTTGTATAAAAGTTTAACTTGTTATTAATACTAATGTGTTCATTTTTTAATTGATTTTTTAGATCCAATTGTTTTAATATTATAGATCGTAGTTTCCATACTATCAGAATTATAATGAAGAGATAGCCAATAATAGCATAACTGGTTTTCCAAAAAGGAGGAGCAATAACAATATCAATTTTTGCAATATTATTGTTACTCACACCTGCACTGTTAGTACCTTTAACTTTAAATGTGTATTTCCCCGGTGGTAATCTTTTATAATTAGCAAAATTTGTGTTGCCACAATAATTCCAGGTTTCATCAAAGTTCTCAAGTTTAAATGAGTAATTTATTTTTTGAGGACTTGAAAAATCAAGTACAGCAAAGTAAAAGGTTAAATAATTTTGAAAATACTTTAATTCCAGATTTGCATTTTCATGTATGTGTTGAATACTTTCATCAGATATTTTTACATCAGTAATGCAAATTGGATATTCGATAGTATTATTATGGATAGAGTCAGGTGTAAAACAAGTAATACCATTTAAATTTCCAAATAACAATGTGTTATCTGAAATAAATGCGCCTGTATTTTCAGAATATATATACTTTTGAATAGATAGATCTTCTGGGAAATAGGCTTTGATAGAGGATTCCTTTATTTTTAGTTTATTAATTCCATAATCCGTACTAATCCAAATGTCTTGACTTTTGGGATCTTCCAGTATCTTATAAATAACGTTACTCGATAAACCTTGTTTTGTAGTTAGATTTTTCCATCTAAAATCAAAATCTTTAATTTGATTGGTTTTAATGTAATTTATTCCACCTCCATAAGTGCCACAATATAAAACACTATCCTTACCTTGATAAATACATATAATATCATCATTGTTTAAACTATTTGTATCACCCATTTCACTTTTGAAGGTCTTAAAAACTATTTTTTCAGCGTTTACAAATTTTTTGTCAACAAAGCTTAATCCGTCTGTAGATCCTATCCAAACATTGCCTTCAATATCTTTATACAGGCATCTTAAAATGTTAGATGATATTGAATGAGTGTCTTTGATATTTTCTGAGTAATGTGTAAATGAAATATTATCCAACGGATTTTTGATGATTGACAAGCCTCCGGAATGCGTTGCAGCCCAAACAATAGAATCATTAATCTCAAGTATATCATAAATATAGTCACTACTTAATGTATTTCTTTTATAAGGATCACGTTTAATATGTACATAGTCAATTCTTTCTGTTTTTGATTCATTAATCTTAGAGGTTAGATTTTTTAATATAAAAATACCATCTCCTTTGGTTCCAATCCACAGGTTATTATCATGATCCTCCATGATTGAATATATATTCTTAATTTTAAGTCTTTTCAATGATGGTATATCATCAGGAAGTGTAGCTAATAATTTATATGAAGTGTCGTAGCAATAAAGCTTTCCCGATTTTGTTCCAGCCCAAATGTTATTGTAACTGTCTACATATAAACCTCTGACTTCATTATTAGTAATAAAATTAGAGTCTTTATCCGGCTGAAGTATTTTAAAGTTTTGTTCACTGAGCTTTAACTTATTAATACCACCGTTTAAAGTTCCTATCCATAGGTTTTTACAATTATCTTCAAAGAGGCTAAGTACATAATTTGATGAAAGTGACTCCGAATTCAACGGATTACTCATGTATTGAGTGAATGTGTTTTTTGATCGATTATATTTACAAATTCCACCACCATATATACCTAACCACAAATCATCATTGCTATCTTCAAAGTAAATAAGTTTTTCGGGTTCGCCTAATGATTCTCTGATGTTAGCATTTAAGGAGTGGTAATTTACTTTTTGAGATTTTAAATTAAATTGAGTTACCCCTTTTTGATCCGTTTCAAACCACACCATATCATGCCTATCAATATACCCGGGAAATATTACATTACTATGCAGATTTTTGGTGTTATTCGTTTTAAAGGTTTTACAATTATTATTTGAGTAATATGCAAACCCGTTTCCCAGAGTAGAAACTAATATAGAGTTATTAAAATATTTTATATCAGAAATGGGATGGCTATTTTCATATTTTAGCCATGTTAAAGTCGAAATTTTATTTGTGCGATAATTGTATGCAACAATGTTGTTGTGTTGCGTACCAAGAAGATATAGTGAGTCTGTAATACAATAACACCTGTAGTGATATTTAGGTAGGTTTATATGGCTGCTATCATTCAAAATAGTTATTCCATTATTGGTTCCTACCCAGATAGAATTATGCTGTCCTTTGAAAATAAAACTAATTTTAGCTCCCGGGAGAATACTGTTGATATTGATTTTTGTTGCAGATAGAATCTCGTTTTTACTTATTATTACCCTAATACACTCATTTTGATGCGTAGTTAAGAGTATTTCATTTTTGCTTTTAATGTAAATATCTTTAATGTGTATTTCATTAGTTTTGTTTTCGCTATTTAAAAACGATTTTATATTGTAATAAATATCTTTTTTACTATTATACATAATAGCATTACCATCATAAGTTATGGCCCATAAATTTCCAATGCTGTCACATTTAAGATTAAATATTCGATGACTGGCAAGTGAATTTTCATCAATATGATTATGGTAATATTTATGAAAATTTATACCATCGTATTTATTCAGTCCGTTTAATGTTCCAAACCACAAATAGCCAATACTATCCTGGCATATACTTCGTACCGAATTATTCGATAATCCTTCGATTCGTTGATAGTGTTCAAAAGATATATTTTGACCTGCTATATTTTGTGTTTGTATGTAAATTAATAAAAAATAAAGAGGTATTAATTTACAAACAAGCTTTGTTTTAATGGGAATACTCATCTTATAATATTGCATTTTTCTAATCATAAAATTTGTGTTGGCCCAATGTTTATTTAAGAACAATCACTTTTAAAAATTAGGAAATTTTAGAGTAATCAATTCGTATAGGCAGCATAGATTAAAAAATGGAAAAGGTTAAAAATGTTACAAAAATATATTTAAGCAATATTAACAAAATATTTAAAAAATCTATATAAAATAATTACTAATAAAAGATATTTAACTATTTTATATAGGTTAAGTACTGCACTTATATGGTACAGCAGAAGGATGTCAAGTCAAATTGTTAACCCTGTTAATACGATCAATTGATCAATTCTGATAAAGAATTAAAACCTTGATATAAAATCACTATCAGAATTGATAATCATACAATCAAGGGAAGATTTTACATCTTTCGCACAAAATCCACATGCTATAATCAGTTTTTCATGTATCAGCACATGTAAAAATCCAGTTTCTAAACGTCACGGTTAAATACTTTTACACAAAAGTTAATATATGTTATTATGTATCAAATAATATTAAACCTATGACGTTAAAATCTAATTTAAAAATTGGTCTGAGTATGCTCCTGTTTTTAGTTTTACTGGTTGCATGTGATGATTTATCTGAAGATTCTCATTATACAGATGATGGCAATTTGGAAGAGCCTATTTATACTGTATTAAAAAATGAAGGAGAATTTTCTATGTATCTTAATTGTGTGGATAGGGCCGGGTATAAAGATGTTTTAAACTCATCTGGTTACTATACTGTTTTTGCACCAACGGATGTAGCTTTCTCAACTTATCTTACAGATAATGGATATGGTTCAATTGAAGACATACCAGTAGAAGAAGTTAAAAGATTAGTACAGTATTCGATTATTTTCACATCATTTTCTGAAGAATCAATAGATGATGCTTTTACTCCGGATGGTGAGGTTGAGCCTAATGAAGCATTTAGAAGAAAATCACTTTATTATAAAGGTGCATTTAATGATAATGTTGAAGAACTTGGAGGAAATGTAAATGTGGTGGATATTAATTGGGTAGTTGCTGAAGATGCCATTGGTGGCACACCAATTTTAGTTACTCAGGATAATAATTATAAGTGGATTCCTGTTTTTACAAGTAATTTTATGAGTTCAAATAACGTATTTGAAAGTGATTACTTAAATTTTTTCCCGAATTCAACACTCTCTGACTTTAATGTTGCTGGAGCACAAGTTACAACAACGGATCTGTTATGTGAGAATGGTTATGCTCATGGAGTTGATAAAGTAATTGAACCACTTCGTAACTTATTGGATATTATAGAAAGCAAAGAAGAGTATAGTACTTTTGCTAACATCTTAAAACAGTATTTGGTTAATTATAGAATATCACCTACTGAGTTTATTAATAACTACAATGATTTTTATGGGTCTACAGGACTAATCTACACCAAAAGTTATCCTAATTTAAAATTTGGACCCAATACAGAAACAATTGATCCATATATCACTTATGGGGTAGATCAGAATACAACATTAACAGCTTTTGTTCCAACAAATGAAGCTATTCAGGTATTTTTCGATCAAATATTTTTAAAATGGTATAATAGCCTGGATGATATGTCATCGGAACTGATAGCAGATTTCATCAACAGTCATTTATTTACTAATGGTATATGGCCAAGTAAATTTGAACAGTGGGAAACAAAATTTACAGAGGCAGATATTATTGAATCAGAAATAGGAAGTAACGGATTTTTTTATGGTACAAATAGAGTGCAAGAATCTGACTACTTTTTTACAGTATGGGGCGAAATTAACCTGAATCCCAAATACTCATTATTTAAACAAGCCTGCGAAGATAATAACTTTAACTATACGTTAATGAGTAGCACCAACTGGACTGTATTTTTAGTAGATAATGATGTAATGCAGGAGTATGGTTTTACATATGATAACGACAGATCAGAGTGGAGTTATAATGGTTCAACTTCCAATGCATCTGCTTATTTATCCAGATGGTTGGGTTTACACATCATATTAGGAAAGAAAACAGAGTTTACTGAAGGTGATATGATTCAAACCTACGGTAGTGATGGTGAAGGAGAATATATAAAATTTGAAAACGGATTATTTTATGCCTCTGGTAACTATGAGGAAGGAAATTCCGGTTCCGAACCTACTAATATAAATATAGAACCTAATAATGGAGTTACTTATCAATTAGATAATCAGTCTTTAGAATTTTCTCAGCTGGATCCTATTACTCTATTATTAAAGTATGAAGAATATTCAATGTATTGTCAATACCTGATGGCTAGTACATATCTTTTTACTCCTGATAACAGTGATCCAAATGCAGGTACCATAGAAGACTTATCAGGTGGAGCTCCAAATACAATGTTTGTATTGAATAACGATGTGATGCAACAAGCTATTGATGCTGGATTATTACCAGCAAATCCTGCTTCCAGAGTTTTGGCAGACCAAACATTGGTAAAGTCATTCTTTCAGTATCATATAATACCTAATTATTATTATCCATTAAAAAGCGTGTGGTCAACTGATACTTATACCACTGGTTATAAAGATGATGACGGTACAACCGAAATTACTATAAAAGCTGATGGTGATGGTGGCGCATTCATAACTGATAATAGTGGCAATAACGTGTATTTTTCAACTGGTAGTCATCAAAAGAACATACTTTCAAACAGGGTTATCATACACGAGTTACAAGGTTATTTAAATTATAATGATTAACAATAAAATCTATGAGCATTTTAGATAAAAAGAATATTATAAAAAAGATAACCCTGCTATGCTGGATCTTTTTTGCGGCTAACATCATTGTTTTAGCTCAGGAATCCAGAATTATTAAGGGTACTATCAAAGATAAAACAGACAATTCGTTGGTTCCAGGAGCCACTGTAGTTGAGGTTGATAAAAACAATCGTATCATAAGTGGAACGATTTCCGATATTAATGGTCAATATGCAATTAAGCTTAAGAATCCTCAAAACAGAATTTCTTTCGGATTTATTGGTTATAAAACGCAAATTATTACGCCCGGAGAAAAGTTAATACTTGACATTTTTCTTGTTCCGGATAATAAAATGCTTAACTCAGTAGATATCGTAAGTAAAAAACGAGTAGGTACGGATGGAATTAGTAATGTGTCAATCAGGGATATGGGAGTACCTATTGTATCCATTGATGCTAAGGAATTTGAGGATTTAAGTGTGAACTCGGTTGACGATGCATTACAAGGCCGCTTAACCGGAGTTGATATTACATCAAATGGAGGTGATCCTGGTGCAGGTATGTCAATTAAAATCAGGGGTACATCTACTTTGAATGCTAATAGTGAGCCATTGATTGTGGTTGATAATGTACCATATAATATGGAAATCAGAGATGATTTTGATTTTGCAAACGAAGATGAACAAGGCTATGCCGATTTATTAAATATTGCACCTGAAGATATAGCAGAAATTTCTGTTTTAAAAGATGCTTCAGCTACTGCTATGTGGGGAGCAAAAGCAGTAAATGGTGTTCTTTTAATAAAAACCAAAAGGGGACAGAGAAAGAAACCAACACTTACTTATTCGCATATGAGTACAGTAACATGGGAGCCCCAAAGTTTGCCTATGTTAAATGGTGATCAATATTCCACATTAATATTGGAAGGTTATGAAAATGGATATGGTTATCCTTTAGTTACAGCTGTAAATAAAGAATTTTTGTATGATCCTTCAGATCCATGGTGGTATTATAATTATAGTAATAACACTGATTGGTGGGATGAAACTCACAAAAATTCATACCAGCAAACCCATGCCTTATCCTTAAATGGAGGAGGAGAGAAAGCTCAATATCGTTTTTCGTTAAATTATAAAGATCAGGGAGGTACAACATTAGGTGCTGGTTATGAAGGGTTAACCGGACGTATGAATCTGGATTATTCCATATCAGAAAAATTAAAAGTTCGTATGGATTTATCCTATTCAAATAATACAACAAATAAAAATTACGACTATAGAAACTTTAGTAAAAGAACATTGCTGAAAATGCCAAATATGTCAGTATTTGAGTATGACAGTGATGGAACACTAACTTCTAATTATTTATCTCCAGAATCCAATATTCAGGGATCTTATGGTAGTACTTATAATCCTGTTGCTTTGGCAAAGGAAGGTATCTATGATGAGTATGTAGAACAATTAATTTCTGTATTTAAGTTGGATTATAACATTTTGTCAAGTTTATATTTAAGCGGACTTGTTTCTTATAAGACAAAGAATACTGTTACCTCCAGATTTTTACCAGAAACTGCTACCGGTGTTGCATGGACAGATACAGATTCGAATTATTCATATGAGAAAAGTGATGACTATAACGAACTATATACCGAAACTAAATTAATATATAGTCCTGAGTTACCAGGAAAGCATAAAGCAGGAGCAACTTTGCAATGGACTACTTACGAAGGTAGGAATATCTATAATGCAGGAAGTTCATTAAATAGTGCATCTGTTAATTTACAGGATGTTAGTAATGGTTCTACGAATGTAAATTTATCGGCAGCAAATAATTATGGCGACTCTAAATCTGTTGGGGGAACAGCACTATTACATTATAAATATGCCGATCGCTATATTATTACCGGAACGGTTCGTAGAGAAGGTAACTCAAAACTAAGCAAAGAGCAAAGATGGGCTACATTTAAAAGTTTATCCTTAAGTTATAGAGTTTCTGATGAACCATTTATGGAGAAATATGATTGGCTGGATGAACTTAGGGTGAGTACAAGTATTGGTGAAAATGGAAACTTACCTCGTTATGAAAACTTGTATTATAATGATTATGCCAGTTACAATTGGACTTATTTAAATAAAACAGGGGTTTTCCCATCTTCAATGGAATTAGGAGATTTGACCTGGGAGCAAGTGATTTCTAAAAACTTACGTTTTGACCTTTCAATGTTTAAAAACAGGGTAAATGTTAATGCCGATTTGTATATGACAAATACAAATGGTGCACTTGTTACTTCTGCAAGTATTCCTTCAACAACAGGTTACAACAGTATTTATATGAACGTAGCCGATCTTGAATCAAAAGGTTGGGAGATTGCAGTAAACTTAACTCCGGTACAAACAAATAATTGGAGAGTGGGTGTAAATTTCAACATATCAAGGAACAGTAATATTCTTAAAGATGCCAAAGCCAATTATTCATTAACCAGCGGAAGTGTAGTTGGAAATGGTAGTTACTTAACCATGAGTAAAATAGGTAACCCTATTGGATCATTCTATGGATACAGATCTCAGGGTGTATATTCTACTACAGAAGAAACTATTGCTACAGATGCCAATGGAGCTCAAATTTTTGATGCTACAGGTAAACCTGTTTATATGGTATTTAACTATCCTGATAACGGATATCAGTTTGTTGCAGGAGATGCTAAATATGAAGATGTTAACCATGATGGAAATATAAACTATATGGATGTGGTTTATTTGGGTAATATAAATCCCGATTTCTATGGTGGTTTTGGAGCTTCTGTAACCTTTAAAAAGAATCTGTCATTGAGTGTATTCTTTAATTACCGATATGGTAATGAAATCATGAATATGACTCGTATGGATTTAGAAAATATGTATAGTTACAATAATCAATCAACAGCCGTTTTAAGACGATGGAGAAATGAGGGTGATGTAACTGATATTCCTAGAGCCACAATAAAGCATGGATATAATTACTTAGGTTCCGACAGGTTTGTTGAAGATGGATCTTTTGTTCGATTTAAATATTTGACATTACGATATGACATTCCAAAAACAATTTGTCAGCAATTAAAAGTGACCAATATGAAATTGAGTACTACCATAAATAATTTACAATGCTACACAAAATACCTGGGTATGAATCCTGATATATCAGTTGCAAAATATGGAGGTAAAGACACAGGAATTACTCCAATTTCTACAGGTATGACGTTTAACTTAAGTGTTACATTTTAAAAGGTTTGATCATGCAAAAAATTAGAATTATTATACTATTAATTTCCTCTTGTTTTATTTTTTCATGTACAGACTGGATGGAAACTGAACCTACATCTACTGTAATTTCAGAAGATTATTGGCAAAGTAAAGAAAATGTAGAGTCTTCATTGATAGCTATTTATCAGTCACTGCAGGATGATGCTGTTAATAAAATGTTTTTATGGGGCGAAATTAGAGGCGATATGCTTACAGATATGGATAAAATCTCTGATAATTTACTACATATCTTAGAAGGTGATATCGAAGAAACAAACTCTATTTGTAATTGGTCAGCTTTTTATAACACCATTAATTATTGTAATACCGTAATCGCTCATGCCTCTGATGTATTGGAATTGGATGAAACCTTTACGCAGTCGGAGTTAGATGCAGCATTAGGTGAAGCATACGGGATGAGAGCTCTAATGTATTTTTATTTAGTACGTAGTTTTAGAGATGTACCACTTGTTACCTGGTCATATTCAACCGATGAGGAAGAGTTTTTTATATCAAAAGACAAAGAATCTGAAATCTATGCACAAATTATTGATGATTTAATATTCTCGATAAACAATAGCTACGATGCTTATGGTACCAATGAAGAAACCAAGGGAAGATTAACATCCTTTGCCGCCAGAGCAATATTAGCAGATGTGTATTTATGGAATGATGATTTTGATGGTTGTTTAACGCAATGTGATGCAATAATAAACTCAGGTCAGTTTGGTTTGATTGAGGGAGATAACAATTGGTTTTCAACGATGTTTGGACAAGGTAACTGTACTGAAAGTATCTTCGAGTTAAATTTTGATAATAGCCATACTAATCCATTATATACATTGTTTGATTACGATAATCACAGACAATTATGTGTTTCTGAAAAAGTTTATAACGATTTATTTGTAATAGGAAAAGACACTGATACAGATAGTATTGATGTAAGAGGTGACAGAGCTTCCTATAGATCCAGTCGTAGCAATAGTGTATGGAAATATCTGGGCTTAAACAGATCAACCGTTAGATCTGAAACAGAATCTTACTGTAATTATATTTTTTATCGTTATTCAGATGTTTTACTGATGAAAGCAGAGGCTTCTATTCTTAAGGGAGATAATGAAACTGCCTTAGCGTTAATTAATAAGATCAGAGACAGAGCTAATGCTGATGACATGACAGCTCAGGAGCCTTCTGACAAAAAGGACTTTTTGGAATATCTTCTGAATGAAAGAGCTAGAGAGTTTGCTTTTGAAGGTAAACGGTGGTTCGATGTTTTAAGGGTATCACGCCACGAAAATAATTCATATACAAATTATCTGTATAGAATGGTTAAGGAAGCTGCCCCTGCTGCAAAACGAAATACTGTACTCGCAAAATATCAGGATGAGGATTACAGGTATTTACCAATTTTTAT
This sequence comes from Plebeiibacterium sediminum, assembly GCF_026013605.1. Lineage (GTDB taxonomy): Bacteria > Bacteroidota > Bacteroidia > Bacteroidales > Marinilabiliaceae > Saccharicrinis > Saccharicrinis sediminus. The sequence goes on from NZ_JAPDPJ010000022.1 coordinate 48,348, forward strand.
TGATGAATTAGAAGTAAATCCTCAGTTAGAACAAAACCCGTATTGGGCTGATGCATCTAATTAAATTAATGATTGGGTAATTATTAATATAAGATATAATTGACAATATAATTAAATATTGAATTATGAAACAAGCCTTTAAAATCATTACATGGACAACAGCAAAGTTGATTTCACTGTTCCAAATGATTCATTACGGCGAGTTCTATCTGATAAACGAATAAAAATTAAACAGATGAAAAAGAATATAAACTTAAGATATAAAACATCTGCAATTTTGGGCTTTGCAATAATTTTTGCTCTTGTTGTTTTTAGTTGCGAGCCTTATGAAATTACTTACGAAACATCTTCGGACCAATTGATGGGTGAGTATATTGAAAGTAATGCGGATTGTTCTATATTTTGGAATTTAGCAGAAACAACAGGTAATGCATCTTTTATAAAAGCATATGGTACGTACACATGCTTTGTTCCTACAAACGATGCCTTTGAAACTTACTTTACTGAGCAAGGGAAAAGTGCTTTAACTGATTTTTCAGAAGAAGAATTAGAAAACATTTTTAAGTATCATATTATTAATGATACAATTAGAACTCAGGATTTTACAGATGGAAAGATGAGGACTTCATCTATGAATGGTAGATATATTACTACAGGAGCCTCTATACAAGGAACTGATGCATATTATACTATTAATAAAAAATCCCTGGTTACAGATGCTGATATTATGCTTGGAAATGGTATAGTGCATAAGGTAAATGCCGTATTAGATCCTCCGGTAAAAACAGTGGCTGAATTAATAGTTGAAAATGATGCGTATTCGATCTTTTCTCAGGCATTGCAAACTACAGGCATATATGATACTCTTATGATTGCAGACAATTGGTATACTGTTTTTGTAGAAAGTGATGAAGTATATGCCAGAGAAAACGTAAATATTAATAGTTATGATGATCTGTACAATAAGTACTGTAATACAGGAGATCCAACAGATCCAGCCGATAGTTTATACTTATACATGGCCTATCATTGCTTTAAAGATTGCAGTTACATGGCTGACTTAATTCAAAAGAGTGCTACTGTAACAATGGCTCCCAATGAAGTAGTAACAATTACAGATAAGAGCGATAGTATTATTATTAATCAAACAACAATTGCAGGAACTACATACCCTGGAGCAAATATAAAAGAAGAAAATAGTGATAATATTTGTTACAATGGGGTTTTTCATGAATTGGATGATGATATTTATATTAGAGTTTTATCACCTACTGCAGTATTTTGGGATCCTACAAGGCAGCCAGAGATAGAAGCACTTACCGGCATATATAAAGATAAAATTGAAACGATAACTTTTGCTTCTGATGATCTTGCAAATGTATCATGGGGAGAACCTAGCAGATGGAGTACTATTGCTTACCAGGGTGACGGTAATTGTATCGACGGAGATATGCTTTCTATTTACTTGCGTACAGCTGTTGTTCCTTGGATTGAGTTTAAAACTCCTGTATTAATTAAAGGTACTTATAAATTATGGGTTGCTTATAGAAGATATGGTTACGGAAACACCATACAAACTTCCTGGAATGGTGAAGAACTGACCAAGCTATTTGATCCATCTGTTTGGGGTCAAACCTATAATAATATTGATGAAGATGAGTATTATGCATTGGGCTACAAGTGGTATACCGAATTAAATATGTCTTCAAGTAGAGTTTGTTGTGTATATCTTGGAAAAATTGAAGTTACATCAACCGGTGAACAAACACTTAGGTTTGAAGCATTGACAAATGGTCGTGGATATTTTTGGCTCGATCAGATTCAGTTTATACCTGTAGACGATGATCAGTTGTGGCCTAAATTCGATAGTGAAGGAAATAAACTATATGAAGAAGATTTACCTGATTATTATGGAGGTATTGAAGCTTTAGCTGAGTAAAATTTAAAACTGTAAAATTTAGATATATCATGAAATATAAATTTATATTTATTTCCCTTTTACTAGCTTCTCTTATAATCTGGGGATGTTCTGATCAATGGGATGACTATACGAAAATAGATGGAGGTGTTGCCGGTAGTGATGTGTTAACATCATTAAAAGCTAATAGTGATTACTCAGAATTTGTATCTCTGCTTGAAAATACTGGTATAGCTAAGGAAATTTCATCTTCTAAAATATATACCATTTGGGTACCTACCAATGCGGCTTTATCCAATAATGCAGGTCTTATTCCGGAAGAAGAAGATCAACTCAAGTCCTTTTTATTGAATCATATTTCATATGATAAAATAACCTATGATGATCATAGTGGGAGTGTAAATCTAAAAATGGCCAGTGGTAAAAAACTCTGGGTTAATTATTCTGATAAAACAATTGATAATATACAAATTGGTGATTCAAAAGATTTAGTGGTGTCAAATGGTGTTATTCATACCATTGAAACACCAATAACTCTTCGATCAACAATTTGGGAATATATTAAGGATTTAGACTATGATGAGGTGGATTTTTTAAATTCTCTAACTTACATGGTATTTAATGCGGATAGCGCTACCCAAACTGGTATCGATCCAGAAACAGGAGAAGCCGTTTATGATACCATATCAGGAATGGTTCAGTCGAATGTTTATATGGATCTTATTGCAGACCTTTCATGTGAAGACAGTACTTATACTTTTTTCATAATGGATGATGCTTCTTTTTCTTCGGAGAATGGTAAATTCAGAAAATACTATACAAAAGCAACAGATACCCAAACAGATAGTATGAGTATGTTGCATATCGTATCAGATTTAGTTGCAAATAAAGAATATGAGACCATTTCAGGAAGTCTGGAGTCTGTTTCAGGAATGCCAATTCCGGTAACGTCCAGTTCTGTAATATCATCCTATAAAGCAAGTAATGGAATAGTATACTTTATCAATAATTATTCTTTACCTGTAACCGATAGAATAAAAGAGATATTTATAGAAGCTGAGTATCCTTATCCGGATTCTTTAAATATTAATACCCAATCTGTTTTTAAGTTACCTGATGCTGAAGGTACCATTGTTACTTGGGCCAGAAATTATGCTTCAAATAGTCATTGTATAACGTCTCCATCTTCAACTTATTCATTAAGATATGTTGATTATTTTATTGATGATGTTTATACCTGTAAATACGATATTTATTGGGTTTCAGTAACAGAAACTGAATCAGAAGCAGCAGAAGGCTCAACAGTATCGCAATGTATGAAACTGGTTGAGTATACCATGAACGAAGAAGAGGAATTGGTTGATAATATTCTGTATACTTCAGATTTTTTAATTCCTTCTTATACGGATAATATACAAGAGCAATATGTGGGTCAATTTGAGGTTGATTTATTAAATAGTAGTATTAGTTATAGAGTTGATGATCAGGGATCTTTCCATTTTGATAACTATATACGACTTAGAGTAGAAGGTAGAAATGGTGTGAATACACCTATTTATCTGGATTATTTCAAATTAGTTCCAATAATTGAATAATAATGAAAAAATATAAGTATATGCATAAGCTAAGTAAAATATGTGGTATTATTTTACCTCTGTTTTTGTTGCAGGTAAGTACTTGTTTCATATATGCACAGGATTCAAATAATAAAGAACGTACATTAAATGGATTTGTGTTTAGTGCTGAAACAGGGGAGCCCTTACCATTGGTAAATGTGAGTATTCCTGACTATTCTGCTGTAATCACAGAAGAAGATGGTTCGTTTTCGTTAAAAGTGTTTGATAATGCACTGCTTTATGTGAGTAAAGAAGATTATCAAACAAAACTTGTGAATGTGGTTAATAAGGATTCAATTAAAATATATCTTGGAGACCAGAATACAACCTCTTTTTACAAAAAGGCAAATTTAGGTTTTGATCAGGAAGAGCTTTATTCTTCTGCTAAATCTGTGGATATAATTGATACCAGAGATTTTACCTGGAAAAATGGTGGTTCCTCAGCTGAGAATTTAATCAATAAAGTTACGGGAGTAAATATTAAAGCCAATTCAGGTAATCCGGGTATGGGCTCCGATATTTATATACGAGGCTTTAATTCTATGTATTCAGACTGTCAGCCTTTAATAATTGTAGATGGTCAGATTTATGATAGTAAATCTTATTCATCTTCAATTGTAAATAATGCCTTTTATAATCCATTATCATTAATTGATGTAAATGATATAGAGAATATTACTATTCAAAAAGATGGAGGGGCTATTTATGGAGCAAAGGGTGCTAATGGAATTATCTATATCAATACAAAAAGAGCTAAAAAACTCGCTACATCTATTGAGTTTACCATGTCAGGTGAGTTAAAGACAGCTCCGGATGAAATTCCTGTTTTAGATGCTTCTGATTACCGTTTATATTTAAACGACATGTTGTTAAGTAGTGGTATGTCTGGTAATGATATTAGTGCGCTGCCATATATGAATGACCATACTAATAGTGAAGGTTACTATACTTACCATAATAATACGAACTGGCAGAAAAAAGTATTTGAAAATTCATTTTCTCAAAATATTGGGGTAAATATTTCCGGGGGAGATCCAATAGCAACCTACTCTTTGTCCGTAGGTTATATGTCTAATAATGGTGTAGTTAAAGAAACCGATTATACACGTTTTAATACGCACCTTAATGCAGATATTAATATGTCTGATAAGGTTAAGGTTAGCACAAGCCTTGGCATATCAAAGGAAAAAAGAACCATGTTTGATGAAGGAACAAGTTTAAATAGTAACCCTATTTATACCTCTTTGGTAAAGGCTCCTATTTTTGTTGCAAATGAGCGTTCAGAAACAGGTGAGTTTTCTCCAAACCTGGAAGATGTGGATATATTTGGTATCAGTAATACCCAATCTATTATGGAAGGATTTGAGGGGAGTAGAAATAATTCAAGATTTTTCGGAAACGTGGATCTAAGTTATGAGTTTTCAAAGAATTTTAAGATCAGTGAAAATTTAGGACTAACCTATGATAATTCAAAAGAGAGCTTGTATAGTCCAATAATTGGAGTAGTTGATGATACCTTAAAAAATGGAGTTGGTGATAATCGTATGGCGGGAAGTTCATATGCATTTCATTCAGTTGCCAGCGACACCAGAATATCGTGGAAAAAAGCATTGTCATATAAATCAAATGTTGATTTGATTGCTGGTGGAAGGTTAACCGTTAACAGATACACAAATGATTGGGCTGTCGGTTATAATTCAACAGGTGATCAGATGACAGATGTTGCTGATGCTGATAAAGAATTTGTTTCATTATACGGAGCTAACGGAAACTGGAATGATATCACTTATTATGTTTCTGGAAAATACATGTTGAACAACAAATATTTTTTTAATGCAGAGTTATCTTTAAATGGATCTTCACGTTTTGGTTCAGAAGCTCCGGGGTTAAGCTTATTTGATAATCAATTTGGTTTATTTTACAATGCTTCAGCAGCATGGATTGTTTCTTCTGAAAATTTTATGGCAGATTGCAATCTAATCAACTTGTTAAAATTAAGAGCATCTTATACAGTTGTTGGTAACGATGATATTGGTGATTATGAATCAGAACTTTATTACACCGATACGCAATTTATGTTGTATAAAGGTTTACTAAGAGCAAATCTGCAAAATGAAAGCTTACAATGGGAAACTGTGAATAAGTTAAATGTAGGTATAGATTTAAGTGTACTCAAAGAAAGACTTCATTTGTCTGTAGATTATTTTAATAACTACACATCCAACATGTTAGTTAATATGCCAGCGTCTGTTGAAACAGGTTATAATAGCTATTTCGACAACCAGGGAGAAATGGAAAATTCCGGGATAGATTTAAGTTTAAAAGGACGAATAATTAATAGTAAGGATTTCAAATGGGATTTGGAAGCAGGTATTTCTATGTATAAAAATGAAATTAAAAAACTTCCGGAAGATAAAATTATAACAGAAATAGCAGATGGTTATGTTATAAGTAAAGAAGGAAATCCAGCAGGTCTTTTTTATGGTTATAAAACGCATGGGGTATATGCAAGTGATGTGGAAGCTGCAAACGCCGGATTAAGTTATGAAACAAGTGCTACAACAACAGCTCCATTTCAGGGCGGAGATATGCATTTTGATGATTTGGATGGAAACGGCATCATCAATGAAAATGATATGCAGGTTGTTGGAGATCCAAATCCTGATTTTACAGGGTATTTAGCAACCAGTGTTCAGTTTAAAAATATTACTCTTGATGCTGTAATGGATTATAGTTTTGGTGGAGATGTATATAACTACCAAAGATATAAACTTGAATCAATGAGTGGCTATGAAAATCAGACTAAAGCTGTGCTTAACAGATGGAATTATGATGGACAAGAAACAGATATGCCACATTTATCATATGGCGATCCTCAAGGCAACAGCAGCTTTTCTGATAGATGGATTGAAGATGGTTCATTCATGCGACTTAAGCAGGTTACATTATCTTACAAGCTACCTGTGAAATCAGAAGTAATCCGAAATTTTCAAGTCTTTGTAAAGGGGAATAATTTGTTAACGCTAACTGATTATTTGGGAAGAGATCCTGACTTTAGTGTTAATTCTGGTTCTCTGTTCCAGGGAATTGATTTAGGGTTATGTCCTCAGGTTACATCTGTTTTAGTAGGAGTAAAAATAGGATTGTAAGAATTAAGATTTATAAAAATAATGAAACGAGCTAAGAAACTATTTTACATAGAAAGAAGTAGTTTTTTAGTCAGTTTCATTGAATACCATTATAAGATTAAATAATAATGAGATGAATAAATATTTTCGATTATTATATGTAGGATTAGCTTTTTCAGTATCACTTATGAGTTGTCAGGACTTTCTGGATGCTGAAACCAGTGATATTCTGACTAAAGATGAAATGTACACTACAACTTCAGATGTAGAATCTGTAATAAAGGGTATATATGGTGAACTGATGGAATTGAGTGAACAATATGTTGTGCTGAATGAGCTGAGAGGAGATTTAATGACAGTTACATCAAACTCAAATCAGGATTTGATTGATTTAAATGAGCATAATGTTTCAAGCGGCAATGTATACGCAGATCCACGTCCTTTTTATAAGGTTATCAATGACTGTAACGACTTGATTAAGAATTTAAATATCATGTTGGATGATAATGGTATAACTAAGGATAACTATAACATTTATTATTCAGAAGCTGTTTCTGTAAGGTCATGGTTGTATTTGCAGTTGGGTATTCAGTTTGGATCTGTTCCATATATAACAGAACCGATTGAAACTGTTGATGATTTAAAAACTTTACAAAATTATCAAAAAGTCCCTCTAACTTCTCTTATTAGTCAGTTGATTGTTGATATGGAAACTGTTCCTGTAATTGATACTTATTCTGATAAAGAATTAATCAGCGATGATGATAAAGTATTTTTTATTAATAAGTACTGTTTATTAGGAGATTTGTATTTGTGGGATAATCAATATAATAATGCAGCTAAAGCCTATAAAAGTTTAATGATGCTTTCCGGTACATCAGAATATAATAAATATAGATTGGTATGGGGAGATGTAGTTAATCATGATGATTTGGTTGTAGGTTACACCAGATATTTAGCTGATGATGTTGAATCTTTGATTGATGATCCGGGAAAAGGTTGGGAGTCTATCTTTACCAGAACAGATGGAACTATATTTTTAGATGAATGGATTTGGGCTATGTATTTTGATGCAGACTATTCTGTAACAAATCCTTTTATAAAATTATTTGCTAATACAGGTAAAGGAGAGTATTTAGTTGCTCCATCTCAGTATGCAATGGATAACTGGGATAGTCAAATTCAATTAAACAATATAACATGGGATGCCAGAGGCAAATATACCTGGGAGGAGATGAATGGAAGTCCCGTTATTACCAAGTATATTAAAAACTATGATCCCGCTACACCTTATGACAGAGATGGTTTTTGGTATTTGTACAGAGCGGCACTACTCCATTTAAGATTTTGTGAGGCTGCCAACAGAGATAATGAATCAAGGTTAGCGTATGCGCTTTTAAACTTTGGAGTTCAGTCTGAATATACCGATCCTGATGCATTGGATATTACTTACCTTGAAAGAACAAATAAACCATGGCCATATGATTTTGATGCACGTATGGATGCTACAGGTCAAATTCCGGTTGGAGTTCGTGGAATCTGGCACAGAAATGCAGGTGTAAGAGGAGGTAGAGGTAATCTTCAATCAACAGTTTATCCAGCAGATACCGCAGCTTTCAGTCAACCGCTCGAAGATGCCATTTTTGAAGAGGCTTCGTTGGCATTGGCTTATGAAGGTAACCGATGGGCCGATTTAGTTCGAATTTCAATGCGAAGAGGACAAACCGATGGGGATAATGGAGCATCATATTATTTGGCTCAAAAGATTGCCGATGAATTTGAAAAAGAAGGTTTAGATGGTATATCGATAAAAGCTAAATTAAATGATCAAAATAACTGGTGGCTTCCCTGGCCAACAGAATAATATTTAAAATGACATAGATTCATGACACATGAATGAAAAAATATCAATAATGATCATTACTACATTTTCTCGTATTAATCATCTTTGATATCGTGACTAATAGATTTAATTATTTAAAGAGGCTGAACGATATGTCAGCCTCTTTATTTTTTAATCCAATTATTTCAAAGATTAATAATTTGCGAAACCTACTAAATCTAGTAATTTTGCGAATTGTATATCTCGCCTGAATATTAACCTTATTGATCTATTTCTGAAAGTAGGATAGTAACCATTAAAATATAGTTGTACTGTGTTTAATTGTGAGTATATCAATAGAATATATAAGGGTAAATTGGTGGTTTTAAATGATATACAATTACGGTTTAGATTATTAAGAATAAGAAAAATAAATAATAAAATAATGAAAAAAGTAGTTTTAGTTACCGCCCTGGTATTTTTGTGCAAAGTTGTTGTGCTTGCACAAGATGTTAATGCAAAAATTGATGTTTGTAAGAAGTACTTGATGGATCAAAAATATACTGAGGTAATAGAAGAATGTCAGGTTTTGTTCGAAAGTGATCTGGATTCGGTTAATTCAGGATTGGTATATGCTTTTGCCGGTTTGGCAAATAAAGAGCTTGGGAATTCAGATCAAGCTGTAGCGTATTTAAAAAAATCGATAGAATACAGAGTAAAGCGGTACGATATTTATGAAACCTTCATTGGACTAACAAATGAAAAAAATGATGGTGAAAACTATGAATTTGGATTGCTTCAGGAGGCTTTTGCTTTTCCTGATCTTGCTTATCTGGTTAATCCAAAACTTGTAAATTATTATATCAAATCGAAACAATACGAAAAACTAATCGGATTCTCTGATAAAATGCTTGAAAGCAATCCTAATGATGTAGATTATTTATACTATTCCGCATACGGATATCAACATTTAAAGCAATCTGATAAAGCTGAAGAATATTTTCTTAAGGTTTTAAATAATAATCCAGATCATAAAAATGCAAACTTAAGTCTTGGTAATCTATATTTTAAAAAGGCCTCACAAGAATACAATCTTCAAAAAAAGAAATATGAAAAACTAAAGAGTCCTACCAGAGTTGATTATGACCATTACCGAAAATCTTTAGAGCACAGTAAGTCTATTTATGAGAAAGCTTTACCATATCTGCTTAAAGTATATAATAATGAACCAAACGATAATTTGAAAGGGGTTTTATATAATGTTTATAGCAGACTGGATAAAAAGGAATTAGCATCTCAATATAAACAATAGCATCTATTGTGTCATACAAAGAGACGATTCATTATTATCATAAATTCCTTATGATTTTGATATATCAGAATTTAATATTCATAGCACTTAAATATTAAATTCTGATGTATTTACATTAATTTGATTTGATTACATGTTTTTTCTGAAATTCACTAGGTGTAATATTAAATTCAGACTTAAAACAGGAAGAAAAATATTTAGGATCAGAAAATCCAACAGCATAAGCAACTTCAGCTATAGAAGTAGTGCTGTTTTTCAACATTACCGAAGCGTGTTTTAATTTAATATTTCTGATAAACTCAATAGGAGAGAGGCCTGTAATTGTTTTAATCTTTCGATAAAGTGAAGATTTTGATAAGTTTAGTTCTTCCGCAAATGTATTGATATCAAAATCAGCTTCCGATAAATACTTTTCAATTATTTCAATGGCATTATTCATAAACTGTTCATCCATTGAATGATTTTCCAATGAAGAGATATTGAGCTCTACATTAGTTTTAAACTCCTCCTGCTTACTTTTTTTATGAGTAATAAAATTACTGATTCGGGCATTTAAAACACCCATTTCAAATGGCTTTGAAATATAGGCATCTGCTCCTGCATTATAACATTCTATTCTGTCGTTAATACTGTTTTTTGCAGTTAATAAAATTACTGAAATATGACTGGTTTCAATGTTTCCCTTTAAGGTTTTACACAATTCAATACCATCCATTTCAGGCATCATCACATCACTAATAATTACATCAATATCGGCAGATTTTACTTGTTCTAAAGCTTCAACTCCATTGGTAGCTGTAAGTACATGGTAAGTTCTTGAAAGTATATGTTTCATCAACTGAAGCAACTCTAAATTATCATCTACCAGTAATATATTTACATTTGAAAGTTTTTCCGCAGAGCCTGACTCCTGATCTTCAATATTGTTGATGTCAACAATGTCAGGATTAGCCTCAGAACTTTCACTGATGCCAATAGGATTATAGGTGGCAATTTCATTGGGAGAATAGCTGCCTTTATCAATAGGTATATGTATGGTAAAAGTAGTGCCTTCTTCTAATTTACTGTCAACAGAAATCCATCCATGATGCAGCTCAATAAGATCTTTACATAATGATAAACCAATACCATGCGTATCACTGGCTTTTATAGTTTTGTTGGTGTAAAATCTGGTAAAAATACTATCTAAATCTTCGGGAGGAATGCCCATACCTGTATCACTAACATTTATTGTAAGATATTCGTGATTGTTTTCAATATATGTTTCTAATGATATAGATATTTCTCCGTTTTCAGGTGTAAATTTAAAAGCATTAGAAAGTAAATTAAATAGTACTTTATCAATTTTATCTGCATCAAAATATGCTTTTACTTCCTTATGAGCAGAATGAAAAGAGAAATTGATTTGCTTTTTATTGAATATGGGTAAAAAATGATTGTAGCATATATCATTGATAAATGATGCTATATCTGAATTGGTTATATTAAGTTGCATCTTACCATTTTCAATTCTTCTGAAGTCCAGTATTTGCTGCAACAAGCGCTTTAATCTCGAAACATTTGACCTCATTAAGGTAAATTGGGATAGCTTCTTTGGCAAGATAGATTCTGTATCGTCAATCAAGCATGAGATAATTGTTAAAGGAGTTAATAAATCGTGTGAAATATTTGTAAAGTACTTTAACTTGGTTTGGGTTAATTCTTCCGTTTTATTTTTCTCAAACTGAGCCATTTTAATGGTGTGTTTCAGTTTAATCCTGTTAATCATTATATAAATAAGGATCGCAACAAACAATGTAATAATTATAATATATATGATATAAGCTACAGTTGTTTCATATATGGCAGGTTCTCTGATAATGTTGAGCGTTGTGATCTGATTACTCCATAAATTATGAGCATCTGATGCTTTTACATGAAATTTGTACTTACCTTTTTTTAGTTGACTGTATACGGCAAATTGACGGTCTTCTTTTACATATACCCAGTTGTCATCAATACCATCAAGTTTATAGGCGTATTTTATTTTTTCAGGGTTACTATAATCAAGTGCTGAAAAATAAATTTCAATATTTTTATCTGTTGGTGATAATATGAGTGTGTTTTTATCTTTATTGTACTTCTTTATTTGGCATGAATCCAGTATAGATGAATTCTGAATTTTAACATCGGTAATTTTTACATTTGTTTGTACAGGAGGAACCAGTAAATGCTCTGAAGGACTAAATCTTGAATATCCCCTGTTTCCTCCAATATAAATATACTTGGAGTCTTTAGTTTTAAATAATGAATTTTTTAAATGCGAATTAATCTGCATTCCATCAAGTGATGAATAGGAAATTGAAGCATTATTTCTGGGATTATATTCGATTACTTTTTTATAGGTAGTAATCCAGATGTTATTGTATTTGTCAGCAATGATATCAAGAATGGCTTCTCCTTTTAAACCGCAATCAATAGTTTTGTTACTAAAGGTTTTTGTTGTGGTATTATAGGCAATTAAACTTCCGCTTTTCATTCCAATCCACACGGTTCCACTTAAGTCTGCAGTTATAGTTTGGATATGCTTATTGATTAGTTTATTGTTAATGTTATGAAACGCCAGGTCTTTTATTTCATCTCTTTTTAGTTCGTGAGGTAAATTAATCTTGTTTATTCCTTTTTTATCAGTACTAATCCATATTGTATTGTTGTTGTCTTGAGTAATTGAGGTAATATCGCCTAAATCTTTTTTTACAAGAACAATTTCATTTAATCCAAATGGTTGAACAAATAAAGCTCTATCACTAACTAACCATACATTGGATTGGTTATCCTCAAATATTAGATTTGCAATGCCTGAATCATTGGCTACCTGACTGAGCAAATTATGTTTAACATTTTTTATCTGACCATTTTCTTTCTTTATTTTGATGATTTTTGAATTACTGGAGTTGGTTAACCATATTTCATTTAAACCACTGATATAGTTAATATGTGTAACATATTTGAGTTCGTTGAAGCTTTTTAGTTCATTGATTTCATTGTAAAACTTTACGGTACCACTTTTAGGACTGTAACAAAAAAGACCAATTCTGTTTTGATTGATCCAGATGTCACCTTCACTATCCTCGCATAAAGATGTAAATGAAGGAGCAATATCACTTTTGCTTGTTAATAGATGGAGTGGAAAATTGTTTATTTTTGGCTTATTAAAATCAACTTTAAAAATACCTTCACTAAAGGCTCCAATCCATAAACTACCATCGCGATCCTTAATGATTTCGCTAAATATATTGTTTGTATTCTGAAAAAGTTTACGAGTATTTACTGCCTCAGTATTACCATCTTTATTGTATTTGAAAGTACTCAAACCAGATAATGACATTGCCCAAATGTATTCGTAGTTATTATCCTGGGTAAAACTAAAGAATCGGGAAGTATTAATCGAATTTTCCCATTCTGGTTGAGGTATTTTTGTATAAGTCTGATTTGAGATGGTATTTGGATTAAAATGAAAAATACCCTCCTCCCATGTTCCTATCCAATAATTATTGTTTGAATCCTGATATATCCTAAACGGGTTATCCTGATTTCCTATTTTAGGGTACTTAATAAATTGGTTGGTTTCTTTGTTGTATTTAAATAAGCCCTGGCCCCATATCATAACCCAAATGTTTTGGTACGAATCTTCAAAAATTTGGTTTATACTTGAATTGGGCAGTACACTTTTGTTTTGGCCAGAATGAGTGTAATCAAATTTTAAGCTTAAATCTTTGTTATATCTTTTTAAACCGGAATTATATCCGACCCAAATAGTGCTGTCGCTTGCACATATCATGCTCGAAACACTAGCGTGTATTATTGTTGTATCAGGATGAGGCGTAATAGTATAGGTGTTTTTATTTAATATATTTAATCCTTCATGTGTTCCTACCCAAATGTTATGGTTATAATCCTCAGTAAATGCAGTTATTTCGTTACTGCTTAGTAAGTTTGGGTTAATAAAGTCTGATCTGAAAATTTTTGTTCGGTATCCATCATATCTGCATAGCCCATCCTGGGTTCCTAACCACATGTATCCTTCTTTATCCTGAAAAATTCTGTATACAGAATTCGACGGAAGTAAATTCATAATTGGAAGTTGACTTACTTTGATATTTTGTGCAACAGTTAAAAATGATATGGATATAAAGGTTATGGTAAAAAGAATATGAATTGGAAGTTTGTTTTTCATGAAAGTATATAATTTGTTGACCTATCTCTTAAAATTTGTTATCAAACAAATGTAATTGTTTTAGGATAGAGGTGAGTGAATTCTCATGTGTTCTCTTTGTTTATAACAATAAAAAATGTGTTCCTAATAAAGGAATTTGAAACTTTTTTGAATGGTGAAATATAATTCAATCATGATGAAAAATCATTCAAAAGCCTTTGAATTTATTGGTTTTAGTGGGGTGGTTTAATATTCATCCAAAGGGAATGATCCTTCGACTTTTTTTATCGTTTGGTTAATCATATTTGCATTGTTAATAGTTCTTAATTATTGTTCAAAAATAACATTGGAGCTAATAGTTAAAAATTTAAACGATTTATATAATGATTAATAATTAATGATCGACTATGAAAAAAAAGTTATCAAGTTTTAATTGTCGAAGGGAATGTTTTAGTTCATGGAAGGATAAGTCCATGCATATATTAGCCTTCATTATTATGATTGCGTTTATTCCGATAAACACATTTGCTCAAAACACAATTAATGTAACAGGATCAATTACAGACTCGTCAACAGGAGAGCCTTTAATTGGTGTTGCAATTGTGGTTGAGAATACTTCAACAGGTACTATTACTGATGTAACAGGAAGTTACTCTATTAATGTTCCTGCAGATGGTTCATTGGTGTATTCTTATTTAGGTTATACATCACAAACCATTCAAGTACAAGGAAAAACTTCTATTAATGTTGCTTTATCCAGTGACTTAGAAGAAATTGGAGAAGTTGTAGTAGTGGGGTTTGGTACAAAAAAGAAAGTTAATGTAACAGGAGCTGTTGCTACTGCATCTGCTGAAGATTTAAAAGAACGACCAGTTGCCAATGCAGTTCAGGCATTACAAGGTGTAATCCCTGGATTAAACATTAGTAACAGTGGTAATGGTGGAGAATTAAATGCGCCTAAAACCATTAATGTAAGGGGTACAACAACAATTGGAGAAGGATCCAGTGGTGAACCTTTAATTTTAATTGATGGAATGGAAGGTGATATTAGTACAGTAAACCCTCAGGATATTGAAAATATTTCTGTTTTAAAGGATGCTGCATCGTCTTCTATTTATGGTTCACGCGCTCCTTTTGGTGTTATTTTGGTAACAACTAAAAAAGGTAAATCAGGTAGAGCTACTATTAACTATAACAATAGCTTTAGATTTAACACTCCGGTTATGTTACCTGATATGCAAAATTCATGGGAGTTTATGAATTACTATGATGATGCACAGTTTAATGGATCTAACAACCATTTATTTGATCAGAATCATATGGATTTGGTTTATCAGTATTATACTGGTCAGTTAGATGCTAATGACGTAGCTTATCAGGCAAGTAATGGACGATGGGATTATGATCATACCTATGGAAATGTAGACTGGTTGGAAGAGTACTATAAAAAATGGTCTCCATCTCAGGAGCACAATCTTAGTGTTAGTGGAGGTAACGAAAAGATTACTTACTACTTGTCTTCAAATTATATGACGCAGGATGGTTTCATGCGTTATGGTACAGAAAATTATGATCGTTTTAATGTAACAGGAAAAATTTCTGCTCAATTATCTGATTACGTAAAAGTTGACTATTCTAATAGATATTCAAGAGTTGATTATGCTCGTCCAACTATGATGAATGATAGTTTTTACGACAACATTTTAAGACGAGCTAGACCTATCAGACCGATTAAAGATCCTAATGGATACTACATGACTGACATTAACTACGCGTTAACAATGGAAGAAGGTGGTAGACATCAAGAACAAAATGATGAAATGTCGCAGCAGGCAAAAATAACTATTACGCCTACAAAAGATTGGAATATTATGGGAGAGTTCAATGTGAGAACCAGAAATAACTGGACACATTGGGATCAAAAACGTGTATACTCACACATGGCAGATAATCCAGAAAATACATACAGAGGTATGACCAGTGCTGCTAATGATCAGGTATACGAGTACGCTTACAGAGAAACATTTTTAAACTCAAATGTATATACTAACTATACAAAGAGTATTAAAGAGCACACTTTCACTGGTATGTTAGGTTTTCAGTCAGAGCAATTAAAAAACAGAGACCTGCATGCACAACGTAATGATATGATCAATACTGATTTACCAGTACTTGATTTAACAACAAATGATGATGCCAGAGATTTAGGTGGTCAATATAATGAGTGGTCAAATGCCGGATTTTTTGGTAGAGTAAACTATGATTATAACGGAAAGTATCTTGCTGAAGTAAACTTAAGATACGATGGTACTTCACGATACAGAGCAGAAAACAGATGGGTATGGACTCCTTCATTTTCTTTAGGTTGGAATGTAGCCAGAGAAAATTTCTGGGGCAGTTTAGCTGATTATGTAGGAACCTTTAAATTAAGAGGATCTTATGGTGTGTTAGCTAATCAAAATACATCAGGTTGGTATCCAACTTACCTTACAATGAATACAGGAGCTGCCAATGGTTATTGGATGGTGAACGGATCTCGTCCAAATACAGCGGAAGCACCAGGTATTATTTCTCAAAATTTAACATGGGAAAAAGTTAAAACCCTGAACTTAGGTTTTGATTACGGTGCTTTTAACAATCGTTTAACCGGTTCTTTTGATTATTTCGAAAGAAAAACTGAAGATATGGTAGGACAAGGTGTTGAATTGCCTGCTACTTTAGGAACAGGAGTACCACGAACTAATAATACAGACCTTAAAACATACGGTTGGGAGTTAGTAATTCAGTGGAGAGATAAAATTGGAGAAGTTAGTTATGGAGCACGTTTAAATGTTTCTGATTCACAAACTAAGATTTTGAGATATGGTAACCCAACAGGTAACCTTGATCAATACAGAGCTGGTGAAAAAACAGGAAATATTTATGGATTTACAACCATTGGAATTGCAAAATCTGATGACGAAATGAATCAGCACCTTGAAAGTCTTCCTAATGGTGGACAAAGTTATTTTGGAAGTAACTGGGCCGCTGGTGATATCATGTATGCTGATATCAATAATGATGGTAGAGTTGACCGTGGTAGTAATACTATGAATGACATGGGTGACCTGAAGAAAATTGGTAACAATACACCTCGTTTCCGCACAGGTATTAATTTGGATGCCAGTTACAAAGGATTCGACGTACAAATGTTTTGGCAAGGTGTATTAAAAAGAGATTTTGATCCGGGTTCAAACAGTATGGTATTCTGGGGTGCAACTGGTAGTGGTCAATGGTGGTCTACAGGTATGAAAGAACATTTAGATTACTTTAGAGATGATGCTGATCATCCACTAGGTGCAAATACAGATGCTTACTACCCAAGACCTGTATTTAACAATAAGAACCACGCTACACAAACAAAATATCTGCAAAATGCAGCATATATGAGATTAAAGAACCTACAAATAGGTTATACATTTCCTAAGGAGTTAATAGGCAGAATTGGTTTGCAAAACCTTCGTTTGTATGTGTCAGGAGAGAATTTATTAACTATTACTAATTTATCTAAAACTATGGATCCTGAAACTGCAGGTATTGGTAGACAAGGTGGTACTGTTTATCCATTGTCTAAAACATATAGTTTTGGTTTAAGTGTTAACTTCTAAATTAAAGAAATATGTTAAATATAAAGAATACAGTATTTTACAAAAGTTTGATACTAGGTGTTTTTGCCATAAGTTTTTACAGTTGTAATGACTTTATGGATACTACACCACCATCACAAATATCCCCTGAAAATTATTTGTGGGATGAATCGCAATTAGCATCTTATACTATTAGATATTACGGGCAGTACACCAACAACTACAACCCAAACGATGACAATACAGGAGGAATGATTCCTAGTCATTTCGGTTCCGGGGGTGAGTCTTTTTATCTTAATGATTTAGCTACAGATAATGAAACAACAAGAGGATCAAATAACAGATATGTTGATGGTGTTTGGACTGTTGGTTCAAGTGGTGGAAAATGGAACTTTAGTAATATTTACGCCTTAAACTACTACTTACAAACTGTTGTACCAAGATATGAAGCTGGTGAACTTACTGGTAATGCCGATAATGTAGCACATTATGTAGGAGAAGGATACTTTTTAAGAGCACATGAGTATTTCTTTCGTTTAAGAAAATTAGGCGATTTCCCTATTATTACAGAAACACAGCCGGATAATCAGGATGTGTTAACTCAAGTTTCGCAAAGGAAACCACGAAATGAGGTAGCCAGATTTATTTTGCAAGACTTAGACAAGGCTATTGATTTGTTATTAAACAATCCTAACGGAGGAAAAACTCGTATTACCAGAAATGCTGCTTTAGTGTTAAAAGCTCGTGTTGCTTTATTTGAAGCTACCTGGTTAAAATATCATGCAGGTACACCAATGGTGCCTAATGGTCCGGGATGGCCAGGAGCAGGTAAAGATTATAATAGCGGTTATTCTTTCCCTTCAGGAAGTTTAGATGGAGAAATTGATTTCTTCCTTACTGAAGCTATGGAAGCTTCAGCAGAGGTTGCTGACAATATTTCTTTAGTTCCAAATAGCGAAAATATTGCACAATGGGGAGGTGATCCTGCAGAAAATCAATATTATGATATGTTTGCAAGCACAAACCCTTCTTCATATGATGAGGTATTAATGTACAGAGAGTATTCTATTGATCTTGGTCGTTCTCATAGTTACAATCACTATGTACACGAAGGTGGTGGTAGAGGATATACACACCAAATGGAACAATCATTCTTAATGGCAAACGGATTACCTGTTTATAACCCAGCCAGTGGTTATGCCGGCGATGATTATATCCAGGATACTAAAATTAACAGAGACTCACGTTGGAGATTGTTTATGAAAGCTCCGGGCGAGGTAAAATCTCTTGTAAATACACCTTCTGAAATTACTTTTAACAATCCTGCTACTATTTATAGTGCCGATGGTAGATATTCTACTTCTACAGGGTATATGTTAGGTAAAGGTTATTCTCTTGACTGGAATAATTCTCAGGTAGGACAGGATCTTACTGCTCCGGTAATTTTTAGAGCTGTTGAAGCCTACTTAATTTATATGGAAGCTAGTTACGAAAAGAATGGAAGTATTGACGGTAAGGCTGATTCTTACTGGAGAGCTATTCGTACAAGAGCAGGTGTAAACCCTGACTATAATGTAACTATTGCCGCTACAGATATGGCTCAGGAAGCTTTATATGACTGGGGAACTTACTCTCATGGTAATATGGTTGATGCAACATTATATAATATTAGAAGAGAAAGACGTTGTGAGTTAATTGGTGAAGGTTACAGATATGATGATTTGATCAGATGGAGAGCTATGGACCAATTAAACGGATTTCAAATTGAAGGTTGTAAAGTTTGGGGACCAATGCAAGATGATTATGCTGATGGATTATTATTAGCTGATCAGGCTGATGAGACTCGTAATACAGTTTCTTCTCCCTCATTGAGTGAGTATTTACGTCCATATCAAATTATTCAGTCAAATAATAATTTTTATAACGGATTGTATTTTAAAGAAGCGCATTATTTGGATCCTATTGCTATCAGACATTTTCTGATTACTGCTGATGATGGTGCAACCATATCAACATCACCAATTTATCAGAATCCGGGATGGCCTACTGTTGCAGGTCAGGCTGCTAATTAATAATTAAAACATAAGGCTGTCCAAAGGTTTTATTGTTAAGTGTTTATTATACTAAGTTTATACAGGGAGATTGGGTTAACCAATCTCCCTTTGACCCCTCCCATATAAATTATTAGTATAAGAAGTTACCCTTTGGATAAGCCTTTTTTTGGTTTATAGTGTGAACGAAAGTTGTGGTTGAGGAAAAAATAACTGATAATCTACTCCCTTTTTAACCAAATTCCGGTTATCAACTCATCAATTAATTTTTGAATTATAACAGGTGAATTTTTACATCAATTCATTCGTTTTTTATTCGTAAAGGAAGCAATGATACAAATGATGCAAAAAGTAAGATATTATTCAGCAAAAGAATAATATCTCCACATTTGAGAATGATTTGTACACCTGAATTGGAGTAAAGATTTGGATATTTGAAGAACGCAAAGTGTTTTTCTGGCAGAAGATCATCAATAGATGTCTATTTATAATCTTTTGTTAGGAAGAGTAGAAGAGAGACAAATTGTAGTGCAGTTATTTCGTTGTAAAGAGAATGTAAATCAAAATATAATATTTAAAAGCTTCAAATTATGCAGAGAGCATTGTTATTACTGGTTTTAGTATTGTGTGGGACTGTTTATGGTCAGAATAATATACCAGATTGGGAAAATCCAGAGGTGTTTGGTATTAATAAGGAAAAAACCAGAGCCACTTTTATGCCTTATCAAAGTAAAGAGGCAGCCATAAAAAATAATTATGAAGATTCAGATTGGTACTTGTCGTTAAATGGTACATGGAAGTTTAATTGGGTTTACAAACCTGCCGACAGACCAAAAGATTTTTATACTGAAGATTACGATGTTTCATCATGGGGTGAAATTTCAGTGCCAGGGAACTGGGAATTGAACGGGTATGGAACTCCTATTTATACAAACATCAATTATCCATTTCCTAAAAATCCACCATTTGTAGATCATCAGCATAATCCGGTGGGAAGTTATAAACGCAGTTTTTCATTACCGGAAAACTGGAATGGAAGAAGAGTTTATTTGCACTTTGAAAGTGGAGCTGCTGCTATGTATGTTTGGGTAAATGGAGAAAAAGTTGGATACAGCCAAAATACTAAAAGTCCAACAGAGTTTGATATTACGCCTTATGTAAAAGCAGGAAAGAATAACGTATCTATTGAGGCCTATCGTTGGAGCGATGGTTCATACCTTGAAGATCAGGATTTCTGGAGACTATCAGGATTTGACAGAGGTATTTATTTATATAGCACGGATCAAATTCGTATTGCAGACTTTTTTGCAAAAGCCGGATTGGATAGTAAATATCAAAACGGAATTTTAGATGTAGAAATTGATGTGGCTAATAAAGTGGCAGAAAGCAAAGCCGCAGATATTGCCATTACCCTACAGGATAAAAATGGTAAAACAATCCTTGAATCCGGATCCAGTGTTGATCTTAAAGGCAACAGCGAAGAAACAGTAAATATAAAAGCTGAGGTTAAAAATGTTTTACATTGGAGTAACGAAACGCCTGAACTTTATACTCTAGTGCTTACATTAAATGATGAGCAAGGAAAACTAATTGAATCCACATCGTGTAAAGTAGGTTTTAGAACTGTTGAAATTAAGGATGCACAGTTAATGGTTAATGGCAAACCTGTTTTAGTTCGTGGTGTTAACTTACATGAGCATAATGCCAACACAGGGCATGTTATTGATAAAGAAACCATGCTTAAAGATATTGAGCTAATGAAACAGCATAATATCAATGCCGTGCGTATGAGTCACTATCCTCAAAACCCATTATGGTATCAACTATGCGATGAATACGGTTTGTTTTTGGTTGACGAAGCCAATATTGAAGCACATGCAATGGGTGCAGAATGGCAAGCCTGGTTCGATAAAAATAAACATACTGCTTATCGTCCGGAATGGGCTCCTGCTCATAAAGACAGAGTTGAAAGATTATTTGAAAGAGATAAAAACCATCCTTCGGTAATTATTTGGAGTATGGGTAATGAGTGTGGTAACGGACCGGTTTTTTATGATATCTACGACTGGTTGAAAAAAGCAGATCCAACTCGTATGGTTCAGTTTGAACAAGCCGGCGAAAATCGCAATACCGATATTGTTTGTCCAATGTACCCTGGTATCGAATCCATGAAAAAGTATGCAGAAAGAACCGATGTTGAACGTCCTTTTATTATGTGTGAGTACTCACATGCTATGGGTAACAGTAACGGTAACTTTCAGGAGTATTTTGATATTATCAGCTCGAGCAAACAAATGCAGGGAGGATTTATCTGGGACTGGGTTGATCAGGGCTTAAAAGCAACCGACGATTCCGGAAGAGATTATTATGCTTATGGTGGTGATATAGGAGGTTATAAATATACACACGATGAAAACTTTTGTGCCAACGGTGTTGTGGCTGCAGATCGTACTCCACATCCTGCTTTAAACGAAGTGAAAAAAGTGTATCAGGATATCCTGTTTTCATCTGAAGATATTAGCACAGGAGTTTTAACTGTAAAAAACATCTTTTTGTACAATGACTTAAAAGATTACGCCTTTAATTGGGTATTGAAAAAGAATGGTGAAGTAGTAAGTGAAAAAGCTTTTAAAGTATCGTTAGCCGGAGGATTAACTAAAAACGTTAAGCTTCCGTTACCTAAAGTTAGTGCGCAAGCAGGTGAGGAATATACAGTTGATGTATATGCCTATACAAAAAATGCAACCCCATTTGTACCAGCCGGATTTGAAATTGCCCGTGAACAGTTTGTTTTAAAAGGAAACAAATATTTTGATGCTGAAACTGCAGTAGCAGGAACTGTTTCTGTAGAGGAAAAAGACAACCGTATTTATGTAAAAGCTGATCAGGTTGAGGTTAGAATCGATAAATGGAGTGGTCTGTTATCTTCTTATAAAGTAGATGGACAAAATTTATTAAATGGCGGACCGGAACCTGATTTCTGGAGAGCTCCTATTGATAATGATTACGGTAACGGAATGCCTTGGAAACTTAATATCTGGCGTACTGCAGGTAAAAACAGATCGGTTAAATCTATTGATATTAATAAAGAGAACGATAAAGTAGTTGTTACAAGTAATTTGTACCTGAACGATGTAAGCAGCAATTATACTTTGGTTTATACCATTTTTGCCGATGGAAAAACTCAGGTAGAGGCCAAGTGGGAAGCCGGAAGAGAAGGTTTACCTGAAATTCCTCGCTTTGGTATGCAAATGAGATTGTCTGGCGAGTTTGATCAGTTTAATTACTATGGTCGTGGTCCTTGGGAGAATTACTCTGATAGAAATACAGCCAGTTTTCTGGGTGTTTATTCAAGTACAGTTGCTGAGCAAAGAGTAGATTATATTCGTCCGCAGGAAAATGGAAATAAAACAGATGTAAGGTGGATTACTTTAACAAATAAAGATGGAGTAGGACTAAAAATAGAAGGTTTGCAACCATTAAGTGTTAAAGTAGCTCATAATTCATCAGATGATGTTGATGCCGGTTTAACTAAAAAGCAAATGCATCCTAGCGATGTAACACCTCGTAATCAGGTTTATTTAAATGTTGATTTTAAACAACGTGGTTTAGGTGGCGATGATAGTTGGGGACGTTATCCTCATACACAATACTTGTTATTGGATAAGTCTTATAGCTATGGTTATATCATTAGCCCGGTAAAATAATATTGGAATAAAAAATCAGAAACTAATTTATAAGAAAAATCAACCCATGTATAGAATGAAGAATATTGGTGTTGTTTGGATCGCGCTACTTTTTGTAGCGTGTTCCCCAAAGAATACCAAATCAGAAAAAGAAGCATCTTATTTATCAAGTATTAATAAGCAGGATGTATTGTCAACTATTGTAAAAGTGAACGATTACTGGCAAAGTACAAATCCTGAACATGGACGTGCCTTTTGGGATAATGCCGCTTATCATACCGGAAATATTGCCGCATATGATATTACAGGAAAGAAAGAATATAAAGATTATTCTGAGGCCTGGGCTGTTCAAAATGAATGGAAAGGTGCTAAATCAGATGATAAATCGGCCTGGAAATACCATTATGGCGAAAACGATGAGCATGTATTGTTTGGCGACTGGCAAATTTGTTTTCAAACTTATATAGATCTTTTTAATATGGATGAAGCTAAAGATTCATCTAAAATTGCAAGAGCTATAGAAGTGATGGAATATGAAATGAGTACCGAAGCTAACGATTATTGGTGGTGGGCTGATGGATTATATATGGTAATGCCGGTAATGACTAAGTTATATCATGTAACAGGAAACGAATTGTATCTTGAAAAGTTATACGAATACTTTAAATACGCACAAAGTATTATGTACGACGAAGAAACTGGTTTGTTTTTCAGAGATGCCAAATATGTTTATCCAAAGCATAAATCAATGAATGGTCACAAAGATTTTTGGGCTCGTGGAGATGGATGGGTATTTGCAGGCTTGGCAAAAATTATTCAGGACATGCCTGAAAGTTATGCGCATAAAGCTGAATTTGTTGAGATCTATAAAAAAATGGCTGTTACATTAAAAGATGTGCAGCAAAAAGAAGGTTACTGGACTCGTAGTATTTTGGATCCGGAACATGCTCCGGGACCAGAAACAAGTGGTACAGCATTTTTTACCTATGGTTACTTATGGGGAATGAATAATGGTGTATTATCAAAAGATGAATATACATCAGTAGTGGATAAATCCTGGGAGTATTTAACAACAGTAGCACTTCAGGAAACTGGTAAAGTAGGATATGTTCAACCAATTGGAGAAAGAGCGATTCCTGGACAAACAGTTGACGAAAATTCAAGCTCAAACTTTGGTGTTGGAGCCTTTTTGTTAGCCGGTTCTGAAATGGTAAAATTCTTAGATAAATAATTGTGTGGAGCGCTATTCACTATTAATGACAATCAAGAGTTAAAAATGAACACAAAGACACTGAGACACTGAGTTTTTATGTATTGTTATAAAATTCTTTAAGTCCGTTAGGATTTACTTTTCAAACTCTTTTAAATTAGTGCAATTTATATGAGTAAAGTATGTAAAAATCTCTCTGTGCCTTTGTGTCCCTGTGTTAATCTTTTTTTATACTCCAGAGGTGCATTGCTAATTGTAGTTAGTGGATAGCGTATTTTTTATGATCATTTCAAAAATGAATATAATTACGACTTCTTGTTTTAAAACATATAAAATTTAATGATCCTGAACTAATTTTACAGGCTTATTAAATTTTTTTTGTTTAAAATCGCCGATAAAATAAAATATAATGAATAAAAAGTTTCTTCTGGCCATTTCATCGCTTGTTGTATTTATTACAACTGCCTGTGCTCAAAAATTAGTTCCGGTTGATAAAGCATGGTCAAATAACTCGGTAAATGCAGTTGTATTTCGTCAAAACTCATTGGTAACACAAGCCGATACTCAGTTTATTGCTTATTATACCACAGAGGGTAAACTGGCTTTAGGTAAGCGCAATATTAATGATGATAAATTTACCATTAACCAAACTGATTTTAGTGGTAATGTAAAAGATGCGCATAACTGTATTAGTATCATGGTTGATGGCGATGGTTACTTGCATGTATCATGGGATCATCATGGTCATCCGCTTCGTTATGCAAAAAGTGTGGCGCCTTATTCGCTTGAGCTGGGACCAAAAACTGAAATGACAGGTCAAAACGAAACCAATGTTACCTACCCACAGTTTTTTAAAATGCCCAACGGAAACTTAATCTTTATGTTTAGAGATGGCCAATCAGGACAAGGAAACCTAGTGTTAAATAGTTACGATGTTAAAACGCAAAAGTGGAGTCAGATACAAAGTAACTTAATTGATGGTGAAGGACAACGAAATGCATACTGGCAGGCCTGTTTAGATCATAAGGGAGTAATACATGTTTCGTGGGTATGGCGCGAAACCTGGGATGTATCTACCAATCATGATATGTGCTATGCCAGATCAAAAGATGGAGGTGTAACCTGGGAAAATTCAAAAGGAGAAGCTTATCGTTTGCCAATAAATGCCGCAAGTGCTGAGTACGCAGCAAAAATTCCTCAGAAAAGCGAATTAATCAATCAAACCTCTATGACAACAAACGGAAATGGAGAACCTGTTATTGCCAGTTACTGGAGAGAGCAGGATTCAGATATTCCTCAGTTTCATATTATAAGTTTGGTGGATGGTAAATGGATTGTAAAGGACTTAGGATTTAGAAAGGAAGCATTTTCGCTTTCTGGTGGTGGTACAAAGCGTATTCCTATTTCGCGTCCGCAAATTGTTGCTAAATCCACAAAAAAAGGAACTGTATATTACCTGGTATTTCGCGATGAGGAGAGAGGTGCAAAAGTGTCGGTGGCGGAATTAAAACCATCGGGTAAAGTTAAAATTACCGACCTTACTGATTTTACAGTAGGTTCATGGGAGCCTTCGTTTGATACAGAATTATGGAAAGATAAAGGTATGTTGCAAATATTTGTACAGAGAGTAGAACAAGTAGATGCAGAGGGAACAGCTGATTTTGAACCTCAGATGGTTTATGTGCTTGAAGTAAAGTAAGTATTGCAGGAGCAATTTCTATGCACATTGATCATTATAAATGTTGAGTCGGTTTAAGCAAACGCTCAAATTTCAGAAAGTAGCCCATGCCTGTTTAAGCAAACGTTAAAAATTCAAAAAGTTGGCTTTTGCCTGTTTAAGCAAACACCAAATAATCAAAAAGACGGCCATGCCTAAATCTGCAAACGTTAATTTTTTAATAAAATAGCTTTTGCAGGTTTGTGCAAACCTCAAAATATTGAAAAGATGGCCATGCAGGTTTGTGCATAGGATTTTTTAATCCGGAAAGTGAATGTTTAGTGATATAAAAACAAATTATAAACACATGAAACGAACATGTAAATTTGATTGTCCAAATTCACACACAAGAGGATGATTATATTTATTTGTGAGTTCCATGTGGCAAAAGAAAACAAATTATAAACACATGAAAAAGACATATTTATTATTGTCGGCAATAGTATTTGCCTTTTTAGCAACCTTGTTACCAGGCTGTTCTTGCGGTAATGATGATTATTCTGCTTATCTGTTTACCTACTTTGTAGGAAACGGACCAGGCGAAGAATCTATACATTATGCTGTAAGTGCTGATGGTTACAACTATATAGCATTAAACAATAATGAGGCAATTATTGATTCAAAAGATATCAGTTCTTCTGGTGGAGTAAGAGATCCGCATATTTTACGCGGAGAAGATGGAAAAACCTTTTACATGGTGATTACCGACTTGTATGTTACTGATCAGGGATGGAATAATGTGGCTATGATTTTAATGAAATCAACCGATTTAATCAATTGGGAACATAGTATTATCAACATTCCCGAAACGTATCCTGAAACATTTGGTGATGTGGACAGGGTATGGGCTCCGCAAACCATTTACGATGAAGAAACTCAAAAATATATGGTGTATTTTAGTATGAAACAGGGAAACAATCCTGATATCATTTACTATGCTTATGCCAATAAAGATTTTACTGCCCTTGAGTCGGAACCTAAACAATTGTATTTTAGTCCTACCAACAATGCATGTATCGATGGCGACATCATTAAAAAAGATGGTAAGTTCTATTTCTTTATGAAATCAGAAACTGGTGAACCGGGAATTAAACTGGCTATTTCAGATAAACTAACAGAAGGATATGAAATGGTAAGTACTGATCGCGTTGACTGTTCTGAGCACAGAGTTGAAGGTTCTGGTACTTTTAAATTAAATCACAGCGATGAGTATATTTTAATGTATGATGTTTACATTAAAGGTGAATATCAGTTTACTAAAAGTAGTGACTTAAAGCATTTTGAAGTGGTTGATCATGCCATTAGCATGAACTTTCATCCTCGCCATGGTTGTGTAATGCCTATTACTCAAAAGGAATTACAACGATTAATGAATAAATGGGGAACCATTGACGGAGAATTTGTTAAAGTGACTTCGGAGCAGGTAAAAAAGCTGAATGTAAATTTTAATAACAAAACGGAGTCTATTCACATCCCTGTAAAAACAGGAACAGATTTAACACAGTTTGATCCTCAGTTTAGCGCTTTTCAAGGGATTTCTGTGAGTCCGCAAGGTGCTCAGGATTTTTCTGCAGGAGCTGTGGAATACACCATTACAATGGAGGGACAAACTCCGGTAACTTATACTGTTGAAGTTTCTGAAGATCATAACCCTGTGGTTGAAGGTTATTATGCCGATCCGGATTTGATCTATTCCAATAAAACTAAAAAGTACTATATGTATCCAACAAGCGACGGATTTAACAACTGGTCGGGTACATATTTTAAAACATTTTCTTCAGAGGATTTAGTAAACTGGACTGATGAAGGTGTTATTTTGGATTTACATAAAGATGTGAGCTGGGCCGACAGAAATGCATGGGCTCCATGTATTATAGAAAAAGAAGTTAACGGACAGTACAAATACTATTATTACTATACAGCAGCACAAACAATAGGTGTGGCGGTAGCTGATGATCCTGCAGGTCCTTTTGTTGATAGCGGTAAAGCACTTATCGATACAAAACCTAAAGGAATTACACGCGGTCAAATCATTGATCCGGATGTTTTTCAGGATCCTGAAACTGGTAAATTTTATTTGTATTGGGGAAATGGATTTATGGTAGGAGCTGAGTTAAACGATGACATGGTTTCTATCAAGGAAAAAACATTAACCGAATTTCATCCTGGTCATACTTTCCGCGAAGGTAGCCATGTTCTTTATCGCAAAGGTACTTATTATTTTATGTGGAGTGAGGATGATACGCGCAGCCCCAATTACCGTGTAAGATATGCTACAGCAACCTCTCCATTGGGTAAGTTAAGCATACCAGAAAATAATATTGTAGTAGAAAAAAAACCTGAGCAAGGTATTTATGCAACCGGACATAATACTACAATTCAAGTTCCTGGTAAAGATGAGTGGTATTTGGTTTATCACCGTTTTACATTACCTAAAGGTATTGATATGGGCCGTCCGGCAGGTTTTCACCGCGAAGTTTGTATCGATAAAATGGAATTTAATGCCGATGGAAGTATTAAGCCTGTAATTCCTACTTTAAAAGGAATAGAACCGATTTCTAAATAAGGAGCAAGTAACAATGGTCCAAGTTACAAACTTGAACCCATAGAAGATCTGGCGCAAGTTAGTACACAGCTGCCGCGTGTGTCCCCACGTGTGGTTGAAATTATCCCCACGTGTGAGGACACACGCGGTAGCAATGGTTTATCATTAAATAAAATTTGTAAGCTGTAAATCAACTCTCCTCCTTTCAAAGGAGGAGTACCTCGACGCAGGAGAGGGGAGGAGGTTTTATACCTTTAGCAAGGATCCAATTTACAAACTTGAACCCGTAGAAGATCTGGCGCAAGTTAGTACACCGCTGCTGCACGTGTCCCCACGTGTGGTTGAGAGAATCCCCACGCGTGAGGACACGCGGTAGCAATGACATTTAACATTCGACTTATAACATTCGATTAATTTAAAAATCCAAATAAAAGTGAAGAGTCAATCAAGAGGTATTCATCACCTACAATTCATCAGTTGTGTACTTTTAATAGCCGCAACTTTAACGAATTGTACCCATCTACAACAAACTCAAAAAACTGAAGTAAAACCATACGAAGTTGCAAGAGAGGGAGCCTGGTGCTGGTTTGCAGATCCACGAGCAGTTCATCATCAAAATGAGGACGGAACGATCAATAAATCATATATAGGTTATATCGATATTCATGGAAATATAAAAGCGACTCAGCACGACTTTAAAACAGGGCAATCAAACGAAGTATTAATCAGATCTTATTTTCAACCCGATGATCATGACAACCCTACCTTCTTAATTCTTCCGGATGATCGTGTAATGATTTTCTACTCACGCCACACCGATGAACCTTGTTTTTACTATCGTATTTCTAAAACTCCAGGTGACATTACTTCATTGAGTCAGGAATATAAAATACCCACAAAGTTTAATACTACTTATCCTTCTCCATTTATTTTGTCTGATGATCCCACACACTTTTATATTTGTTGGCGTGGCATTAGCTGGCATCCAACCATAGCTAAATTTACAGTTCCAACAACCAACGAAACAACAGAATGTGTTTGGGGACCTTATCAAATGGTTCAGTCAACTGCTTCGCGTCCGTATGCCAAATATACCAGCAATGGAAAAGATAAAATTATGCTGGCTTATACTACAGGACATCCCGATCCTACAATGCCAAATTATTTATATTACAATTATATCGATATCAACACTCTTGAATTGAAGGATGTAAAAGGCAACGTACTCTCAAAAATAGGAGAAGAGATATACCATGTTGCAGCTACTCCTGATTATAAAAATACCTATCCGGATGCAGTTGTTGATCCTAGTCCTTTACGCAACTGGTTGTGGCAGGTTGTTTTAGATCAGGATGAAAACCCTGCTATTGCTATGGTTACTATTTCGGCAGATAAAACATCGCACGATTATTATTATGCCAAATGGAATGGAGAAAGCTGGACCAAAACCTTCCTGGCAAATGGAGGCGGACATTTTCATCAATCACCAAATATTGAGAACTGTTATAGTGGCGGAATGGCTATTGATGATCAAAACACCAGTGAAGTATATTGCTCTGTACCTGTAACGGGTAAATACGGAACTGTGTATGAACTTATTAAGTATGTTGTTGATGATAATAATACTGTTGTTACTACAGATACAATAACAAAAGATTCTGAATTCAATAATGCGCGTCCTTACATCATTTCAAATCGAAAAGATTCGCCTCTAAAACTGACATGGATGAATGGCAATTATTACGACTGGATTGTAAGCCGTGAACGTCCATTAGGATTTTGTACTTCAATTTATGCCGATTATGATGTGACGCCTATTGTTAAAACTGGTCAAAAATTGTTGTTACAATACGATGATGTTCAAAAGGATCAGGTAAAAAGAGATTTTGCATTTGAAAATGTGGATCAGTTTGATGTTCAATTGAATGTTCAACTTGATACAGCTAAATATTCGGGTAGTTTACTAACTATTGGCGATATAACTTATGGGGTTGATGGTACATCTTTAAAACCTTATGTAGCCATAAAAAATCAGGATGTTTATAACAGTACAAATGTTTTAGGTAACTCTGATATTTGGCAGGTTAAACCCCGATCTACAAGTGGTAATTGGTATGCGCCAATGCCATTTAGTAATATAAATCTGCTAATCTCTTACCGTAATAATGTATTAACAACTTACATAAATGGTTCCATCGATCAGGTGATAACAACCGAAATTGAAACAGTAAGTAATATTAAAATCAGTAATGTGGTAGATCGTATTAATTCATTAAATATTTTCAGTAATTAGCATGAAATATATAAACATTATAGCCGTTTTTCTTGTGGTTCTGATCATAGGATTACCATCGTGTAAAATGCATGAATCAAACCGCAAACAGGCGGAAGAAAAAACAAATGTATTTGTAGTAAAAAATCCCGACTACAATATAAGTCCTTCAACAGGGATGACAAGAAAACACTGGATTGATGCAGCAGAGTATTTGTTACAAGGTGCTTTTTCGTATATCAATACACTTGATGATCCAATGAAATTTCCAAAGCAACCTGGTAAAACATACCCTCAGAGAGAGGATCAGGTTCCTACTGAAAAGCTCGAAGGATTATGTCGCACACTATTTGTGGCAGCGCCCTTATTAAAAGAACAGCCACATCTAAAGATGAATGGTATTTCTGTTGCAGAGTATTACCGTCATCAAATCCTTAATCTGATCAATCCGGATAGTCCATCCTACATTGTGCCTCGTCCGGAGAACGGAGGGCCTAGTCAAAATTTGGTAGAGTTCGGCGCTTTGGCTATCTCGCTTTTTGTAGCCCCTGAAGTAATTTGGGAGCCGCTTACCCAAACAGAAAAAGATGCACTGGCTGCAACCATGCTAAGTTATGGTGATGGACCAACAGTACCATCAAACTGGCGTTACTTCAATATTTTTGTATTGAGCTTTTTTAAAGATCAGGGATATGATGTCAATGAAAAATTGTTGGTAGAATATCTGAATAAGAGTATTGAGCAGTACCGTGGTTATGGTTGGTATAACGATGCGCCGGCATACGATTATTACAGCATGTGGGCATTTCAGCTTTACAGCGTGCTTTGGAGCGATGTTTTTGGCGAAAAATACTATCCTGAAATAGCCCAAAAGCTGATTCAAAACTTCCAGGATTTAAACTACAACTATCCAAATATGTTTTCCGAAGACGGTAACATGTTAATGTATGGACGTAGTATTTCATATCGCTTTGGTTCAGTTGCTCCATTTCCGTTTATGGGAAAGCATGGAGGCAAAGATGTTAATTTAGGTTGGTTGCGAAAAATATCATCAAGTACCATGCTTCAGTTTTTGCAGCATCCTGAGTTTTTAAAAGATAGTGTACCTACATTAGGTTTCTATGGCGCTTTTGAACCAGCTGTACAAATATA
The DNA here is from genome assembly GCF_026013605.1 of Plebeiibacterium sediminum. Lineage (GTDB taxonomy): Bacteria > Bacteroidota > Bacteroidia > Bacteroidales > Marinilabiliaceae > Saccharicrinis > Saccharicrinis sediminus. The sequence continues at coordinate 80,598 of NZ_JAPDPJ010000022.1, forward strand.
TAGTTGTCGTGGAAGCGTATATTGGATGGGTAAAGCCTTTTTAGGTTTGCTGTTGCCTGCAGATGATCCATTTTGGACTGCAAAAGAAAACGACGGGCCATGGGCAGACTATAACGAGGATCAGGTCTATAATAAATTTGCAGAAGGATCCAACGTACTTATAACTAATTATCCTTCAATAGGAGCTTCCGAAATCAGAGCCTGGTGTCATGAAAAAGTAAAAGACGACTGGCAGAAGTTCCGTTCCACCGAAAACTATAATAAACTTTCGTACAGTAGTATTTTTCCATGGCAGGCAGATGGTTCAAATGGTGAAATATCTATGAACTATGGTTTTAAAAATGCTGAGGATAAATGGGAAGTATTCCGCTTATATACATTTAAAAAGTTTGAAGATGGAGCTTATTATCGTGATGCAGTTTTGGAAACGGATGAAAACATCAAGATGAATTTAATTGATTATCCTTTAGTAAACGGTATTTTAAGGGTAGACAGAAACATAAGTACAAAAGATGTTGAGATGCGCCTGGGACATTATGCCTTACCAGAGTTGGATCAGGCCATAAAAACCACTACCCAAACTATTGGCGATTATACAGCAACAATCATTGATAATGGACAATATCAGTTGGCAATGGTTCCTGTTGCCGGATGGTCAAAAACAGAAGTGTTAGCAACAGAAGGGCTACATCCTGAAAGTAAAAAAAGTAGTTTAATAGAATTGCATGACGCTTATACTAAAGACCAAAAGGCAAAAGTATACGTTACCTTAATGCTTTGGAAAAAGTCTGGAGAGGAATGGGATACCAAAGAACTAAATCCGTTAAAAACCATTCAAATATCAAAAGATGGTGGTCTTGTTGATATAGAATTCAGTGGAGGATTAAAAAGAACATTCTTATTTTGATTTATTTATTATGTAAGTTGAGGGTGGTTAATTTTTTATTAACCACCTTCTTTTTATCTTTATCAGAATTAAAAAATCCCAATCAGTCAGGAATAATTTACCTACTAAAAATTATATAAATCATGAAAAAAATGAAACAAGTGACACTGTTAGTTTTATTAACGTGTTTTATGGGCTTAAATGCTCAGGTTGACAATTCTTTGTTTTTGCATATAGATAAAAGCAAAACAAAGATAAATAAGGAAATATACGGTCATTTTGCCGAGCATCTTGGACGTTGTATTTACGGAGGTATTTTTGTTGGTGATACATCCAGCATTCCGAATATTAATGGATATAGAAAAGATGTTGTTGAGGCTTTAAAAGAAATTCATATCCCTGTTTTACGATGGCCGGGAGGTTGTTTTGCGGATACTTACCACTGGAAAGATGGTATCGGCCCTCGTGAAGATCGTCCTTCAATTGTAAATGTATTTTGGGGAGGTGTTACTGAAGATAATAGTTTTGGTACACACGAGTTTTTAGATTTATGTGAATTGATAGGAACCGAAGCTTATATTAGTTTAAATGTAGGTTCAGGTTCAGTTCAGGAAGCTTCAGAATGGGTGGAGTATATTACTTCTGAAAACATAAGCCCAATGACAGATTTAAGAAAAGAGAATGGAAGAGAAGATCCTTGGAATGTAAAGTTCTGGGGTATTGGTAACGAAAGCTGGGGCTGTGGAGGTGATCTAAGTCCAGAGTATTATGGCGATCTTTTCCGTCGTTATGCATCTTATGCTCGCGGAGCTGAGTATAAAATTGCTTGTGGTGCAAATTCTTTTGATTACGACTGGACTGAGCAGGTAATGAATAAAACCAAAAACAAACAACATTTAATGCAAGGTTTGTCATTACATTATTATACGCTTCCTTACAACTGGAAGAAAAAAGGGTCTGCAACTAACTTCGATGAAAAAGAATGGTTTGTAACCTTGAAAAAAACCATGCGCATGCAAGAGTTGATTGACAATCATTCGCGAATTATGCGTAAATACGATCCAAATAATAAAGTGGGTTTAATTGTTGATGAATGGGGAACATGGTATGATGTTGAAGAAGGAACAAATCCAGGATTTTTATATCAGCAAAATACATTACGTGATGCACTTGTGGCCGGAATCAACCTAAACATCTTTAACAACAATGCAGAAACGGTTAAAATGGCAAATATTGCTCAGGTGGTAAACGTATTACAAGCTATTATTTTAACAGAAGGTAAAGAGATGGTATTAACACCTACTTACCATGTTTTTAATATGTATAAAGTTCACCAGGATGCAACGATGATTCCAATGGATTTAGTTTGTGATAATTATAAGTTTGAAGAGGAAGAAATTCCAGCAATTAGTGCTTCTGCATCAATTAAAGATGGTGTAGTATCTATTACATTATGTAACCTGAATCCTAATGAGTCAGAAGATCTATCCATAAATATTGGCGATAGTAAATATTCTGATATCTCAGGAAAAATAATTACAGGAGATAAAATGGGCGACTATAATGATTTTGGAAAAGAGCCTAAAGTTGTATTAAACGACTTGAAAGTTAAGAGTCCTAAAAATGGAAAACTTAACATGACTTTACCTTCAAAATCTGTTGTTTTAATTCAGTTAAAGTAGCAAATTATAAAATAGCATATAAAAACAAAGACTACCAATTTTGGTAGCCTTTGTTGTATATTTTAATTAAAACGGTAGATCTTCATTTGCTCCTGCAGGAGGAACTTCTGCTTCGTTGAATGGAGGAGGAGGTGTACCAGGATCAAAAGATGCCTGAACCTTTTCAAGTCTCCATGCTTCAAGGTTAGAAAAGTAGTTTACTTTTCCATCTTTTTCCCATTTACGACCTCTAACATTAAAAGATACTTTTACAGGCTCTCCCAAACTAAATGGGTCAAGCTGTGCACATCTGTCTTGAGTCAATTGAAACTTGATATAATCGTTCCAATCAGAATTTCTCTCGTTAATTACTTCAATAACAAATTCTCTCTTTTTAAAAGATGCACTTATTGATTGTTCATCCTCTTTTACTATTAAATTTCCTGTTAATTCAAAATTCATGTACTTAACTTGTAAATGGTTATTCTTCTATTATTTTAATTGTCTCAATTCCGTCACCAGCTCTGATGTCATCGATTACGTCAAGTCCTTCGTAAACCATTCCAAAGCAAGTATGAGCTCCATCTAAGTGTGCTGTATTGTTTCGGCTGTGACAGATGAAAAATTGTGAACCACCAGTGTTTTTTCCGGCGTGAGCCATTGATAAAACACCTCTGTCGTGATATTGTCTGTCAGCACTAGTTTCACAATCAATGCTATATCCAGGACCACCTGTACCAACTCTGGGATTACTCATATCCTTTGAAAAAGGACATCCTCCCTGAATTACAAAATCAGGAATCACACGGTGAAATGCCAATCCATCATAAAATCCTTCTTTTGCTAACTTTACAAAGTTTTCAACTGTTTTAGGTGTTTCTTTTTCATATAGTTCCACCTTCATTACACCTTTTTCGGTATGTATTTCTGCTTTAATCATAATTCAAGTGTCTTTTATTTAAGAGGAACAAAGGTATAACTTTTTAAGAGAAATATTGGCATAAAAAAAGAAGGTCATTGACCTTCTTTTATAAAAATATTGTATCTATATGATTAATCTACTATAATTTACACTAAGCGTAGATTTTTATAATCATATTAAAGTTTATCGGGGTTTGAATTATTTTTCAATACCAAGTAATTCAACTTCAAATACTAGAGTTTCCATAGGACCAATTTTTGGACCAGAACCTCTCATTCCGTAAGCAAGGTCTGCAGGAATATAAAATTTATATTTAGAACCTACAGTCATTAACTGAAGACCTTCTACCCAACCTTTAATAACCTGAGTAACGCCAAAAGTTGTTGGTTCACCTCTTTCAACAGAACTATCAAATACAGTTCCGTCAATTAAAGTACCGTGATAATGAACTTTTACTCTGTCGCCAGGAACAGGTTTGTCTCCTTTACCTTCTTTGATTACTTCATATTGTAAACCGCTTTCAGTAGTGATAACACCATCTCTTTTTCCATTTTCAGAAAGGAATTCTTCACCTTTTTTCTTGTTTTCGAAAGCAGGTTTTCCTGGTTGCATCGATTTTTTGTTTTGAGCTCTTTGATATGCAGATTGTAAATAAGCATTACCTGTGTTTTGATCAAAATACGATTTACCATTAGCCACTTCATTTAAAAATGCAGCTTTCATAATGTCGTAATTGATTGAATCAAAACTACGCTCATAATTTTGTTTAGATGCTTTAGAAAAATCAGATTTAGCAAGAGCAATTGCCATATCTTTTCCGTATAAAGTATCAAACTGAGATGATAATTGTTGCTTCATTTGCGAAGCAATTACATATCCTAATGCATAACTTACACTATCAGTTTCATTTTTCAACTCAACATTTCCTGTACCAGGAACTTTAGTACAAGAAACTGCAGCTATTGCAATTACGATAAATCCTAAAATTAGATTTTTAAGTTTCATTGTGTTCAAATAATTATATAATTATACAATATCTAATAATTCAACTTCAAAAATTAATGTTGTATGAGGAGGGATTTGTTGTCCGGCTCCATGTTCTGCATAAGCAAGATCAGAAGGTATAAATAACCTCCATTTTGAACCTACATTCATTAATTGTAAAGCTATAACCCAACCCGGAATTACACCATTAACTGGGAAGGTAGCAGGTTCACCTCTTTCAACAGAACTATCAAAAACAGTTCCGTCAATTAAAGTTCCGTGGTAATGACATTTTACATTATCAGCAGCATTTGGTTTTGCACCATTACCTTCATTCAGGATTTCATATTGTAAGCCACTTTCTAATGTTACAATACCTTCTTTTTTAGCATTTTCAGCTAAGAAATCTTGTCCTGCTTTCATATTTGCCTCATATTGCTTATTTTGAACAGCTGCAAAAAAGTCATTAATGATTTTACCAGCTTCTTGTTGGTTAATTTCTGTAGTTGTTCCTTCAATATGATGTTTTAATCCTCTTGCAAATGCATCTACATCGATTTCCGCAACTCCTGATTGTTGAAGGTTTGCGGCAATACTCATTCCTAATGCGTAACTTAATTTTTCCATTGTGTTTATTTATCTTATTTAAGAATGAGCGAAGATAGTTTTTTACAGTTAGTAAAGCAAACTGCACAAAAACCTTTAACTCCGCTTTAACTATATTCTACTTTACTATTTAATAGCTCTAAGCATTTCACGTTTACCCGGAGGTCCGGGTAGTCTTTCTACTTTAAAACCAACTTCCTGCATGGTTCGTCGCACAACTCCTTTTGCACAGTAAGTTGTTAATAGGCCTCCGGGAACTAAACTGTTATAAGCCTTTTCAAATATTTCTTTTGTCCAGAGTTTTGGTTGAATTTCAGGAGCAAAAGCATCAAAATAAATGAGATCATACTTTTGTGTCAAGTCTACCTCTTTAAAATCACATTGTTGTTTGTGTAAATACAGTTGATCAGTTATTCTGTTTTCAGTTTCCCAAACGCAATGATGTAGTGCATTAAAAAGATCTTTGTAATTGCCATCAAAGCTATCCTTGTAGTTGAGCTTATCAATAACATCGGTGCTTACCGGATATTTTTCCAGTGAATGATAATGAATCTCTTTTGCAGAACTTTTTATGGCAGTAATAAAAGCGTTTAATCCTGTTCCAAAACCAAATTCCAAAATATGAATAACATCTTTTTCTATTTGATTTAATCCTGCTTCAATAAATACATGTATAGATTCCTGAATAGCACCGTTAGTTGAATGATAATGTTCTTTTAATTCAGGAACAAATAAAGTATGTGAACCATCTTTAGAAGTAACTATTTGTGTTTTTTGATCCATTATTATGAGTTCAATTTATGGTCAATTTTATGGACTGCAAACTTATAATGTTTTTTTTAAACTTTATTATTTCTTGTAAAGTTTCCTTTAGTACGTCAAAACAGTTCGTTAATCAAAAAGTGCACTGAATATCATAAACAAAGACTTAATTTTAATAGTTGATTATACAAATAAATGGCCTATGTCTAAGAGTAAATTGAGAGTTGTACTTTTCGTTTTATGTATCCTAATATTTGGATTAAATATTTATGCAGCTGAACCAGCAGGAGATGATAGTAGCATTACAATAAATGAAGATGAAACCTATGTATTTATAACTGGAGATTTTTCGAATTATTCAGATCCGGATGGTAATGCACTTACATCTATTCGTATAGCCAGTGATGTATTACTAGGATCACTAACTAATGGAGAATCACCAATAATAGTAGGAAATACATATAATATTGGAGATTTAAGTTATACTCCAGTGTTAAATGCAAATGGAGATAACTATGCATCTTTTACTTATTATTTGGTGGATTCTGAAGGAGAAGTTTCCTTATCTCCAAATACAATGACTATTAATGTAACTTCAGTCAATGATGCACCTGTTATTACAGGAACAATTAGTTTAAGCACATCAGAAGATACACCACTTACAATAACTATAGATGATGTAACATACACAGATGATAATTATGAAGGCTCAGCGACTTATAGCTTGATCATTCAGGATGGGACAAATTATACGCACGAAGGCAATACCATAACCCCAACAGC
>NZ_JAPDPJ010000230.1 GCF_026013605.1 Plebeiibacterium sediminum
TGGCCTTATATTCAATTTGCCAATAATGATGAGGCTTTAAAGAGTATGTTGGCTGGTGTAATTCGTCGACAAATGATGTGTATTAACATTGATCCGTATGCCAATGCATTCTTAGATCCTCATGATCCTAATCCGGATCATCAATGGATGAGTGATAATACAGATATGAAATTAGCACTTCACGAACGTAAATATGAAATTGATTCATTATGTTATCCGCTTCGATTGGCTTATGAGTATTGGAAAGTAACTGGAGATACCTCTATTTTTGATGAGGAATGGTTAAAAGCAATGGAAAATATTCTTAAAACTTTTAAAGAGCAGCAACGAAAGGAAAATAACGGACAATATAAGTTTCAGCGTAATACAGAACGCCAGTTAGATACGATGAATAACAATGGATTGGGTAATCCTGTTAATCCTGTCGGTTTAATTGTTTCATGTTTCAGACCATCAGATGATGCTACAACTTTACAATTTTTAATTCCATCTAATTTCTTTGCGGTTACTTCTTTGCGTAAAGCTGCTGAAATATTGACAGCTGTGAATAAAGATGAAGCAACAGCTCAGCAATGTATTGATTTAGCAAATGAAGTAGAAGGTGCATTACAGAAATACGCTACCTACAATCATCCTAAATACGGAACTATTTATGCTTATGAGGTTGATGGTTTTGGAAATCAGTATTTGATGGATGATGCTAATGTGCCTAGCCTGTTAGCTATGGCTTATCTGGGCGATGTTGATGTTAATGATCCTATTTACCAGAATACACGAAATTTCGTTTGGAGTAAAGATAATCCATACTTCTTTACGGGTTCTGCAGGAGA
>NZ_JAPDPJ010000231.1 GCF_026013605.1 Plebeiibacterium sediminum
TCACTAGTGACCGAGTAAAAAAATAAAAGAGGGTACTTCCTTTCGGTTTCCCCTCAAAGTTGTAAATTGATTTTGCGAAACTTTTTACAACATGAGCAAAAATAGTGAAATTAAATTTGTCGGTCAGCCGATATTCAAACAGATAATAGATTTGTTGAAAGTAGTAGACATACCATCTTTAGTTAAGCAACACAATAGCGACCGCTATTACAAAGCATTCAAGACCAAAACGCATATCATAACCATGCTGTTTGGTATATTTAGTCGTTGTGATTCTATGACAGAAATCTGTGAAGGAATGCGTGCTTTGGGCGGAAAATTGAATCATTTAGGACTGGAAAAAGCACCGGCTAAAAGTACTGCTGGTGATGGATTGCGTAATCGGGACAACCGCTTTTTCGAGTCGTTATATTTTGATCTGGTTAAGAAATATCAAACTTTTTTGTCGGACAGCCGGACTTATGGACTGACTTTTAAAGAGGTTTTGTTGATTGATTCAACAACCATCCGATTGTTTAGTGATGTTCTTAAAGGAGTGGGAAGAAACCCCAAAGGTGATGGCAAGAAGAAAGGAGGGCTCAAAGTCCATATGCTTATTGATGCCGTACAATCAGTAGGGAGGTTCGTAAAAGTTACAGCAGCTAAGGTACATGACAAAAACTTTCTTAAAAGCCTAGAGTTAATATCGCATAGCATGATCGTTTTTGATAAGGCCTACAACTATTATCATCAGTTTGCTTTATGGACTCATCAGCAAGTCTATTTTGTAACCCGTTTAAAGAAAAATGCAGTTTACACAATTATAGAAACACATAAGAC
>NZ_JAPDPJ010000232.1 GCF_026013605.1 Plebeiibacterium sediminum
AAGGGATTAATGGGTAAACTCATCAATAAAAATACAAAAGCAGTTATTTCGAATAGTCCGGTTCAATTCCAGGATTTAAAAGGAGGCTTAGTAGCTCAGGTAAATTCTGATAGCGAGGGTGTAATAAAAGCTGCGTTTGAAGATCAGGAAACTTTAAATGTTATTGTTGATCTTCCTGAATTTTTCCCATATCAGGAAACCATTCAATTATCAGATGCCACACAGGAATTTAAAATTGAGTTGATCCCTCGTCCGGAATGGGGAATATATGGTAGTGTTTATTTATTACCGGATATGAAAGCTATTCCTGAAGTAACCTTACAAGTAGAGCCGGTTGATGCTGATGCCTATTCGGTGGTAAGTGGAGCTGATGGACAATTTAAAGCAGAACTAAAGCCGGAAACTGATTATAGTTTGGTGTTTACTAAAAAAGGATACTTTACAAAACGTACTCCATATTCGACCGTTAACAGAGATTCTGGTTATGTAAATGTGAATGAATTTATGCAGCTTGAAATGCAAAAGGCAGAAGTTGGGGCAAGTATTGAGATTGAGATTTTATACGACTTAGGTAAATGGAATATTAGAGAGGATGCCGCAACGGAGTTGGATGATATGATTCAGTTCTTAAAGGATAATCCGGGAGTGAAAATTGAGTTGGGATCGCATACCGATTCAAGAGGCTCAGCTCAGTTTAATCAACGTTTATCGCAAAAAAGAGCCGAATCTGCGGTTACATATATGGTAAACAGAGGTATTGATAAAAGTCGGGTTATAGCAAAAGGTTATGGAGAAACTCG
>NZ_JAPDPJ010000233.1 GCF_026013605.1 Plebeiibacterium sediminum
CAAAAGCTTTGAAGGCCAAGTAAAGATTCATACAAGAGCAACCGAGGAACGAGGTTGTTTATATACTCTTGTTTGATTCTTTATAAGGCCTAACTTTGCTTTTTTATATTGAGAACTAATGTTTTATTCCACATCTATCTTCAAACTTTATTATTAATTGTTGTTGAACTTCACCCCAATAAGGAGGCTTAGCAATCCAATTTTCGCTTATTGTTTTAGAGGCCATAAATAATAGTTTTAAGAGTGCTTTATCACCAGAAAATGCACCCTTTGTTTTGGTGTATTTTCGCAACTGCCTGTTAAATCCTTCAATGATATTTGTGGTATACATGATTCGTCTAATGTCTTTTGAATAGTCGAAAAATCGTGTTAAATGCAACCAATTTGCCCTCCATGATTTAATGATTAAAGGATATTTTGTGTTCCATTGTGCTTCAAACTCATCCATGGCAATTTGGGCTGCATCAATATTTGGTGCTTGATACACCTTTTTGAGTCCATTAATTACTAATTTTTTGTTCTTATGTGAGACGTACTTTAAACTATTTCTAAGCTGGTGAATGATGCATAATTGAACATCTGTTTTTGGAAAAATTGACTCAATAGCTTGTGTAAAACCAGAAAGGTTATCCATGCAGGCTATTAGGATATCTTTAACCCCTCTGCATTGAATGTCTTCTAATACTGATAGCCAAAATCTGGCACTCTCCACCTGACCAATGTACAAGCCCAGGATATCTTTTTTGCCGTACATATCATAGCCAAGAATAATATATACAGCCTTTTTTATGGTT
>NZ_JAPDPJ010000234.1 GCF_026013605.1 Plebeiibacterium sediminum
TCAGGTTTTCTCTACCTTGAACGGCAAAAACATATTGAACGAAGAGTTGGGTATAGGTATTGGCCATGATAATAACTTAAGATAACAGGGCTAACACCCCTCAATTTATTTATAAAATCAATTTCTACTAAGAAATCAGGGCTACGCCCCTCAATCTACTGAAATAGACATGAAATTAGTTAAAATAATATTATTCAGAAAGCTAAATGAAATTCTATTGTTTATGAAACTAAATAATCTTTCTATATATTTTAAAGGGCCTTTAGGCCTGTTATCTTAGTAGACAACAGTTTTAGAATTGAAAAACAAGGGGTGTTAGCCCTGCTGTCTTATTCATGGTTATAGTATTCAAAAAGATATCTGGTATCAAAGTTAATTTCAAATTTCTTAAGGAACGATAGATACTCATCTTTGAAACATCTTATTTTATGGTGTTCTGGTTGATTTAATATATACTTAACCACGCTGTCAGTTTGTGATTTAGAATAGGTAAACGCGCCATATCCATCCTGCCATGAGAAATGCCCGGGTAAAAAGCGTTTGTCATTAATCCATTTTGAAGAGCCGGTTTTTATTTGTTCAATAAGTTTTGAGATTGATATAGTTGGATGTAGCCCTACAAAAATATGTGTATGATCCGGATTACAGTAAACAGCAAGAGGTTTAGATTTATGCTTGGTTGCAAGACCGCACATTATTTTTTCCAGTTCATTTCTGAACGCTTCGTTTATCAGGTTTTCTCTACCTTGAACGGCAAAA
>NZ_JAPDPJ010000235.1 GCF_026013605.1 Plebeiibacterium sediminum
ATTGACTTTATGAAAGCTACCAACAACATAGGCAAGCCCATTGCTGCCGTAGCAGGGTTTGCAGTTGGCAAGTACGCTTTAAAGAAGTTGGAAAAGAGCCAAACCGTTAGCGGTTTGTTGGGCAACGAAATGAAAACCTACATCGTTCCGGCAGCCGTTACTATGGGCGGTTTGGTGGGTACGCAGTTTACCAAAAACGAGTATGTAAAGCTGGGATTGGTAGGTGCAGCAGGTGCAGGTGTTGAATCCATCATCAAAAAAGCCACAGGTAAAACCATCCTTCAGGGATTAGAGGGCATTATCGGCGATGAAGATTACAGCGATATGGACGAAATGGACGGACTACGTGCCTTGAACCCAATTACGCAAGCACTCCCGGCAGCCGACATTGACATCGAACGTGAAATTCAGGCTTCGGTATCAGGCGCAGCATCGGACTATTCGATGAGTGATGACCCTATGGGCAATGCAGCCAGCGATTATGCTATGAGCGATGAGCCGATTGGCAGTTCAGATGATGACGATGAGCCTGTTGGCAAAATTCAAAACCTCGACCCCGATAGCATGGACTATGACATCTTTTCGGGCGATATGATGGCATCCTGATTCTCACTAAATAACATTTAATCAATTTAATAACAAAGGCTAATAAGCCGCAAAACAAATTATCATGGCAGAAATTAATGAGCAAAATGATTTGTACCCTTCGATGGAAGAAATAGAGGGTTTAGAAGAAGCGATTCT
>NZ_JAPDPJ010000236.1 GCF_026013605.1 Plebeiibacterium sediminum
ATTGACTTTATGAAAGCTACCAACAACATAGGCAAGCCCATTGCTGCCGTAGCAGGGTTTGCAGTTGGCAAGTACGCTTTAAAGAAGTTGGAAAAAAGCCAGACCGTTAGCGGTTTGTTGGGCAACGAAATGAAAACTTACATCGTTCCGGCAGCCGTTACTATGGGCGGTTTGGTAGGTACGCAGTTTACCAAAAACGAGTATGTGAAGCTGGGTTTGGTCGGTGCAGCAGGCGCAGGTGTTGAATCCATTATCAAGAAAGCCACAGGTAAAACAATCCTTCAAGGATTAGAGGGCATTATCGGTGATGAAGATTACAGCGATGTGGATGAAATGGACGGACTACGTGCCTTAAACCCAATCACACAAGCACTCCCGGCAGCCGACATTGACATCGAGCGTGAAATTCAGGCTTCGGTATCAGGTGCAGCATCGGACTATTCGATGAGTGACGACCCGATTGGCAATGCAGCCAATGATTATGCAATGAGCGATGAACCGATTGGTAGTTCAGATGATGACGATGAGCCAGTTGGCAAAATCCAAAACTTAGACCCCGATAGTATGGACTATGACATCTTTTCGGGCGATATGATGGCATCCTGATTCTCACTAAATAACATTTAATCAATTTAATAACAAGGCTATTAAGCCGCAAAACAAATTATCATGGCAGAAATTAATGAGCAAAATGATTTGTACCCTTCGATGGAAGAAATAGAGGGTTTAGAAGAAGCGATTCT
>NZ_JAPDPJ010000237.1 GCF_026013605.1 Plebeiibacterium sediminum
TACTGGCCATCCGAAGCCCATTCGCCTTTTTTCAATAACGGTGGGGTTGTTCCCCTAAACATTTTTATCGTTCCCATATCTAAAGTCTTTTAATTGCTAAATCATTGCGTAGGCTTGCTCAAACAATTGGTTGGAGACGTAGTTACCGCCTGTTTCAACCTTGGTCATTGAAAGCACCAATAAGCGAAGTGTGTTTTTTGTAGGCAGGAGCTTTGCACTCTTGCTGACCTTTAAATCCTTGCAAACCGTTTGGATATAATGGTCGGTGTTGTTTTCAAATCGGGGTGCATATTCTTCGACCAATAACGGCACGGTGTTCTTGCCCTTTTCAATGTCGTGCTTGAGGTCTTTTATCATGGCACGAACGCCATAAACCGGAGCAATAAACATTTCAAAACGCCTGTCTTTGTTTTGCTCTTTGGGCAGTTTGCCGTTCCACTTGATATTGGTAAAAATCAGGTTTCCCGGATTGTTGTTGCGTATGCCTCTGGGTGCATTGGATAGATAGGTATTGCCACCGTTCCAATTCTGAAAGTTTGAGGGCAGTTCGTTATTGTTGGTAGTCAAAACGTTTGAACCACGAGGAGGCAATAGCCCACGCTTGCGTTTGTTTCGTCTGCGAATCATTACAATTGTGGTAACTATTGCCCCTGTGGTTAACACCCCTCCCGAAATAAATAATATCTTTTTCTTCTTGTCCATAGCTTTATTGTTAGAGTTTAGAGAGGGATTCCC
>NZ_JAPDPJ010000238.1 GCF_026013605.1 Plebeiibacterium sediminum
GGGAATCCCTCTCTAAACTCTAACAATAAAGCTATGGACAAGAAGAAAAAGATATTATTTATTTCGGGAGGGGTGTTAACCACAGGGGCAATAGTAACCACAATTGTAATGATTCGCAGACGAAACAAACGCAAGCGTGGGCTATTGCCTCCTCGTGGTTCAAACATTTTGACTACCAACAGTAACGAACTGCCCTCAAACTTTCAGAATTGGAACGGTGGCAATACCTATCTCTCAAATGCACCCAGGGGCATACGAAACAACAATCCGGGAAACCTGATTTTCACCAATATCAAATGGAACGGGAAACTGCCCAAAGAGCAAAATAAGGACAGACGTTTTGAAATGTTTATTGCTCCGGTTTATGGTGTTCGAGCCATGATTAAAGACCTCAAGCATGATATTGAAAAGGGCAAAAACACAGTACCGTTATTGGTCGAGGAATATGCACCCCGATTTGAAAACAATACAGACCATTATATCCAAACGGTTTGTAAGGATTTAAAGGTCAGCAAGAGTGCAAAGCTCCTGCCTACAAAAAACACACTTCGCTTATTGGTGCTTTCAATGACAAAGGTTGAGACTGGCGGTAATTACGTCTCCAACCAATTGTTTGAGCAAGCCTACGCATTGATTTAGAAATTAAAAGACTTTAGATATGGGAACGATAAAAATGTTTAGGGGAACAACCCCACCGTTATTGAAAAAAGGCGAATGGGCTTCGGATGGCCAGTA
>NZ_JAPDPJ010000239.1 GCF_026013605.1 Plebeiibacterium sediminum
CTCAAAAGTGAATATAGAGAACAATTTCCTAACATGATTGACCGGACACAATATAACAGAAGAAAGAAATGTTTATTTGGTTATATCGAATGGGTTCGGAATCAACTAAGCTCCGCTTTCTCAAATCATGAAGATGTGTTCGTTATTGATTCAATGCCTTTAGAGATATGCAGAAACGCTAGGGCTTCGAGGTTAAAAATTTGTAAAGAGGAATTTGAGACTGCTCCTGAAAAAGGTTTCTGTGCTTCTCAAAACCAATATTATTTTGGATATAAGCTTCATGGAGTATGTACTTTTGACGGTGTTTTTACATCCGTTGATCTGACAAAAGCCAATGTTCATGATATTCACTATTTGCAAGATGTTAAAGTTCAGCTATCAGATTGTACACTACTGGGTGACAAAGGCTATTTGTCAGCAGAACAACAATTGGACTTATTTTCTTCTGCAGGAATTAAACTGGAAACACCAATGAGATTAAATCAACAAGGCTATAAGAAACAAGCCTATATCTTTCGGAAGTCCCGCAAAAGAATAGAAACCCTTTATAGTCAACTATGCGATCAGTTCTTGATCAGGAGAAATTATGCAAAAACATTTATGGGTTTCAAAACCAGAATAATATCCAAGATCACTTCGCTAACTATTATTCAATATATAAATAGGTTCATATACAATAGACCTATCAATTTTATTAAGCATGCAATTTAATTCACACAA
>NZ_JAPDPJ010000023.1 GCF_026013605.1 Plebeiibacterium sediminum
TAAATACGGACTGATTAGAATCGCAAACGCGTTAATCAATCCAATAAATAACAGCGATTTAGATGAATGTTATAAACTTTTGTCATGTACTTAGTGTAAAGATTCGTAACAATGTTTGGATGGATCCTCTACCCGATTCCTCTTTTATCAGACCCAAAGGTCAATGGTATTTTAGTAATAGTTGGTCTAAAAAGATGGAACATGACACTATTGATGAAAAAGTTGAAATACGGACGAACTATTTTAAACCTATCTGGCGTTGGATACCCGATGTACAGAATGACTTTGCTGCAAGGGCAGATTGGTGTGTAAAAGACTATGCCTCAGCCAATCATCATCCTGTGATTCGTCTCAAAAAATCTGAATTAGACGTATATGCAAAAGCTGGTTCTAAATTAAAATTTGATGCATCCAACTCTATCGACCCGGATGACGACACCTTAAAATTCAAATGGTGGCAACATGAGGAGGCTGGTACAATTAATAAAGTTATTGACGAATCACATGCACCGAAAATTGAATTTCGTTTATCCAAAGATGCAAAACCCGGCTCTATAATTCATTTAATATGTGAAGTATCAGATAATGGAATCCCTTCATTAACCCGCTATAAAAGAATTATAATTACTGTAATCCAATAATCATTTAACCAGCCTAATCCTGCTAAAAATAAAGAAATTATAAAAATACTTCAGTTTATTACAACAATAATTCTAAAGTATAAAATGGTGAAATCACGTTCTTTTTTGACAAATATTTCACCCCTGACTCATCCCTATTTCTTTAGATTTACAATCAATATTTAAATGTATACTATAAATCAGTTTTAAAATGGTTAAACTAAAATCAAAATTTACGTTAGCTACCTTTATTGGATTATTAGCAGTTTTGTTTGGAGGATTTTTTAATACCAGTTGTAATAATACTACTCAAAAACAAATTAGCTATACTCCTATCGATTCTATTAAATTAAGTGACCCGTGCATTTTAGCCGATTCAGCTAGTCAAACCTATTATATGACAGGTACAGGTGGTAAATTATGGAAAAGTAAAGACTTAAAACTTTGGGAAGGTCCTTTTATTGTAACAGAAACAGATTCCAACTCATGGATGGGTCCAGATCCAATGATATGGGCTGCTGAATTACATGCTTATAAAGACAAATACTATTATTTTGCTACGTTTACTAACAGAGATGTAATTATTGATACTGTTGCAGGCAATAAAATTGAACGAAGAGCCAGCCATATCTTAGTTTCAGATTCGCCAGAAGGTCCTTATAAGCCAATGAAAGATCCAACTTATCTTCCTGCCGACAAACCTACTCTTGATGGAACATTTTGGATTGATACAGATAACAAACCCTATATGATATATTGTTATGAATGGTTACAAAATTTGAACGGCACCATTGAAAAGATTGAATTAAAACCCGACCTAAGTGGTTCAGTGGATGAAGGGAAACTTCTTTTTAAAGCCAGCGATTCACCCTGGAGCAGAGAAAAGGATCAGGATGGAAATGATGTTCCGAATAAGGTGACTGATGGACCATACCTGTTTAAAACAGAAACTGGAAAACTCGGGATGATATGGACCAGCTGGATTTATGATGTGTACACCCAAGGAGTGGCATACTCTGAAAGTGGGACTTTAGATGGCCCTTGGATTCAGGAAGAAGACCCTATTACACCTCCAAACTTTGGCCATGGCATGTTATTTAAAACTTTTGATGGAAAAACATTAATGTCGGTTCACAGTCACAAAGAAATTAATGGCCATTACCACAGAGTACCTCACCTTTTTGAAGTTGATTTATCCGGAGATCAATTAATAATCAAAAAGCCTTTTCATCCTTAAATACAGTATAATTACAAAACATAAACTGACAATATTGAAAGCATGAACATTAATATGAAAATAGTCCCTTTTATAATACTCCTCGCATTTACCTATTTGCCGGCAAAGGCCCAAAATGAACTAAACAACAACAGAAAACAATTATTTGATTTTAACTGGAAGTTCCATTTAGGAGATATTCCCGATGCTAGCAATGTGGATTTTAATGATAACGAATGGAGAGCACTAGATCTACCTCACGACTGGAGTATAGAAGGACAAGTTTGTCCGGATAATCCTGCAGGTAATGATGGTGGATATTTCCCAACGGGTATAGGTTGGTATCGTAAAACCTTCACAGCACCTAAAGCATGGAACAATAAGAAAATATCGATCTTTTTTGAGGGCGTTTATATGAACTCAGAAGTATTTATTAATGGTAAATCGATAGGTGTTTATCCTTATGGGTATTCTTCATTTTATTATGATTTAACCAACTATATTAAGCCTGGTGAAGAAAACCTAATTGCGGTTCGGGTTGATAACGCTAAACAAAAAAACTGTAGATGGTATAGTGGTTCCGGCATCTATCGCCATGTTTGGATACAAGTAAAAGAACCAGTTAATATCAATCATTGGGGAGTTTATATTACAACTCCTGAAGTATCCGATAAAAAGGCTAGCGTTAATATCCAAACATTAGTAAAAAACGAAACTTCATCATCTCAAAATATTTCAATTTCTACTATAATTTATAATGCCAAGGGCCAGAAAAAAGGCTCTAAACTTACCAGTATAGAAATACCTGCAAATAGTACAAAAGATTTAAACCAGCATATTGTAGTTAAATCTCCTGATTTATGGAGCACTGATCATCCTAACATGTATCAGGCTCATATATCTATTAAAAAAGAAGATAAAGTACTTGATCAAACCAACAAAAGCTTTGGTATTCGCACCATTAAGTTTACGACTGAAAATGGATTTGAGCTCAATGGTAAGAAGGTATTGATAAATGGAGGTTGTGCCCATAGCGACAATGGTTGTCTGGGAGCTGCTGCATACGACAGAGCTGAAGAGCGTAAAGTGGAACTATTAAAAGCTGCAGGCTTTAATGCGGTACGTACCTCTCATAATATTCCATCTGAAGCGTTTTTAGATGCCTGTGACAGATTAGGTTTAATGGTTATTGACGAAGCCTTTGACGGCTGGAAAACAGCAAAAACACCCCATGATTATTCTACTGTATTTGAGGACTGGAGTGAAAAGGATATTGCCTCAATGGTGTTAAGAGACAGAAATCATCCCTCAATCATAATGTGGAGTATTGGTAATGAAATTATTGAACGAAAAGAGCCGGAAGCCGTTGAAACAGCTAAAATGTTGTCTGCCTTTGTCAAAAAATACGATACAACAAGGCCTGTAACTTCGGCCATGACAACATGGGATAATGACTGGGATATTTTTGATCCATTAATGGCTGCTCATGATGTATGTGGATACAACTACCAATTACATAGAGCTCCTGATGATCACAAGAGAGTTCCTTCCAGAGTTATTGTGCAAACAGAATCCTATCCTCGCGATGCTTTTGCCAACTGGAAATTAGTTCAAGATCATTCTTATATCATTGGCGATTTTGTTTGGACAGCTATCGATTACCTTGGAGAATCTGGTATTGGTCGAAATTATTACTCTGGTGATGTTCCCGGCGAACACTGGGAAAGACAGTTATTTCCCTGGCATGGTGCCTATTGTGGTGATATAGATTTATTAGGCTGGCGCAAACCTATTTCTCATTACAGAAGCATGCTTTATAATGACAATGAAAAACTCTATATGGCAGTCCGAGAACCAGAGCCTAAGCCGTTCAAAATCATAGAAACCATGTGGTCAGTTTATCCAACATGGGAAAGCTGGACATGGCCTGGTTTTGAAGGTAAAGATATAGAAGTGGAAGTCTATTCTAAATACCCTAAAGTAAGACTTTTCTTAAACAATAAACTTGTTGGAGAACAAGCCACTAATATTGAAACCGCATTTAAGGCCACCTTTAAACTTCCCTATGAAAAGGACGAATTAAAAGCTGTTGGTATTATGGAAGACAAAGATGTTGAAACAACTATTTTACAGACTGCAGAAGAAGCTACTCAGATTTCATTATCGAGCGATAAAAATGAAATTAAAGCAGATGGTCAAAGCCTTGCCTATATTTCAGTTGAGTTACTCGATAAAAACGGCGTATTAGAGCCCAATGCTTCTAATTTATTAAATTTTGCAATTGATGGACCAGCTGTAATTGTTGGTGTAGATAACGCTAATATAAAAGATGTGGATCCATACATAAGCAATCAAAGAAAAGCCTGGAAAGGTAAAGCTATGGTTGTGATCAAAAGCATTAAGGGTAAAACAGGTGCTGTAAAACTTAAAGTTAGTTCAGAGGATTTTGAAGATACCTATGTAGAAATTAAAACCTATTAAGAATATTTCAACGCACTGATATATTTTAACAAACGGCCATATTACAATACGACAATATGGCCGTTTGAGTTAAATACAATAATCAGATTACTCTTTATATCCTAATATAGACAGCATCATTTCAGCATATCTTTTGCCTAAAATCCGATATCCTTCAGCCGTAAAATGCAACTGATCACTTTTGGCCGGACAACCTTCTGAAGAAATAACATAGGAGTTTGGAATAACTTCAGGAAGAGTATTAATAATTGCATTCATACTTGCACATCTGCCACCTTCAATTGCACTTACCATTTCTCCTGCTAATAAAGGTACTTCAGCAGGATTCAGACCTAAATCAGCTATTAAATTATCATATACCAGTTTTACTTTTTTAGTCCAGAGCGTATCTCCGGTATTTGATTCTCCCTGATGCAAAAGAATACCTTTAATAACACCATCCTTTTGTGCTAACTTTGCCATTTCAACTAATCTGCCATATGGGTCGCCATCGTACTCTTTTACCATATTTTTTAACCAATCAGGAGAAGAATCCACGTAAGACTGATAGTTCGCCTTATCAAAAAGTTCAATCTTACACCCTCCTACTGCCACATTGATTACGCTAACTTTTATATGCTCAGGCAAACTCTCTACCAAAGTTCTCCCAAAATAATCAGTAGGTGTTAATCCCGTATAACAACGACATAAAGGTGGATTTGCAGTGTACCATTTCCCTTTAGTTCTGCCAAGTTCCGGACAGTCAACTGTAGCCATCACCTGAAATCTTTGATTCACATTTATAGTATCCTGAGCCTCAATTTTAGCGTTTCCTTCCATATTAGATTGCCCAAGACTTAGAAAAACATATGTCTTAGGTTTTGGAGATACTTCTTTGGTAATATGGAAATAATCAAAATCGACATAGCCACCAGCTTCTTTTGTTGCATAACAAAACAAACCAAAACGATAGCCCATAAAGTGTGGTAAAGTGTATCTCATTTCTAATTTTGAACCTATCTTTTTCCATTCTTTACCATCCAGACTATAATAGAAATAAGCTTCTTCCGGCCACCCGTTTAAATGGCAATCTGCTTTAAAATAAATAGTTGATTGATTTAATGGCACACTTTCAACTTCAACAGGTTTATCGGTTTGTGCGCTAACCATTATAAGCTTTTTAGTATCTCCCTGAAACTTTACTCCTACCAATCCATATTTTTTTTGCAATAATGCCAGACCTGCAAAATCGCCCTCTTTCATATTAGAAACATCTAGCTTTATTGAACCGGAACATGTTGGACCATAAGTTCTTTGAGTTAGAGTATTTTTAGCTGAAAGAAAATTATCATCTACTCTTCCTGTCTTCAATCGCAGGAAACCATTCCTTTCATGAACCGACCAAAGTGCATTATCCGGATTATGATTCCATTGCCATACCAAAGGTAAATCTGCATCCTTTTTATTACGTAAAAAATCATCCGAAGCTACAATACCTGGAATTAATCCCTTTTGAGCAGGAAGTTTTAGTTCTTCAGGCACCTTTCCATCAATACCCAATACAGGCCAGCCATCTTTCCAGTTTACAGGTACCAAATAAGGAATACGACCAACTGCTCCATTATCCTTAAACAAATATGAAAACCACTTTCCTTCAGGTGTATCAATCAAACCACCCTGTGCAACTCCTTTATCCTGCAATGCAAGTCTGCCCTCATAAGGACCAGTAATTTTATCTGCACGATGAACAATAACTGTTCTCATACCTCCTCTGGGCCATGTTATATTAAATAAATAGTATTTACCATTAATCTTAAATAATTGAGAACCTTCGGCAGGAAGCATTAAGTTATCTCCTGCAGGTAGTCCTGCATTTTCAATTATTACTTGTTCTGATTCAGGAACAATGCCATCGAGCTTTTTATTTAACTCTACCAGTTTTATTTTACCACTACCATAAACCATGTAGGTTTTTCCATCATCATCAAAGAACAATGAATGGTCGTGTAACATAGGTTTAAAGGCTATCTTCTTCCAGGGTCCTTTCTCTATATTTTTAGTTGAATAGATATATGTTTTACCTGTTGTTCCCGCAAAAGTAGATACATAATACCTTCCGTTATGATGTCTTATGCTACTTGCCCAGGAACCTCTTCCATAGGTACTCTTTCCATTATTCAGATTTAATTCATCCACATCTTCAAGAATATCATAACAATAACTCACGATTTCCCAATTCACCAAATCCTTAGATTTCATTATAGGTACACCCGGACTCATGTGCATCGTAGTACTACTCATGTAATAGGTTTCCCCTACCCGTATGATTGAAATATCCGGAACATCTGCATGAATTACAGGATTAATTGCGGATTTATTTTGTGCATTTAATCCGTTAAATAGGATACTAAATAATAAAAGAAGGGGATAATAAACGTGTGATTTCATATGTCTAAAATTTTATTTTTATTGCCTCTTGCAACTCGCCAAAAAAAAGCATTCTCGTGTTTTAGAATTTTTTCTTATGACTCGTTTCATATAATTAACATTTTATATTGAAATAAAAAAATCCTCTGCCCAAAGCTTAATTATAAAAGCAAAGGATCAGAGGATAAAATTATTGTTAACTAAATGAATGCTATTTTAATTTTAGATATTTCATTTATAATATTAGATATTGTTTTAAAATTACATTTAGCTCCAGCACGTTAACATTAACTCAATAAACAACCCATTATCTGTATTCTACAACACTCTATTAGCCTTAATATTCTGCGAAATCAAAGTTATTCTAAGCTATCTATTTAAACAAAAAAGGACCACCTTCAGGCAGTCCTTTGTAATATTATAATCTATAATCTTGTACTTATTCCATGCATGTTTCCACGCTTTGTGCTTTTTCAACAACTGCTCTGTATTCCTGAGCTGTTAAATCTTTAAAAAAGTAATTAACCGGATCAACTTCCTTACCATGAACATGAACTTCATAATGAAGGTGCGGACCAGCACTTAAGCCTGTATTTCCAACATAACCAACTACCTCTCCCCTTTTTACTTTTTGTCCTTGCTTAACTTCAAACTTACTCATGTGAGCATATAATGTAGTGATACCAAAACCATGATCAATTTCTACAACTCTACCAAAACTATCCGATAATCTGGCACTTGATACAACGCCATCAGCTGCTGCAAATATTTTTGTTCCTACATTAGCAATAAAATCGATGCCTTCATGCTGTCTCCATCTTTTAAGAATAGGATGAAAACGACGTGGGGCAAAACCAGAACCTATATATTTTAAATCCCAGTTTGAAATAGGTATGATAGCAGGCAGATGCTGTAAACGATTTACATTAATTGTAGCCTCTTTAAACAGTTCTGAATAAGATGATTTCTGAACATTCATTTTAGCAACCAGGTTATCAAGCATTTTATACGAATCAATAATCTCAGAAGGAATATCTGAATTTATCATTTCTTCATAACTATTGCTACCCCCGGTACCTGCCATCCTTTGTGTTGAATCTAAAGGAATAACTCCTAACATAGTTCTATACAGACTATCATCAAGAACTGCCAATTCATCTAATTCTTTATCAGCCTCATTTAATCTCTCAATAAAAATCGCCTGTCGGGATTTCATATCCTTTATTTGTTGAGCCTGTAACTTTTCTTTGGGAGTAAAATAAAATACTGCAGTAACAATATAAATACCTAAACCAAATAATCCTCCACCAATTGCATATGGAACCAGCTTCTTTAATTTAGATTTCAGTGTATTTTCTACTGGAATATAGCTTAAAGTTTCCGGATCATATATATACTTATTATTAGCCATGATTTGATTATTTTTCTTGTGTTGTGCCAATATATTAACTGAAATAATTCAATGTTAAATAAACTAACCTTTGTTTTTCATTTAATTACGCCATAAACATCTAATAATTAATTTGATATTTATTACGCTAACTCAACAAAAATGTTACAATACAAATATTGCAAAATGCACAAAGGTTGCGTAAAAATAGGATATTAATATCTGATTGCAAACAAATCATAAGTTAATATATAGTTTAATTGCATTTTTCTTATCCAAAATAATCATTAATTAATCAATATTAGTCCCACTTTCGTCAACAATATGAAACACATACACAGCATCATAAAGCATTTTTCTCATTGACATAAAAAAATTTGCTTTTTATTCAGAAAAATATCCACTAAAATATATTCTCCCAAAAATACATTCGAGGATTACAATCTTTAAAGCCTGATTTTAGATATAACTTCATCGCTTTTTCATTATCCTTTCTTACTTCTAAAGTAACTTTCCCATAATTATTCTGTTTACAATAATCATTAATATTACTAAGTAAGGTATAACCGGCCCCATTTCTTCTATAATCAGGAGTTACTACAAAATCATGAATATTTAAAACCTGCTTTGCCTTAAATGTTGAAAATCCAATAAAACAATTGGCCAGAGCAACATACCTTATCCCCTCTTTTAAAAGAAACCCCATGTAATTATTTTGATGTTGTAAGCCTTTAACTATTTTAGCACCCAGTTCTTCAGGTAACTCTGCATTTAAGCCCATATCATCAAGCATATAATCATTCATCAACGATAATAAAGCATCTGTTTGTTTTTTATCGTTAACATCTATAATCTCCATTGAATAATCTAGTCTATCCATTGTAATCCATCTTTATTAAACGCAACATCGCACCAAACTCCATCTTTGTATTCTCTTAAAGTAGTAAAGCCTGCCTCAATTAACATAAGGGCTACTTCTGTATAAGATGATTGAAGTTTTTCAGGAATATGTGCATCACTATTTATTGTAACCGGTATATTGTATTTTTTTAATAATGGAAATATTTCTGGTCCCGGAAATAATAGTCCGTTTTTTTCATACGACTTTGTATTAATTTCAACAATAATTCCTTTTTCAGCAACCAATGATAAAACAGACTCGACCTCTTTTATATACCAATCTTCTGATTCATCAAATAATGGTTCAACTACATTGTGCATTTTAATTTTATCAAAATGCCCGAGTATTTCAAACTGCTGATTTTTTATTAGGCCCCTTGTTAACTCATAAAATCGCTTAACTGCCAACTGAATATCATTGTTAAATATTTCTCTCAACCCTTCTTTAAACTCATCAAAGCTTCCATCTATTCCCCAAGAATTTCCGTTCTTAAATCTATCAATAAAATGGATACTTCCGATACGATAATCTAAATCTATATGATCAAGGACGGCTTTATTAAAACCACCGTATCCAGGCAAATAATCTATTTCAAGTGATTTAAGAACTGTAATTTTATGTTTATACTTTTCCTGCAACTGCATTACTTCATTATCATAGTTTTGCAATTGATCTTCTTTCATTGTCCAAAAGCAATCAAAAGGAACTGGAGCATGGGAGGAAATTCCAATTACAGGCATGTTATACTCTATTGCTTTAACAATATAATCCTCAATTTTTCCATGACCATCACAATAATTACAGTGTCCATGATAATTCGTCCAACTCATAAATATTACTTTTATAATTTCGAAGCTTAAAAATCCAATAATTTTATGTAAAATCAAACCTTCAGCTTATAAATTAACAACAAATCTATTGTTTCGGATAAAAAATTCGTAGTCTTTAAATTCTTACTTTAAAAAGTAGGTCTCAAAACTTCAAAATACCAATACATTAATTAAATTTGCGCTCGTTTTTATAATTACAGAATATGAGCTTAATTGAGGAGATACAAAGAAGAAGAACATTTGCCATAATCAGTCACCCTGATGCAGGTAAAACAACACTTACTGAAAAACTACTATTATTTGGAGGTGCAATACATGTAGCGGGAGCAGTAAAATCTAATAAGATTAAAAAAACTGCTACTTCTGACTTTATGGAAATAGAAAAGCAACGTGGTATCTCTGTTGCTACATCTGTAATGGGTTTTGAGTATAAAGATCATAAAGTTAATATTCTGGATACTCCCGGTCACCAGGATTTTGCTGAAGATACATTCCGAACATTAACTGCTGTAGATAGTGTTATTATTGTTGTTGATGCAGCCAAGGGTGTTGAGGCACAAACGAGAAAGTTAATGGAAGTTTGTCGTATGCGTAAAACACCGGTTATGGTGTTTATTAACAAAATGGACAGACCTAGTAAAGATGCCTTCGATTTATTAGATGAGGTTGAAGAAGAACTAAAAATTAGCGTACGACCTTTAAGTTGGCCTATTGGTAACGGTCCTTCTTTTAAAGGTGTATATAATATCTGGGAATCGAACTTAAATCTATTTGAGGCCAGTAAACAGACTGTAGAGGAAAGCATTGCTATTTCTGATGTAAACAGTGCTGAAGTTGAAGGATACATTGGAAATGACGCAGCTGAACTTTTAAGAGAAGAAATTGAACTTTTAGAAGGTGTATATCCTGAATTTGAAGTTTCAGAGTATTTAAAAGGCGAATTGGCTCCTGTATTTTTTGGTAGTGCTTTAAATAACTTTGGAGTAAACGAGTTACTAAATTGTTTTCTTGAAATTGCTCCAGAACCGCAGCCTTCAGATACAATACAAAGAACAATTTTACCTGATGAAAATAAATTTTCCGGTTTTGTGTTTAAAATTCATGCCAACATGGATCCAAATCACCGAAACAGAATTGCTTTCGTAAAAATATGTTCGGGAAAATTTGAAAGAAACAAGAATTACCTGCATGTTCGTCAGGGAAAAAACTTTAAATTCTCCAGTCCTACAGCTTTTATGGCAGAAAAGAAATCAATTATTGATGAGGCCTATCCAGGAGATATCGTGGGTTTACCGGATTCTGGTAACTTTATTATTGGAGATACTATTACTGAAGGAGAAAAAGTAAACTTTAAAGGATTACCTAGTTTCTCACCTGAATTATTTAGATATATTGAGAATGCGGATCCAATGAAATCCAAACAACTTGCCAAAGGTATAGACCAACTTATGGACGAAGGTGTAGCACAGCTATTTACAAGTCAGTTTAACGGACGAAAAATCATTGGAACAGTAGGTGCACTTCAATTTGAAGTTATTGAACATCGTTTAGAACATGAATACAATGCTAAATGTAGATATGAACCGATTAACTTATACAAAGCCTGTTGGATTAAATCGGATAATAAAGCACAATTAGAAGATTTTAAGCGAAGAAAAAACCAATATATGGCTAAAGATAAACAAGGGCGCGATGTATTTTTAGCAGACTCATCATATATGCTTCAATTGGCTCAACAAAACTTTGAGGATATTGTATTTCACTTCACCAGTGAATTTTAAAGAATTTTATCATTTTAAATTGATATAAATCAAAACATTTTTTTGAAATTTAGGTATAATTAAAATATCTAAATTTCACTAAAATGGAAGAAGTTGGTCACTATTTAAAACAAGGAATTCATCACTCTAAAGAGTTTATTATCAAAAGGGAGGAGCTGGCATCATTTTTAAAAACCGGCGATATGGATTTTGTGGCTACTCCTTCACTTATTGTCTTTATGGAGCAGGTTGTTTGTGAATTAGTTCATGAAAGAATCCCACCCGAATATACTTCTATCAGCGCTGAGATCAATATTAAGCATCTTATCCCGGTAAATATTGATAGTACAATAACATGCTCAGCTCATCTTAAATTTGTAGATCAGGAGAAACTATTTTTCGATTTTGCTTTTTTTAATAATGAAAAAGATATTGTTGCAATCGGAGCACATGAGAGATTTATTGTTTTAAAAAGTAAATTTCCTAAATAAGTTACGCCTTCCGCAATCTTTATTGCTCTTCTGTTAACCCAATAATTTTTAAAGATTTATTTTCCTGAATCTGTCGTTTGATAATTAACCTTGCATCCATAGTGTCATCTTTTGCACTAACAAAATCCAGAATTTGATCCATAGAGTTAATGGTCTGATATTTATCAACCCAGCCATACCCCATATATTTGCCATTTCTAATAGCAATAACAGCATTTTCGTCCTCGTTTCTACCAACGTCTTTAATTACACAGTCACTTTGCGAAAACACCATGCTATCGATAAATTTCCGGGCCCTTATATTATACAATTCAGGTGACTCTTGATCAACACAAGCCCCTTTGCACATTTTAATCTGATATTGAAAACAGCTTCCAACTGAGTCGCTTAAACCACATAGTTTTTGACATAACACATATCTCTCTGCCTGATTTGCCAAAAACACCTTAGCCTCTTTTAGAGTTTCAAAAGAATTCAGAGGAGTTGTCCTGCCATCATTTTTAAGAATATTAAAACGAATATATCCCTTCCTGTCTTTAAAACTATATAAACCAACATTTACTTTACTCTTCTTTTGAGCTTGATTATACTTTGGTTTATGTTTTTTTATCTCTGCTGATTCTTTTAATAAAGCTACCAACTCACTACCTGTAATATAATAGTCAACAGAAGCTACCTCTGATTTCATTCTTACTGCTTTTTGAGCTTTAACTGTACCAAGATGAGTCAGAACTCTTTTCTTTATACACTTACTCTTTCCTATATAAATCAGATCTTTATTTTCATTATAAAAATAATATACTCCCACTGCTTCAGGTAAAGATTCTATACACTCCATGCTTAATTCAGGATGTAAACTTTCTGCAGTAAAATATTTATTACCATCCAAAGGCATAATCACACCATGGTTCTTTGATAATAATATCTCGAAGAGTGTAACTGTGGCCAAAGCATCCCCGGCAGCTCTATGCCTTGCGTTGTTATTTATATTAAGATGTACACATAAATTCCCAAGACTATAAGAACTATAGCCGGGTAATAATTTTCTACTTAATTTGACTGTACAGAGCGTATCTCTTTTAAATTCATATCCAAGGGCACGAAATTCCTCTTGAATAAAACCATAATCAAAACTGGCATTATGAGCTACAAAAACGCTTCCTTCAGTAATCTCAACAATTCTTTTTGCTATTTCATAAAACTTAGGAGCACTAACTACCATTTCATTACTGATACCAGTCAATTGTGTAATGTAGGGAGGAATAAATTGTTCAGGATTTATTAATGAAACAAATTCATCAATTACATTTTTTCCATCATGCACGTATATGGCAATCTCTGTAATTTTACCATTTTTAAAATTACCTCCCGTTGTTTCAATATCTATAATCGAATACTTCATTTCATAAGTTTCTGGTAATCTGTAAAGAAAACCATTTGCGAAATTTTAAACAAAAAAAACACTGAAATGTAGCAAAATTTTACAGCATAAAAAATAATCAAAACCCTTGATAATTCTTGGATAGAAGTAAAAATTAAACTACTTTTGTTATGTAAGATTGATACAAAGAAAACCGCATCAGTTTTATTTAGATTGTTAAACTCAACACTACAATAGAACCGAGTAAAGTTATGTAGTTTTAGGGCGGGCCTCACCTTCGGGTTATCTTTATGATACGGAGGATTACCGAGGATTACAAACACTCAAATCCTGTATACAGGAGTTTAAATAGTCCATAATTGATGCGGCCGGCATAAAAAGAGCTTCCATTAGGAAGCTCTTTTCTTTTATAAATCTTTTAATAATACATTTTCAGTGGACGAGGCACGCATTTCTTTAAAACGTTCAACTACTTTTTTAACTTTAATCATATCCTCAGTTTCTTCAAAGTGAAGGTTTTTACTTCCGGTAGTTTCCAACATATTCAAAACTACTGAAACAGATAACTTATTAATATCTAAAGCTGGCTGATAGGCCGTTTCACCCCTACCATCTTTTGCTACCTCAATTAAAACATTACTTTTTACAAGATCAAAAACTATTTCATTTATAAGGCGAATAGGCAGTTTTAAATGAACAGATAACATCAATGTATTCACAGGCTCTTTTCCTTGCTCAAATCGCTTAATAACTTCATAACAGAGCAATAAGGCAACTACTCTCTTATATTCAACACTGATATTTTTTGTATCAGCCGCAAACTCAAAACTATCTACATTTTGTATCGCAAATGATATTTCAGCACCAAACATTACAATCAGCCAACTAGCCTGCATCCAGAATAAAAATAAAGGTAGAGCTGCAAAACTACCGTATATAGCGTTATATCTGGAAACTCCCACCATAAAATGGATAAAATAATATTGTAGAACCTGAAATAATACTCCGGCTACAACACCTCCAACAATTGCAGAAAATACATTAACTTTTGTATTTGGCATGATTAATATAAGCATGGTAAAAGCCAAACAAATAATAACGTATGGCATAACCATAGTTAATGTACTCCCTAAATAACTTAAAACCTCGTAATTATTAAATTTTGCCGAAACAAAAACAATCATACTACTGCTCGAAATCAAAAACAAGAAAGCAACAATCATTAAAGCGATATAATCTGTGAACTTACGGGCAAAACTTCTCGATCTTTTTACTTCCCATATATCGTTAAAACTTTGTTCTATATTACCTAAAACCTGCATTACAGACCAAAACAAGATTACAAGCCCCACTCCTATAATGATGCCACTTTTAGTGCTTTTAACATACCTTTCTGCTAAATCGAGTATGTAACTTAACACTTCCTCTTGACCTGCCATTTTTTGCGTCAATTCTAATTTTAAGGTCTCATCAAAACCAAAACCTAATGCAATACCATAGAGTAATGCAACTAAAGGAACAACTGACATTAATGAATAGAATGTTAATGCAGAAGCTTTCTGCTGACATTTATCGTAAATAAAACCTTTAATGGCTAAATAGAGAATTCGTAGCGTATTTATGATAATAACATGAGGCCGGGAAAGTTGAAACTTTTGAATGCGCCATATGTCTTCAGTGAGATATTTAATAGCCTTAGAAATAACCTCCTTCATAATAGAATTTCTTTGGTTAAAATTAGGTAAGAAAAAGAAAAAAAATAGCAAGTCGATAAGCCGGGTTCTGTCATTCATTAGATGAATGGTCTATCATTTGTCTTGGCTTATAGTTACCCATAAGCTCCAGCAACCTACCCCTCACGACTGTAAAAACATCAAAACGAGTAGCTCTGTATCCGAAGAAATCGTGATATATTTGGTCTTGCAATCCATGAGATACACGGCTACCTATGTTACCATAAGTACCGGTGAGCTCTTACCTCACCTTTTCACCCTTACCTTATAAATAAGGCGGTTATTCTCTGTTGCATTACTATACCCTCACAGGTATCTTCCAGTTAAGAAGCATGGTACTCTGCATTGCCCGGACTTTCCTCCATAAATGGCGATAGACTGACTTGCTATATGTCTGCAAATATATATCTTTTATTCTATTTGATACGGTAGATAAGCATCTAATTCGGTAACATAAGCATTTTTAAAGCCTTTATCTTTAATTTTACCTAATTCAGCTACAGCTTCCTCATACTTATATTTACCTGTTGTATATCTGTAAATCTTATCTTTCAAATAAAACTCCATAATATCATCTTGCTCAATTCCTTTAAAATGACTAAGATAAACAGGGAATCTAAAAGCACTTAATTGTATGGTATAAGTTTTATTTGGATCTGGCTTAAATTTAGTATTACCAGAATAATTATTGTTGCTCTTAAGCGTATATTTACTTGTATTTACTATAAATGCCTGAGTATACCCTAAATCGCGATAATAAATCAATTCATTTTCTGCAGATTTATGCGTTTCGTAACTTCCCACACAATATTTCATATAACCATCTGCACAATCAAACTCTCTGGCTTCCTGCACATTATTAAAGAAGCCAGGTTCGCCTGCAGGATACTTTAATGCAATAATTTGTATTGCATAATCAGGTTTATCAGAAAGCTCAAAAACACTAACTATCTTTTTTGAAGTTCGCAAAGGTCCTAATTTATCTACTTTATTTTGAGCCGAAATGGAACTAAATATTAAAGTAAATACTGCAAGAAATATAATGTATGTTGATTTCATCTTTATTTAATTTATGGTCTTTAACAGTTCTTATTTTTTAACTCTCCAAACAACCACCTCTATTCTTCTATTTTTAAGTTGTTCTTCATCACTACAAAGAACACCTCTTTTACATTTATTTACTATATATCTTTCTCCATATCCTCTAGGGATTGTAGCCTCACTATCAACACCTTTCTTCATTAGCATTTCTTCTACTTTTTCACCCATTCGTTGTGATGTGAATAAGTTATCCAATTTGCTTCCTCTGGCATCTGTATGAGAATTTAATTTAACCACAATTTGAGGGTTATTTTGAAGATATGTAGCCAATCTGTCTAATGTCTTTTTACTTTCTTCTGTAAGCTCTGTACCTACATAATAAAGCACCATTCCACTAATATCATCTAAAACTTCATCATTAAATATTGGAGTTAACGACAATCCATTTTCATTTAAATCAGCCAGTTCCATAATATTTAGAATCATTCTTTTTGAATTAAATTCTCCTTCTTTTGAGAATACTAATTCCAACTCCTGACCATCTTTTCGATACTCATCCGGAATATCAATATTAAAGACTCCTTTATCATCTGAAATACCACTAGCAATGATTTTACCTGTAGCATCATCAATGATATCCACTTTAACACCTTTAGCAGCTAAATTATTAAATGTGGACTTCACCTTAGCTGAAAATACAGCTGGATATGCTGAAAGATCAATTTTAGCATCTTCTTGTACAGGACCTTGTTCCTCAGGTAAATCTTCTAATGCAATTACATCACCTTCTTTTGGTAATTCCGGTTCAACTTCTGGTTCATCTTTTTCACCTACAAACTCTACAGTAAAGATTACATCATCACCAGTTTCTGTACGGCTACTGGAAAGGAAACCTTGCTCAGGATCTTTAGGATTAACAACATAAGCAAAATCATCTGCCACATCATTAAATGGTTTTAACATATTTCTTACATTTTTCCATGCTCCATCCTCATAATCTGCTCTAAATATATCTAATCCACCAAATCCATAATGTCCATCTGAAGAAAAGTACAATACATTATCTTTACTAACAAAAGGAAAAACCTCGTCACCGTAGGTATTAATTTCAGGACCCAGATTTTTAACAGTTCCATACATACCTCCACGTAATCTTTCTACTCTGTAAATATCCTTTCCTCCTTGTCCTCCTTCCATATTTGAAACAAAATATAAAAATTTATCATCCGGAGACACTGCAGGATGCCCATAATCATACTTATCGTTAATGAATGGTAACTCTATTTCCTTTCCCCAGTCATTACCTTCATAATTTACTTTAAATAGCTTTAAACGGCTCTCTCCTCCTTTTACTCGCACTACTTTTGTAAAGTACATTGTATTAAAATCAGAAGTAAAAGAAATAGCTCCTATATGATAAGGCGACACCAAACTTTTAGAAAAAAGACTTCCTTTTTGTATTTCATTACCTTTTAAATCAGAGTAATATAAATTCAAAAATGATTTACCTTGTCTATCGACATTTTTAGAACCCTCCTCTGATGCAGAAGAATAAACAACTCCATTCTTATAATACTGTATACCAAACGATTGACCAGAAGTAAAAATTGGCGATGGATTTACACGATATGGTTCTATCTCTTCGTGAGCTGCAGCCCAATTACAAGACTCTATTAATTCGTTAACCTGTACTGGATTTGCACCGGCTTTTAAAGCTTTTTCATACCAAAAAATTGCACCTCTATCTTCTTTTGCATATAAACCTGATCTTTGATAAACCTGGGCATATACCATATAATCATCTTTAGTAGACAACTGATCTTCAACTTCTAGTAATGTTGTCAGTGCCCTTTCAATATTATTTAACTCGTAATAACATTTTCCCATTTTAACTTTCACTTCACCACTAAGTTTTTCGCCTTCATTTTGCGCTTCTAAATAGGATTGTAGTGCTTGGTAATACTCAGCTTTTTTATAGTAACTATCTCCTTTATTAACTAATTTACTTTGCCCTTGAACACTAATTGTTCCAAGAAAAATAAAAAGGGAAAGAACTATGTATTGTGTAATCTTCTTCATAATTAAAGATATTAAAGCTATGATTAAGTTGTCTTTTCTCAAATTGCCCGTAATTATTGACAAAGCTAATTTAAGTTAGGAAAAAATTTATATACTGTTAATAATATTAGATTCTATTTTACAATAAAAATAAGATCAAATAATTTATACATTAAAAATATCTGATAGATCGCATTCCTGCTCTCTTATTAAACGTAAAATCAAATTGGATACCTATTTCGTGAGAACCAATTTTTGCATATTGATTAAGAGAACTTAAAGAATAATCGAAAGAATATCTGAATGTATAAGGTGATTTAGGATTCGGTTTAAATTCTGCTAAAAACACAACATCTGAAATTGATCTATAGGATAAACCTAACCATAACGTTTCCATCAATAACACATTACCTGATACATCAAACTGTAAAGGCGCACCATATACCTCTCTAAATAATAAAGTAGGTTTTACTTTTACATCACCCCAATCAAAAACATAACCTCCATATAAATACATTGTCATATTTTTGAAATCCAGTGTATTTTTGAAAGTCTCGTTAGCTTCATCAAAGTTATTTGAGAACATTTTAGGTACGGAAAAACCAACAAAATAATCTTCCTCAAACAGATAGGCACCAAAACCTACATTCATTCCTATTTTAGATTGTTTACCTGCAAAAACAGGATCACCATACTGATCTGTTACAGCTTTAGTACCATCGTAAACAATTGAACTGGCTCCTACTTGTAATCCCAAAGATAAAAACCTCCTTCTATCAATTTCCAGCTTATAAGATGCTGCAATCATAGCATCTGTGGTTCTGGAAAAACCAATCATATCATTCATGATGGAAACACCAAAACCTAAGTTAGTATCCTCCAGGGGTCCATGTACATTGAGTGATTGATTCATTGGAGCTCCTTCAATACCAATCCACTGATTACGATTTATTAGTAAACCACTAATAACATCGCGTGTTCCATTATAAGCAGGATTTAATAAACCCTGATTCGCAATATAATGATTGTACTGAGCCACATCTTGTCCAAAGGTTATCGTCGAAAAATTCATTCCAACTAATAACACAATCAACAATTTAAATATCTGGTTATATCTCATGGTACTATTTTTTCTTAGTTAAGATTAAAGTTAGTTATCTACATTATCTTCTTAATTCAATATATCCACTATACTCTTTAACCTGTACAGTTTCTTCTGTAGCAAGATTTACTTCAACAGTATATACATAAAAGTATGTACCATTTGGTAAGTCTGTACCTATAGAAACCATATTTGCTGTAGTAGATGTACCATCCCACCACTCATCATCTTCACCATAGGTATCTCCAGTAGATCTATATACTAAAGCGCCCCATCTGTTGAATACCTCTAATTTGGATTTTTCAGCTGTATATATACCAGCTTCCTCAATTCCACTAATCCTGAAGTAATCATTTATACCATCACCATTTGGTGAGAATGCATTAGGTATAATAAAGGCATTTTCAGCATCTAAATCTTTATTGCCAACAAATATATGTACCCAAGCAGAGTCAATTCTTTCTCTTGGTGCTAAATAGTCCGTATTTTTAAAGAAATATTGAACAGAATCTTTTCCAAAGAATCCTGGTTTCTTAGTGTATACTAATACACTAGAAATCTCGTCAATAGTTACAGAACCACTAGAAATATCCGTAGATGTTCCACCTTGACGGTCAAACCAGAATCTTAAATTACCATTATTTCCTGTCTCAGGATCACCTAAGAAATCAATACTCACATTCCAGGTATCATTTACAGTCTCATCCTGACCTGCTACTATAATTGTTCCTGCATTTTCACCTTTAGTCAAGATTAAATAATCATCTTCAGCATTTAATGGAAACTCTTCTAAATATACAGTTCCATCCATAATTGAGGTACATCCTTTTATACTTGTAGCACGAACTGTATAGATACCTGCATCTGCTCTGGATCCATAGTTTATTGCACGTCCTCTTCCGACACTATCTACTGTCTCAGGCTGAATATCCAATCCATTAAGTAATAAACTATATACAGTAAGATCTTCTTCAGGTGCTGAATTATCAAGGATGATTTCATCTGAACTTGTTAATCCGTAACACATTTCGGTACAATCAAGATTACCTATTTGTAAAATCTCAACATTTGGTGTAGGATTCATTACTATAGTAAAGTTTTCAAAGCTATAAGTAGCACATCCACTCTCATAATTACGAGCGATAATATAATATTCACCTTCTT
Organism: Plebeiibacterium sediminum; assembly: GCF_026013605.1. Classification (GTDB taxonomy): domain Bacteria; phylum Bacteroidota; class Bacteroidia; order Bacteroidales; family Marinilabiliaceae; genus Saccharicrinis; species Saccharicrinis sediminus. The sequence goes on from NZ_JAPDPJ010000023.1 coordinate 20,575, forward strand.
GAATATTTTCAAATAAAATATCTCCTCCATTTCCATCATCAAAACCGACTGTAGTTCCATCTATATTCTTTAATTGATATCCTCTATCAGGTTCTGTATTATGTATAACTATAGAAATACCATCTTCTCCTTCACAATATTCATTAGACGACAACTCATAATCTGGTAATGCGGGAGCATCTTTAAAATTAACTTCAACGGTTCCCATTAATAAATCACATCCTCCATCTGCTTCAGCATAAATTTCATAAATTTCTGATGTTCCTATATCTGCAACAGCCCATGAAATAGCTTCTCCAGAAACACTGGCAATAGCATCTTGAATAGGTCCTGTTGAATCTTCTAACCTATAAGTCCTTCCCGCCTCTGAATCTGTAATACCAACATTGGTGCCTACTGAACCACATACATTTGTTGCATCAGCATAGACTGCATGCGATGTAGGCTGAGGAACACTTGCAAGAGTAACAGAAGTTCCGTTATTAATTGAAATTTCACAAGCATCACCTCCTCTTGAGGCTACAAAACTATAGGTACCTTCAGTAAACATACCAAGTGAAAGAACTCCTGAAGCTGCTGGATCACTATCTGATACTTCGGCAACTACACTATTACTAGTTTCATCAATTACTTGATATACCACATTTGGTTCATGATCAGTTAACCTGAATTCTACTCCAGCATCACTTTCACAATATAAATCATTATCAAATTCAATGAGCTGGTTGACAGGAGCTGGACTTAACTGAGTAATTACAAAACCATTCATACTAGATGTACATCCTTTATCAGTTGTTGCTATAACAGTATATGTTCCTATATCAGTAAACTTACCAAAAGTAATAGTATCTGTTGCAGCCCCACCTATAGCTGGTGTACTCAATGCATCACCCAAAATAGTACCATTATCGTATTGAAGCATATAAGACACGCCTTCTTCTGAATTATCTAAAGAAATTTCAGCTCCATCAGCCATATCACAGAATTCTCCTGATCCAATCATGCGGTACGCTTCAGGTAATGGATTTACATTTAATACTACTCTATTCGCCATTTCAATTGTACAACTTGCTGAAGTTCCTATAACAAGATATTCTCCTTCATTATTAACAGTTGGAAAATCCATAGCACTTCCATTACCTACGATTACTTCTTCTGCACTTTCTCCTGAAACACCATATTTATGACTTAACCATAATTCGTAAGTAACTCCTGATTCTGTATCATTTAAACCAAATATCACACCTGGATCTCCATTACAAATTTCACCTTCTCCAGTAACCACCTGCTTAGTTAATACACCTGCAATGTCAATAAATACACTACCCGATAAATATATAGAACAACCATCTAGTGTGGCCATTGCGGTATACTCTGCATTATCCTTATCTACTATAGGAGCAAAATCAATGTCATTACCATCTCCCATAATTGATGGTAGACCAGCGTCATAGTAATTTGCTCCAACTTTTTTAACAAGGGTATATTGAACACCCGACTGTGACATTATAACTGTTACAATTGATCCATCGTCACAACCTGTTCCATTATAAGTTTCTGATATAAAGCGGTCTTCTGGCAAAGGTTTTTCTGTAATTACAAAAGTTCCATTCATAATAGATTGACAAGATGTAACACCGTCGTTACGTTGAGCAACAACTTCATAATTACCTGATGCTGTTACCTCTAACTGTAACACACCACCAGTTCCAGCCACAGACGCTCCATATGAATCATCATCCAGATTATGTAATGAATAATTAACATTAGATTCTGATCCTGACATATTAATATAAGTTGACGATCCAGAACAGTAATCTCCATCACTTGTCAAATCAAACACTGTTGGCAATGCATCTACCTGAACTTCAACAGTATTAACCATATCTGTAGTACAATCAACATCAGGAACTCTTGCTTGTACAGAATAAACACCTGCTGTATTTTGTAAACCGGTAAATACTAATGGAGTACCAACAGCATCTGTACCTGTAATCGTTTCTATTAATGTAGTACTATTTAAATATAAACTATAGTCAACACCTTGTTCCTGATTATCAATACTTATACTTACCCCTGCATCACCTGCACAATAATGTCCATTATTATCAGCAACAACATTGTAAGCAGTTGGGTTAGAAATAACAGATACATCTGCATAACCTGTCATAGGAAACTGACATCCGGAAGCAGATTCAACTCGAACAGTATATGTTCCTTCAGCAGCAATTGTACCGAATGTAATAGCTCCATTATTTCCTACAGCAGAAATACCTGTATCATTACCATCCAGGAATAATTTGTAAGTAACACTATTATCCAAAGATCCATCCAAACCAATTTCTACTCCAGCTTGTCCTTCACAATATCTACCATCTGTAATATCTGATGGATTTGCAGGATTAATAACATAAACCCCAAACGGAACATCGGATCCATCACCAACTATAGCAAAGGTTCCAGCCATATAACGCTGACATCCACTATTAATATTCTGAGCTATAATCGTGTATGTACCAATTCCCAACTGAGCACTAAAGTCTAGTTGTGATCCATCACTTCCTATCAATACTTCGACAGGGGCATCATCTAGTAATAATGTATATTCCACATCTGATTGTGAATTATCTAAGGAGATCACATGACCAGCCCCACCATTACAACCAGTTACTGAACCAGTTGGAGTCAAATTATAAATAGTCGGTAAAGAATATTCAGTAATAGTAACCCTATTATTCATTTCAAATCGTACCCCCGGTACTGATGTATAATAAGCCTCAACTCTATATTCTTCAGTTCCTGTAATATTATCCCAACGAACATCAATAGGATTTGAACTACTAAACATAATAGAAGAGCCTACAATTGAATTATCAGAACCTCTTATTAACTCATAGGTAACTCCGTCCTGAGGAACTCCCCCAACATATACACTAACACCTGTACCTCCTTCACAATAAGAAGGTTCTGTAGACAAAACATCTAGCAAAACTATATTATCAAAGACATGCATAATTGTATCTATTGATGACATACAATTATTTATATCGTAAACATCTACAGTAACAATATCATTATCTACAAAAGAATTTGAGCTATAAATATTATTTACATCCCTTGATTGTGAGACAGTTGAGTTTATAAAATACTCGTATTCAGTACCTCCACCTGCAGTCAATGTAACATTTGTTCCACTAATGAACGAATTACTTGGTGCAATAGTTAAAGTTGGCGTTGGTAGTGGATTAACAGTTGTTGTAATACCACTTGTTGTAGCTGAACAACCAGAAGTACTATAGGAAACTATTGCAGTAACTTCCTCTCCATCAGACAATGATGTAGTAATATATTCATCATTACCTCCAGGTCCCTGCACACTAACTCCATCTACAAAAAATTCATATACATCTCCACCTGTTGCTGTAAATGTAACTTCATCATTAGCACATATAGTATTATCAATATCTGAACTTGACAAGGAAACTACTGGAACCGGATTTACAGTAATTGATATTCCTGAATGAGTAGCAACACAACCATAAGCATCTGTAACCTGGACAGTTACATTATCATTATTTTCTAATGTATTAGAAATATATTCATTATTAATTCCTGGTCCTTGAACACTTACACCATCAATAAAAAATTCATAATTATCACCACCACCAGCTGTGAATGTAATATCCTCATTCTCACAAATTAATGTTTTATCAGAAATTAAGGTTGCAACTGGTTTGCTAATAGTTACATGAATTGTTTCACTTGTTAGTTCACAATTGAAACTGTCAAAAACAATTGCTTCTACATCAAAATCATTTGTGGCAGACCAAGTAAATGTATTTGTAGCACTTTGACTACCTTGAGGATTTCCATTTACAACAAATTGATAAGTCAAAGAACCAGACCCAGAACCTGATGCAGTAAAAGTTACTACTTCATTTTCACAAACAGTTGTCTTGTCACTCACTAATGTAATCGCAGGCAAATCATGAATATTCATTGTTATAGAAGTGGAAGCTCCAAAACAATCACCTTCATATGCAACTACATTAACCGTATTACCATTTTCTAAAACTGTAGTAATTAATGTATTTGAGGTTCCATCCTGAAGTACTTCTGTTCCATTTCTATAAAAAATGTATCTGTCAAATCCTGATGAAGCAACAAAATCTACTGGAGTACCAAAACAAACTTCATTTCCTCCGGCACTAGTAATACTAAGAACTGGAACAGGATTTGCATTGATTGTCATTGCAATAATGTCAGAATTATCTGTACATGACGTAGTATTATCAGTTGCAACAACATAAATTTGATCTCCATTTTGTAAATCTGGTGTAGTATATGTTGCTGAACCCGAATGAACAGACTGATCAACACCTCCTCTGATGAGATGAAAGTTATAACTATAGTTTCCAGTACCATCAGTAGCAGCTGCATTAAATGTTACATCAACACCAGCACATACTGTAGTTGCTCCAGGACTTGGAGCACTAACACTAAGGTTAGCAGTAACTTGGTTAACAGTAACAGATGCAGAACCAGTTAAATCAGAACTTTGTGATGTACATAATGCATCACTCAATCCAACCACAACATAAGTAGCTGAGGCTGATGTCGTAATAGTCTCTACATGAGTGCTATTAGTTATATTATTAATCGTATAATCGGTTGTTCCATCATTATAGGTAATATTCCAAGGTCCAGTACCTATAAGATTAAAAGTAAGATCAGTAGTTTCGCCAATACAAATAGAATTATCTCCGGAAATACTAGCTTGAGGTCTAGGGTTTACATTAATTGTTACTAAACCAGTAATTTCACTAGCCTGTGATGAACATAATGAAGCGTCCGCCAACGACGTAATTTGATATGCAGTAGTTGTGCTAGGCGATACACTTAACACATATGGGCTAGAATTAACTGTAACAGTATGATCTGTACCATCATTATATGTTAAATCCCAAGGACTTGATCCAGTTAAGGTAAATGTAATATCTGTACTCTCTCCATCACAAATAGTGGCATTACCAGATACAACTCCTGTAGGTCTTTCATTAACTGTAACTGTAGCGGGACCTGAAAAATCACTATTTATGGAAGTACATAATTGATCAGAAAGAGCTACAATACTATATACACTTGTAGTGCTAGGACTCACGTTAACAATATAAGGGTTCGTATTAATATTATTAACAATGATATCAGATGTACCGTCATTATATGTTAAATCCCATGGTCCAACACCTGTAAAAGTAAATGATATATTCGTATTATCACCATTACATATTGTTGCATCACCAGATACAATTCCTGTAGGTCGTGCATTCACAGTCACAGTTCCTGATCCTGTTAAATCAGATGGAACTGCAGTACAATTAGCATCCGATAAAGCTGAAATAACATAAGTTGCATTGGAGGTTGGAGATACGACTAAATTGTATGATGCCACATTAATACCGTTAATTACGTGATCTGAACCATCATTATATGTTAAATTCCAAGGTGCTGTACCTGTAAAATTTATTGTTAAGTTCGCATTATCTCCATTACATATGGTTTCATTTCCACTTATTATTGCAGTTGGTCGTTCATTAACTGATACAACAGCGCTACCTGTCATTTCACCATTTTGAGCATCACAACCATTATTATCAGAGAGACTTACTAAATTATAAGTTGTAGTAACAGTCGGTGAAACAGTAATTATATGAGGACTTGATAATATATTATTAATAACATGATCAGTACCATCATTATAGATTAAACTCCAAGGAGCCGTTCCCGTTAGAGTAAAACTAACCTGAGCTACATCTCCATCACATATTGTAGTTGTTCCACTTACTACTCCTGTAGGTCTTGGATTTACAGTAACAATAGCAGAACCTGACAGATCACCAGAATTAGACGTACACTGACTATCTGACAATCCTGTAATAGTATAGGTTGTTGTAGCTGAAGGAGAAACTGTTAAATAATAAGGTGAAGCATTAGCAGTAACAGTATGATCTGTACCATCATTATAAGTAATATCCCAGGGACCTACTCCTGTTAAAGTAAAAGTAAGATCTGTATTGTCGCCATTACAAATAGTAGCATCACCAGAAATACTTCCTGTTGGACGCTCTATTACTGTAACAGTTGCTGTACCTGTATATTCTCCAACATTAGATGTACAATTACCATCACTTAAGCCAGTAAAACTATAAGTCGTTGTTGAAGTAGGACTTACCACCAAATCATAAGATGCTGTATTTACCGTAATAGTATGATCTGTTCCATCATTATATGTAACATCCCATGGACCAGTTCCAGTTAAATCAAAATGTATTGTTGTTGAACCTCCATTACAAATAGTTGAATTCCCACTCAGAACTCCAGTTGGTCTTTCATTTACCGTAACTGTCGCTGATCCACTCAATTCAGAGGCATTAGCAAAACAGCTATTTGCATCTTCTACACTAACTAAACTATATGAAGTTGTAGAAGCAGGATTTACTGTTAGTATATAAGGATCATCACTTGTTGAAAAAGTTTGATCAGCTCCATCATTATATATTACTGTCCAGGGTGCAGTGCCAGTAAAATCAAAAGTTAAATCCGCAGATGTACCATTACAAATTGTAGCATCTCCGGATAAAGAAACGGTTGGACGAGTATTAACTGTTACTATTATTATTTCTTCAGAAAAACAACCAGTAGTATTATTTGTTCCTCTGACCGTATAAGTAGTCGTGGTTGTTGGTGATACATCAAAGGATGCCCCTGTGTGCTCAGGAGATCCACCTGATCCATCATCCCAAGTATATGTAACATCTGGATCCATATCACTTGTTGCACTTATAATCGTTGAATTACCACTACATATTGATACATCGCCACTTGTAGTTAGAACTGGATTATTATAGACAGTTAAAACAGGGGAACCATTCATCGTATTAGTACAAGAACTACCAGTTTTTCTGGATACTTCAACAGTATAGGTACCGGCAACATCTACTGTCCAATTAATAGGTGAACCATCAACTCCATCAGTTGAACTTGTAGCATTACTTCCATCAACTAATAACTGATAGGCATAACCTGATTCTGAATTATTCAGTGTTAGAACAACAGAATTACCAGAACAAATAGAAGTTGCATTAGCTGTTAAATTATATATAGTTGGAGATTTGTAGACTCTAGTATTATCACTATTACCCGTATCAAATCCCGAGCCACCAGCAGGTAAACCTGCAGCATTTAACACGGAATACCCAATCCATATATCATAATCGTTCCTAAATTGAGGAGCTACACGCTGAGGATAAAACTCTAAATATGCATCAACAGTACCCGGATTAATTACTTCTCCCCACTCATCATGATTTTCAGGATTTCCGGCTACACTAACAACAATTTCCCAAACTACGCGTGTTGCAGTAGGAGAAAACAAAGAAGGATCAGGCACGGTAATATTCACAAATTCATCAGTAGAACAATAAGAATCTTCCAATGAAGATATAGCACCGCTTAGTCCTTTTAAAGAAGAACCCTTTAGTGAACTTGTAGAATGACCAAAATACTCCTTGATCATTTTAACCTCCTTTTTACTTGGCCCTGTTTGCGCTTTCAAAATAACAAATGACATTGCTAGAAGGCACACAAACATCAATCGGTTTAAGTTTTTCATCATAATCGTAATATATAATGACTCCTGGTTTTCACGGTCATGGTTTTAACTAATTTGTACTATCAAGGTCCCAATTTGATAGCATTCACATTTTGTATCAACACATTACAACATTACAAACAACAAATATTGTAATATATAAGATCTATTCAACACACAATACTTTAAAAATTCAAGCCCCAACTTCCACGATCCTCGTCAAAAATAACAATAATATTATTTTAAGTAGCATTTTTACTTAATTCGTTTGTACGAAGACCGCATTTATTAGTTACAACATATAGAACCTGATTAATTTATTTTATACCAACACCGCTAATATTAACATTAACTATATATTTTATGTGACAAAATACAATTCTTTATCACTTATTTTTTTTTAACTTTTACCCATTATCCCTAACAAAGACAATACTTCTGGATTATCTTCCAAAGCTATTCTAGCTACTTTAAGATAACTACTAACCCACTGCTGAACTTCTATAGTTTCTTTTTTTACTTTATCATTCAACATTCGAACAACAGCAGTAACTCTTACACACTTATCCGACAACTCATTAAGCTCAACCAATTGCTTCTTCAATCCATTCAGATCCTTTTCTTTTATACCAAATTCTGCCATCGATTTTAAATACAAAGAATTTGATTTTAAGTTATTCACAAAAACAGACACCTGAACAAACCACTTATCATAAGTCCTTGCCCTTACACCTAATAACATTAACGATTCTTGAGCTTCAATATTATCAACAAAAGCAATCCTAGCCAACTTGAGATATTTCATATAATTTTTATGAATCTCTTTTTGCATACTTTTCTTTTCTGCGTGGCATGATCTTTTAAGTTTAGCCTTATCCTGAGCTTCTATATACAACAACCTTAAATTCTCCCACAACCGCCTACCTTCATTAAGTCTGGATTGATTATAACCATAACTACTTACAGCATTACGAATTTCAGCTTCGCGAATACTATAGGCAGTAATTTCATCCAACTTATATAAAAAGTCTTTCCTTGTAAATTTAGTATAATGCATATAATACTGTCTATATATTAAAAATATATGTATAATATATCAAAATAAATTCAAATCTTATAAATATTTATTAATAATCAAAGTTTTATCTATCTTATTTTTATTTGTATGTATCTTTTTTTTTATTGTATTATATCAAATTACTTTAGATTATTAAATTATATTTTTTTATATTAACATTTAAAAATACTATATAGGTATTTAAATATTATATAATTACATCAGAATAATTTTATAGTAATTTAAAAATTAGATCATAAAAATTATCTATTAGCAATATTATAGCCTGACCATTTGACATAAAAAAAGCTCTAACTTGAATCTTCATTCAAATTAGAGCTTTCAATAATTTTCTTTAATTTATAAACTATATTATCACCATTGTAGCACCAAAACCGTATTCCTTAAACGAGGCATCCTGATAGCTATGCCATTTATATTTACGATCCAATAATTTTCGCAACTCATTTTTTAAAACACCATTACCAACACCATGAATAAAAACAATTTTCTTGTTCTTATTCTTTTTATTTTGCTCCATAATCTCATGGAACTTTTCAATCTGGTAACCCAACATCTCCTTATTACTTAAACCTCTAACATCGTCCAATAATTCATGAATATGCAGATCTACCTCCAACACCTGATCATCATCCCTCCTTTTAGGCTTTACAACCTTCTTCACGCTCTCTTTTTCTCTTACTATACTATTGAATTTTTTACCTGTTAAATCTTCAAGCTTTTCTTCTAAAACACCTTTTAACACGTAGTTTAAATAAGCCTTTTCATTAAAATATTCATTAGCAACATAGCTACCATCTTTTAACAATTTCGATCCACTAAATTTCAAGTTGTATGTAATAGAGTCTTTAGGTTTATAGGGAACACATTTTCTATACATCAATACATTAACTACATACTTAGCTCCATCAAGCTGTGTTATATTATAATCTTTTAATTCAATCTTAGTATTTGGTTCTATACTACCAGAAAATTGATTTTCAACCTGATCCTCAACAACCAAACCTATAGTGTAGAACAGATAAAAATTAGAATCGTTAATTAGGTATAGCGTAACATTTGTTGGCATTGTTGCATTCCTTAGACATGCTAATAAAATCTTTGGATTCCCTTCTTCCTCCGACTCTTCAATTAACTCCTCATTAAAATCATCACTTTCCACAGTATCCGATTGCCTATCCTGTACCTTCTTCTCCACCAAAACCACTTCCGTAATTAAAGATGGAACTTCAAAACCATCGTCATCTAAAACAAACACCATTTTTCCACCTTCAACTCTACTAACGATACCTCCTCCTACTTCATTTAAAAAACGTACTCGATCTCCTATACCAATTGCCATTAGTTTCTAATATTAATTCATTAATTTTTCGAACCTGAAATTATAAAAATACTTCTGTACAATTGAATAAAGTTGACTATTTTTGCAATCGTTTTTTATTAGCAGTTAATTTTTAAGTACATAGAGATTTTACAATGAATAAACCCAACATTAGTATTCAGGAATATACCTACCAATTACCACCAGAAAAAATAGCAAAATACCCTTTAAAAAACAGAGAAGACTCAAAACTACTGATATATAAGAATAATAATATTGAAGAAAACCAGTTTCACAACCTACATAAATATATACCTTCAAACAGCCTAATAGTATTTAACAACACTAAAGTAATACAAGCCCGTATTCAGTTTCAAAAAACAACCGGTGCTAACATCGAAGTTTTTTGTTTAGAGCCAATTAATCCATCTGATTTAAATTTAGTTTTTCAAACAAAACAATCTTGTTCATGGAAATGCATTGTTGGAAACTCAAAAAAATGGAAGAATGGACCTTTAACAAAATCTATTACGATCAACAACCAGGAAATAACCATCACAATTGAACGTGAGGAAATTTTAGATGATGCTCAAATCATTAATTTTTCATGGGACAACAATAGTTTTACATTTGCTGAAATTCTTGAAAACATTGGTAACATCCCTATTCCTCCTTATTTAAACAGAGATACTGAAGAAATTGATTTATCAAGATACCAAACAGTATACTCAAATCACAAAGGTTCTGTTGCAGCTCCTACAGCAGGTCTGCATTTTACAGAAAACGTGATTGACAAATTAAATAGAAACAATATTGACATTACCAATGTAACACTCCATGTTGGAGCCGGAACATTTAAACCCGTTAAAAGTGAAAAAATTTCTGATCACGAAATGCATATAGAACATTTTTTCGTTGAAGAAAAAACTATTGATTTACTATTAAAATTTGAGGATAACATTACCAGCACTGGCACAACTACTGTAAGAACTCTTGAAAGCCTTTATTGGCTTGGAGTAAAGCAGTTGGAGAACATTAATGAGTTCTATATATCACAATGGGACCCATACAATCTACCTGGTCACCACAGTACAAAAAACGCACTTTTGGCTTTAAAAAAATATCTTCAAAACAAAGGAACTTCAGTTTTACAAAGTAGTACTGGAATTATGATTGCCCCGGGTTATAGCTTTAAGGTAGTAAACAGACTAATTACTAATTTTCACCAACCTAACAGTACGTTATTATTACTAATAGCAGCTTTTACTTCCGGAGATAACTGGAAAGAAATATACAACTACGCCCTAAATAATGATTTTAGATTTTTAAGTTACGGAGATAGCTCTTTATTATTCAGATAAAAAACAAGGACCTACTAACAATTATATATTGAGTAGGTCCTTTTCTCTTATTCTTTTTCTTTTTTCAGTTCTTCTTCCAAAATCTCTTCAAGATCTGCATAACAAGAACCACAAATTGTTGCTGCATTGGTTTCATCCTGCACTTCATCCATTGTTTTCAAACCCTTTTCATGAATTAACTTTACAAAATCACCTTTTCGTAACAGCATATGTTTACATACAAAATCTCTATCTTCAAACATAAGATCTAAACTAAATTTATTTATTAATAATCTGAAAAACTGGAATAATAATACAAATTTTAAAGTAAAACATTCTCATTTTTTCTTTCTCTCTCCATTTTCTTAAACCAATATTTTTTATAAAAGTTCACTGAGTTAAAAAGGATAAAATAAAAAGTTAAAGAAGAGTTAAAATTTAGCAATATCAGGGAAACTCGCTCTTTGATTAACATTATTTAACAATTGCTTTTACACCTCCGCATATTAAAAAACTAATTTTGGAATCCTCATAGAAAGAATAAAGTATTAACAAGAAATATTAAACTCATGGAGCAATCTGTAGATATAAGAGAGTTAAATGAAAGAATAAAAAATGAAAGTTCTTTTGTAGACTTACTAACTATTGAAATGAACAAAGTAATTGTTGGCCAGAAACATTTGGTTGAAGGATTACTAATTGGTTTATTAAGTGATGGTCACATTTTATTAGAAGGTGTTCCTGGTCTGGCTAAAACTTTAGCCATTAATACGCTTGCAACTATTGTTGATGCAAAGTTTAGCCGAATTCAGTTTACTCCGGATTTATTACCTGCTGACCTTTTAGGTACAATGATTTATAGTCAGAAAAATGAGGAATTCATTATTAAAAAAGGTCCTATTTTCACCAATTTTGTATTAGCAGATGAGATTAACCGAGCCCCGGCTAAAGTACAAAGTGCTCTACTTGAAGCCATGCAAGAGCGTCAGGTTACTATTGGCGAGACTACATATAAACTAGAGGAACCATTCTTGGTAATGGCAACTCAAAACCCTATTGAACAAGAAGGTACTTATCCTCTTCCAGAAGCGCAGGTTGACCGTTTTATGCTAAAGATTGTGATTGACTATCCTCAGAAAGAAGAAGAACAAATGATTATCCGTCATAATCTTGCTCAATCATTTCCAAAAGCATCTTCTATCTTAAAACCTGATGATATTATCAGAGCCAGAAAGGTTGTTAAAGATGTTTACATGGATGAGAAAATTGAAAAATACATTGTTGACATTGTATTTGCTACCAGATTCCCTGAAAAATACAATTTGGAAAAGTACAAGGAAATGATTTCATACGGCTGTTCTCCTCGTGCAAGTATCAGTTTATCAATGGCTGCGAAAGCATATGCTTTCATTAAGCGAAGAGGATATGTTATTCCTGAGGATGTAAGAGCTGTTTGCCATGATGTACTAAGACACAGAATTGGTTTATCTTACGAGGCAGAAGCTAACAATGTAACTTCAATAGAGGTAATTAACGACATTTTAAATACAGTTGAAGTGCCTTAGTCTTTTATTTTATTTTACGCAGGATTAACATCCTTATCATTAATCGCATAAATAAAAGATTAAATGGAAACAACGGATCTACTAAAAAAAGTCCGCCAGATTGAAATAAAAACTCGGGGACTTTCAAGTAATATATTTGCGGGAGAATACCATTCTGCCTTTAAAGGCAGAGGTATGACCTTTAGTGAGGTGAGAGAGTATCAATATGGAGATGATATCAGAAATATTGACTGGAATGTTACAGCCAGGTTTAACCACCCATATGTAAAGGTTTTTGAAGAAGAAAGAGAACTAACTGTTATGTTATTAATTGATGTATCCGGCTCCAGAGAATTCGGTACATCCTTTAAATACAAAAAAAATGTAATTACCGAAATCGCTGCTGTTCTTGCTTTTTCGGCTATTCAAAACAATGATAAAATTGGAGTTATCTTTTTCTCTGATAAGATTGAAAAGTTCATTTCGCCTCAAAAAGGCCGTAAACACATTCTTCATATCATTCGCCAACTTATTTCGTTTACTCCTGAAAACAGAACTACAAATATTGGTGAAGCATTAAGGTATTTAACCAATGCTATAAAAAAGCGATGTACCACTTTTATCATCTCTGATTTTATGGATGATGAATTTGAGAATCCATTAAAAATAGCCAATCAAAAACATGATGTGGTAGCTCTTAAAGTTTATGATGAAAGAGAAACAGAAATGCCCCCTATTGGATTAATAAAACTTAAAGATGCTGAAAGCGGGGCTTATTCCTGGATTGATACATCAAATAAAAAGGTAAGAGATGCCTTTAAAAAGCATTGGCTAGAGAATGATGAAAAAACGCAAACAATTTTCAGAAAGTGTGGTATTGATAGCGCATCAATAAGAACTGATGAAGATTATGTAAAGGCGCTCATGTATTTATTTAAAAAACGAATATAATGAACTCAATAGCAATTGAATTCTATAAATACCATAAAACAAGTATAAAAGCCTTAGTGGTTATATTTTGCTGTATTTTTTTATCTGGTATAAAAACAAATGCACAAAATGTAAGTGCTTCTGCAACGCTTGATTCTACTACAATTTTAATTGGTGGTCAGATTGACTTACGAATTGAAGTAAGCCAACCAGAAGGATTAAAAGTCAATTTCCCAGTATTTAATGATACAATTACAAAGAGTATTGAAATTGTAGAAAAAGGAGAAGTTGATAGTATAAAAATGGATAACGATAGAATTGTATTGTCTCAACTATACAGAATTACATCGTTTGATAGCGGATTACATTATATTCCCCCAATAAAAATCGAAGTTTTTGATGGAGAACTTAAAAACATGGTTGATACAGATCCTTTGAGTTTAAGGGTTGTAAATCCTTTTCAGGAAGTAAATCCGGAAAAAGGTATGTTTGATATTAAAGGAGTACAAGATTCTCCATTTAAATTATCTGAGATACTGGAATATATCTATTGGGTACTTGGAATTTTAGTGGTACTTGGATTAGCTATTTGGGGATATTTATATTATAAAAGAAAGCATCAGGGAGATGGTAAGGTTTTTATTAAAGCAAAACCCGATGAGCCGGCTCATATTATAGCTATCAGGGAACTTGATAAAGTGAAGGAAGCTAAACTTTGGGAGAATAATAAAATAAAAGAATTTTATACTTCTGTTTCAAATATATTACGTGAGTACATTGAAAACAGATATGATATTCCTGCTTTAGAGCAAACTTCCATTGAAATTCTATCAGAGATTAAAACATCTGCAAAAATTGACAAAGAAATATTTGATCAATTAAATCAGGTACTTGAACTATCTGACCTGGTTAAATTTGCAAAGTTTGAGCCATTGCCGGATGAACATGCTTTAAGTTTAATGAATGCTTATTTCTTTATTGAAAAAACTAAAGAAAACCTCATTAAATCACTAGAAGAAGAAAAAGATTTAATGTTGGAAAAAGAAAAAAATTCCAACGAGTAAAAACCTGCATTTTATGATGCATAATGAGTTTGAAAAATGAGTAGCATAACCTTTTTACATCCAAATTTCTTTTATCTATTATTGGGATTAATTCCAATGATTGGCTGGTACATTTGGAAACAAAAAAGCGCTCAAGCTTCTTTACAAATATCTTCACTAAAGGGATTTGAAAATGCGCCAGTTTCCTGGAAAGTATATTTCAGACATGTGCCTTTTGCTTTGCGTTCAATAGCAATCATATTTTTGATTATAGTATTGGCCCGACCTCAATCATCAAATAGCTCAAGAGATGTGGTAACAGAAGGTATTGATATTGTAATGACCTTAGACATTTCTTCGAGTATGGAAGCGTTGGACTTTAAGCCCAACAGACTTGAAGCTGCAAAGGATGTTGCCACGGAATTTATGTCGGCACGGCCAAACGATAAAATTGGACTAGTGATATTTGCCGGAGAAAGCTTTACGCAATGCCCATTAACAACAGATAAAGCTGTTTTAGTTAATTTGACACATGACATCAAAACCAGAATGGTTGAAGATGGAACTGCGATTGGACTTGGACTAGCTACAGCTGTTAACAGAATAAAAGATAGCGATGCGAAATCAAAAGTAATTATTCTTTTAACTGATGGTGTTAACAATCGTGGTGAAGTAGCACCATTAACAGCGGCCGAAATTGCTAAAACTTTTGGCATCAGAGTCTATACCATTGGGGTTGGATCCGAAGGAAAAGCTCAGATTCCTGTACAAACACCTTATGGAACAAGATATGTAGAGGAGGAAGTTAAGATTGATGAGCCAATGATGAAAGAAATCGCTGAAACAACAGGTGGCCAATATTTTAGAGCAACAAACAAAACAAGCTTAAAGAAAATTTATGAAGAGATTGACCAAATGGAAAAAACAAAAATTGAGGTTAAAGAATACACAAAACGTTCTGAAGAGTACTTAATTTTTGCTATTCTGGCTGCTCTTTTCATTTTAATGGAAGTATTTATTAAGTCAACCATACTTAGAAACCTTCCTTAAATAACCCATTAAGATTTGAAAATATGTTTAGATTTGAAAATCCTGAATATCTATACCTTTTAATAATAGTTCCTGTCTTAGCTTTCCTAAGTTTAATTATAGGAAAAAGGCGAAAAAAGGCACTTCAACAGTTTGGTAATCCTGAACTGTTAGAATCGTTAATGCCCAGTGCTTCAAGTATACGACCGATTATTAAATTTTATATTATGCTATTGGTTATTATTTGTTTAATACTAACCATGGCAGGACCACAATTTGGTTCTAAACTTGAAACAGTTAAAAGAAAAGGTATTGAAATCATGATAGCTCTTGATGTATCAAACAGTATGAATGCTCAGGATATTCAACCAAGTAGATTAGACAGAGCTAAAAGAGCCATTTACCAATTGGTGGATAAACTAGAAAATGATAAGGTTGGTTTAATTGTTTTTGCTGGTCAGGCATACACTCAATTACCAATTACAACAGATTATCCTTCGGCTAAAATGTTTATTTCCACCATAAACACAGGCATAATTCCTACGCAGGGTACTGCAATTGGAGCAGCCATTGAAAAAGGTATCCGATCATTTAGTTCACAGGAAGAAGTTAACAGGGCTATAATTGTGATTACCGATGGTGAAAACCACGAAGATGATGCTATAGCTGCAGCAAAAGCCGCAGTTGAAAAGGGAATAAAAGTATATACTGTTGGGATGGGATTACCCAAAGGTGCTCCTATTCCTGTTGGGGATAGCAATAAAAACAATTTCATGAAAGACCGTGAAGGTAATGTTGTTATCTCTAAGTTAAATGAAGATATGCTTATCAATATTGCTAAAAATGGTGATGGTGAGTTTATATCTGCCAATAATATCAGAAAAGGAATTAATGATTTGGTTGATCATCTGTCAAAACTTGAAAAAACTGAGATGGATGCAAAAATCTATACTGACTATGACCACCAGTTTCAATACATAGCTCTATTGGCTCTTCTTTTCCTAATTATCGACTTTATGATTTTGGAAAGAAAGAATAAGTATCTGAAAAACATTAATCTTTTTGAGGAAAATAAGGAGGACGCAAAATGAAATTATTAATATCTGCATTAGTGTTATTTATAGGCGTTTCTGTTGCTTCCGCACAAAAGGAACGTAAATTCATACGTGATGGGAACAAAGAGTTTTCTAATGAAAAATATATTGAATCTGAAATTGAATATAAAAAAGCATTAGATAATCTGGCTGAAGGAAAATCCTCGTTTGAAGCAGAGTTTAATCTGGGTGATGCATACTTTAAACAAGAAAAATACGAGGAAGCGCTGAATCAGTTTAAAAGTATCAAACAGGAAGATTTAACCAAGGATCAAAAGGCAATGATCAATCATAATCTTGGAAATACATACCTGGCAAAAAAAGATATTGACAACGCTATTAAATCATATAAAACAGCATTAAAAAATAATCCTCTGGACGATGAAACCAGGTATAATTTAATTGCTGCTTTAAAGATGAAACAACAGCAAGAGCAAAACAAACAAAATCAGGATCAGAATAAAGACCAGAATAAGGATCAGCAAAATCAGGACAAACAGAACCAGGATCAACAAAACAAAGATCAACAGAATCAGCAAAACCAGGATTCTGATGGCGATGGTATTCCTGATGAGAAAGAACAACAAGATCAACAAGGTAATCCAAGTCCTAATGAAGATACTGATAAGGATGGAATTCCTGATTACAAAGATAATGACTCGGATAACGATGGTAAATCTGATAAAGAGGAAGCTGGAGAAAATCCGAATGAACCAAAAGATACCGATGGCGATGGTATTCCGGATTATAGAGACACAGATTCTAATAATGATGGAACACCAGATAGCCAGGACAGTAAACCACAAAACGATAATATTTCAAAAGAAGATGCACAGCGCATTTTAAATGCTTTAAATCAGGATGAAAAAGAATTGCAGGAAAAAATGAGAAAAGTAAAAGGTAATCCTGCAGGAAACATTGAAAAGAACTGGTAAATAATAGTAATTATTTGTATTACTTTTGTGGCTTTAATATAATTAATCATCGAAATTATTGAAAAATGAGACACTCAATATTATTCACTTTATTAATTCTATTTTTCTCATCTTCGCTCTTTGCAGAAGATGTGGAATTTACAGCACAAGCTAAAAGTGCTGTACTTTCTGGAGAAAAATTTCAATTAATATATAGTGTTAATGAAGAAGGTGAAGACTTAAGATTACCCCAACTAAATGATTTTACCGTGTTAATGGGACCAAGTAGGATGACAAGCTCAAGCACTCAAATCATTAATGGAAAAATCACCAGAAGTAAAGAATTCACATATACCTATATTCTTAAATGTGATAAACCGGGAAAGTACACGCTGGCTCCGGCTCAAATTACTGTAGATGGAGAAAAATACGAGAGCAATAGTTTAAGTATTGAAGTTGTAAAAAATGAGGGTGGCAATACTACACAACAAAGCCAAAGTCAGCAAGAATCTGGAAGCAACTCTTTTTCAAAGGATGATTTATTTATAACTGTAACCAATAATAAATCCAGTATCTATCAAGGTGAACCACTTGTATTAACCACAAAAATTTATACTCGTATCAATCTTGATAATATTTCGGATATTAAGCACCCTGACTATAGAAATTTTATTGTTCAGGATATTGAGGATGGAAATAATATTCAGTGGACATACGAATTTGTAAATAACAAACAATATAGAGTTGGTACATTAGAAAGAAAAGTGTTGTACGCTCAAAAAAGCGGACCACAAACCATTGAACCTACTGAAATTGAATTCCTGATTAAACAACGCATCAGTCGTCGTTCAACCAGTATTTTTGATGATTTTTTTGACAACAATTACCGAATGGTAAAAAAGCGTGTTAAATCAAAATCAATCAATGTCAATGTTAAACCATTTCCTTCTCCAAGACCAAAAAGTTTTTCCGGAGCAGTGGGTGATCTTTCAATGAAAGTAACCTGTTCTCAGAATAAGGTAAAAGTAAATGATGGAATCACAATTAAAGCAGTAATTTCCGGAACAGGAAACCACAAGCTAATGTCGGCTCCTGAATTCAATTTCTCTACAGATTTTGACACTTTTGATCCTACTAACAAGAATAACTTCACCAACACGGTGTCTGGTATGAAAGGTTCAAATACCTTTGAATATTTGATTATTCCGAGATTTGGAGGTAATTACACTATAGATCCGTTAGTATTCACATACTTTAACCCTAAGAGTGGAAAGTTTGTAACAATAAAATCAGATCCGATTGTAATAGAAGTGGAAAAAGGCACTGAAGAACAAAATGGTTCAACCTATACTCCTTCAAGTATTAACAGAGAAGATGTTCAGTTTATTGGAAAGGATATCAGATTTATCAAAACAGATAAAACAAATCTTAAAGAAAGAGGAACCTTTTTGTTTGGTTCATTAATCTTCTATCTGGGATATATCATACCTGTTATTTTATTTATTATAGCATATATATTAAATAAAAAGAAGATTCATGAAAATGCCAATATTCATTTAGTTAAGAATAAAAAAGCCAACAAAATGGCTACAAAAAGATTGAAAAAATCTTCAACTTATCTGAAAGAAAATAATCATGAAGCATTTTACGAAGAGGTATTAAAAGCGTTATATACTTATTTAAGCGATAAATTATTTTTGCCAGTAAGTGAATTAAGCAAAGAAAAGGCAGCGGATTTAATTACTAAAAGAGGTGTTTCTGAAGAAGTGAAGAACGAATTACTTGAAGTGTTGGATACATGTGAATTTGCCCGCTTCTCTCCTGCTTCAGGTGAAACTGAGCAAATGGATAAACTATATAATAAAGCTCTAAATAATATTAGCAAACTAGATAATCAGATTAAAAAGTAACTTCATTAATTGTAGTTTATTGGTTTAATACAAAATTAATACTGCAAACTATAGGTTACACATTAAATTGAAAGACAATGAAACGTATTATATTTTTATTTATATCAATCTTATTTTTATCTGTTAGCTCTTTTGCGAGTAATGATGCAAGATTTGATAAAGCAAATGAGCTTTTCCAGAATCAAAACTACAGCGAAGCTATTACTGCTTATGAAGAAATTCTTAATTCAGGAATGGAAAGCGGAGATGTTTATTTCAACCTGGGAAATGCTTATTACAAGTCAGGGAATTTGCCTAAAGCAATATTAAATTATGAAAGAGCAAAGTTAATATTGCCACATGATAAAGATATATCATACAACTTACAAATGGCAAATTCTCAAATAACAGATAAACTTGAAACTGTAGGAGAATTTTTCTTAATAACCTGGTTTAAAAGCTTCCGTAACACAACTAAATCAGACACCTGGGCTATCATTTCAATCGTTACATTTGCTTTAGGTTTATTACTGTTAGCTATTTTCATGTTTACAAGATCCAAATCCTTGAAACAAATAGCTTTCTTTTCAGCCATTATTCTTATTCTGGTATGCATTACATCAATTAGCTTCTCTGCAAAGCAAAAGAACATGCTTACTAATAGAAATGGAGCTATTATATTTGAACCGTCCGTAACAATAAAAAGTTCGCCATCTGTAAGTGGAACAGAATTATTTATTTTACATGAAGGAACTAAGGTTAAAATTTTAGAATCGGTTAGTGATTGGTACAGGATACAAATAAGTGATGGTAATGATGGTTGGTTACCCTCTTCAACTGTAGAAATAATATAATAAAAAAGGTGATTCAAAATTGAATCACCTTTTTTTATCTTTTAATTTTCCTTAGAATAAATATCAAATACTTTATCAAGCTTCATGAGTTTTAAAAGACTCATAACATCATCTTGTACACAACACAGATAAAAATTATTATTGTTTTGTCTGGCTGTTTTTAAAGCTGAAATAATTACACCAATACCAGTACTGTCAATAAATTTTATATTCGAAAGATTTAAAACTACTTTTTCCTTACTTTCAGATACAACTTTAGTCAACGCAATTTTTACTTCTTCCGCAGTAGCAGCAGTTAATCTATCGGATTTATTGATACTAATAATATTAACTTCTTTATTATTCTTTACTTCTAACATGAGCTATATATGGTTTAATAGGTACTTATTACTTGTGAAAGCTCTTTAACAGCCTCACCACAAACATCATTAAATTTATTAATAAGTTTTGTTAATTCTGAAATATTGGCATTTTCTTTTACCCAATTTATTCTGTCTTCAGGATAACCTTCAAAATTTCTTTTTAATGTGCTGATTTCTTCTTTTTGGGCTTCTGTAATACTTGTCTTTTCTTCTAATTCTAAAATTCGCAATTGCTTTGCCAGCAATTCCAGATTTTTTAAATCTACATTTCCCAACTCTTGCATACCCATTGATACAACAGAAGATTTAGCTTTATGTGCAATAGCGGCAATCTTAAGCCAATTCTTTTCTCCTAAATTTTGCTCAAATCCTTCTGTAAACTCAGGCATCTGGTCTAAAAAGATTTCAACCAATTCTTTTATGATACTTGTATCTCCATCTGCAATACCCTCTAAATAAGTCAGATCTACATATTTATTATTTTCTTCCATAAGGTAAGGTCTTCGTATATACAAAAATTATAATACAAATCTACTTTTTTTTATCAAATAACCATATTATCCCTTTAAAATTTAAACGTTTAATAAATAAATTCAATTTCATATTTCAACATAATTATATCCTTCAAAATAGAATATAAATCATATTTGACGAGTCTCATAATTCATACATTTGTATACAATAAATTTATAATGATTAAGTAATATAAGAATAATAAAAACAAATGTAACGAGTCATTTGAGTGGTTTTCTAACGCAGACAGATAATTATTCAGGTAAGTTCCATTTGGCCTTAAACAAAAAATTATATACAAATGAAAAAGACAGCTTTATTTGAACTACATAAAAAATTTGAAGCTAAAATTGTACCTTTTGCAGGTTTTGAAATGCCTGTAGAATACGCAGGAATTAGTAAGGAACACATTCAGGTTAGAGAATCTGTAGGTGTATTTGATGTATCACATATGGGCGAATTCTGGGTTAAAGGACCTAAAGCCCTTGATTTTATCCAAAAAGTAACTACTAACGATGCTTCAACCCTAACTATTGGTAAAGCTCAATACAGTTGTTTCCCTAATGGTAAAGGTGGTATTGTTGATGACTTATTGGTATATAAGTATGAAGATGAAAAATATATGTTAGTAGTTAACGCTGCTAATATTGATAAAGATTGGGAATGGTGCAATGCGAACAATACAGTGGGTGCTGAGCTTGAAAACGCATCTGACAAAATTTCTCAATTAGCTATTCAGGGGCCTGATGCAATCAAAGTACTTCAAAAACTAACGGATGTAAATTTATCTGAGATTCCTTATTATTGTTTTACAACAGGAAGTTTTGCTGGCATTGATGACGTTATCATTTCAAATACCGGTTATACTGGTGCAGGAGGTTTTGAATTATATATGTATAACGAACATGCTGTTGAAATCTGGGAGAAAGTATTTGAAGCAGGTAAAGAATTTGACATTGCACCTATTGGTTTGGGAGCTCGTGATACATTAAGACTGGAAAAAGGATTTTGTTTGTATGGTAATGATATTGATGATACAACTTCGCCTATTGAAGCAGGATTAGGCTGGATTACCAAATTTACAGAAACAAAGGATTTTATTGATAAAGATGTTTTATTAAAACAAAAAAATGAAGGCGTTAATAAAAAACTAAAAGGTTTTAAAATGATCGACAAAGGAATCCCTCGACACGGATACGAAATTGTTGATCAGGATGACAATATTATTGGAACCGTTACATCTGGAACTCATTCTCCAATTTTGAAATATGGAATTGGAATGGGATATTTAAATAGTGAATACAGTAAAATTGGTACTGCTATTTATATAAAAGTAAGAAACAGAAAATTAAAAGCTGAAGTGGTTAAATTACCATTTGTTTAATTGTATTATTATACATTTTTAGTTATGAAAAGAATCTTTGTCGTATATAAATACATTATTTAGGCTTCCGATTGGTATTAAAACGCAAGTTTAAAATGATTTTTATCACTGATTAAAGATTTTTTTCATGATTTAAATTAGGTTCTATCAACTCAATTACTACCATTTACCACACTGTATATCTGCATTTTAAATACATAATACTCCATTAGCAACAGTATTTAATATAACAATTTATTATGGAATATAACTATGTTTTATTATAAATTCTGGGTATTAGTGACATATTTTTCTAATTTTGCGCTAGAAATCGAATCAGATAAGTCATAAAGCTTATAAAAATACAGTTTTAATAAGTTAAGGTTATTTGATACGATATTTATCAAATGTGATTTATTAAGTATTAACCATTATCGATACTATAGCTATGCAAATGGCTATCTAAGTGTAAAACAAAATTATTTAACGCATGAAAAAGCATAATTTTTACGCCGGACCATCAATTTTACCGGAATACACAATCAAAAACACAGCTGAAGCTGTTATGAATTTTGCAGGAACAGGTTTATCTGTTATGGAAATTTCTCATAGATCCAAAGAATTTGTAGCGGTAATGGATGAAGCCATTTCACTTGTTAATGAATTATTAGATCTTCCAGCTGGATATAAAGTGATTTTTGTAGGTGGTGGTGCAAGTACACAATTTTGCATGGCTCCATTTAACTTATTAAAAACAAAAGCTGCTTATTTAAACACTGGAGCATGGGCTTCAAAAGCTCAAAAAGAAGCAAAACTTTTTGGTGAAGTTGTTGAGGTTGCTTCTTCTAAAGATAAAAACTATACTTATATCCCTAAGAATTTTGAAGTTCCAGCTGATGCTGATTATTTACATATCACTTCTAATAACACTATTTATGGTACTGAAATCAAAACTGATTTAGATCTAGGTGTTAGATTAGTGGCAGATATGTCATCTGATATTTTCTCTCGTCCAATTGATGTTTCTAAATACGATATTATTTATGCTGGAGCTCAGAAAAACCTTGCTCCATCAGGTGTTACAATTGCAATTGTTAACGAAAATGCTTTAGGACAAGTAGAAAGAGCAATTCCTACAATGTTAGACTACAGAACTCACATTGAAAAAGAATCAATGTTTAATACGCCTCCAGTATTACCTGTATTCGCTGCGCTTCAAACTTTACAATGGTTAAAAGCTCAAGGTGGTGTTGCTGAAATGCAAAAGAAAAACATTGAGAAAGCTTCGCTTCTTTATGATGAAATTGACAGCAATAAATTCTTCAAAGCAACAGTTGAAGCTGAAGAAGATCGTTCTTTAATGAATATTTGTTTTGTTATGAATGATGAATACACTGAATTAGAAAAAGACTTTATGGAATTAGCAACATCTAAAGGTTGTGTTGGTATCAAAGGTCACCGTTCTGTTGGTGGATTCCGTGCTTCTACTTACAATGCATTACCAAAAGAAAGCGTTGAAGTATTGGTTGCTGCAATGAAAGAATTTGCTGCTAAGCACTAAAATATGATTTTTAAACCGAAGTTTATTTTAAACTTCGGTTTTGTTTTCTATCTAATCAAAAATATCAATTCAATATATCATGACTAAAGTACTTGTTGCTACAGAAAAACCTTTTGCAAAGGCAGCTGTAGATAAAATTGAAGCTATTGTAAAAGAAGCAGGCTTTGAGTTTGCTTTACTTGAAAAATATACTGACAAAGCAGATCTTTTAAACGCAGTTAAAGATGCATCTGCACTTATTGTTCGTTCTGATAATGTTACTGCTGAAGTTGTTGAAGCTGCTGCAGATTTAAAAATTGTTGTAAGAGCTGGTGCTGGATATGACAACCTTGATCTTGAAGCTTGTACAGCAAACAATGTTGTTGCAATGAACACTCCAGGACAAAATTCAAACGCAGTTGCTGAATTAGCATTTGGAATGATGATTTCAATGGCTCGTAATGCATACAATGGAACTGCAGGAACAGAATTAAGAGGTAAAAAAATCGGTATCCACGCTTATGGTAACGTAGGTGTTTATGTAGCAAAAATAGCTCAGGGAATTGGAATGGAAGTTTATGCTTTTGATCCATTTGTAAGCGCAGATAAAATGAAAGCTGACGGTGTTACTCCTGTTGATTCAGTAGAAGAATTATATGCTACTTGTCAATACGTTTCATTACACATCCCTGCTAACGACAAAACTAAACAGTCCATCAACTTTGACTTATTATCAAAAATGCCTGCAAATGCAGTTCTAGTAAACACTGCACGTAAAGAAGTAATTCACGAAGCAGACATGATTAAGTTAATGAATGAAAGAGCTGACTTCTCTTATATTTCGGATATTGCTCCGGATAACAAAGATGAGTATGCTGCATTTGAAGGAAGATATTTCTTTACTCCTAAAAAAATGGGTGCTCAAACAGCTGAAGCAAACATCAATGCTGGTGTTGCTGCTGCCAACCAAATTGTTGACTTTATTAAAAACGGAAATAAAACTTTCCAGGTTAACAAATAGAAAACAGATACTAATTACATTATAATATTTAGGCTACTCTTAACGGAGTAGCCTTTTTTATTATTCTACACAGTTGAACTTAAAAATGGAATCTTAGTTTTATATGATTATCATTATTAAACTCCTTACAAATTCATATAAAACTGAGTACAAATTTACTTTTAACTTACAATTTGTTTAATCTACTTATTGATAGAATATTTTGATCTTGTAATAATATATATTAACAACTTTAAAATATAATTTGAATAGTTATAAATTAAAATTGATAGATCAATAATTAATATCGGTACAACAAGAACTATTTTCGAACAATTAAAACAAGCCGTCTATCTCATACTAATATATTTCGAACTCATCAATATTTAATTCTATCTTATGATAAAGGGCTTCGAACAAGTATCATTCTAATGAAAAAAAAGCCCGGAAAATTTTTTCCAGGCTTTGATACCAATTCTATATATTAATGCTTTAATTGCTTGAATATATTGTATTTTTCATAGATTGATGTTCTGAACTAAGACCTTCAATTGAATATTCAGGATTTCGTTTTAGTGTTTTATTCTTAATAATTACATAGAAAGCTTCACCTTGAACGATCTTATTGTGCAACTCTTCGTAGCTTATAGTCTCCACCTTACCCCTACTGTAAAACTGACTGGAATAACTCTTTTTTCCCAGGTAATAAAGCGGCTTATTTAATTCTCCAACCGATTCAATTAAATACTTATCTGTATTACTGTACTTTTCCAGATTATTATTGAATAAACCTACCACTAAAGCGATGGCTGCTAAAGAAGGTAAAATCAAACTAATAATCACATTAGTCTTCTTTCTTTTAATAGCATCCCAGTAATGTACAACCAACAATGCTATAGGCGGCATTACCGGTAAAACATAAGTATGAATTAAACTTTTTGAAACA
Source organism: Plebeiibacterium sediminum (assembly GCF_026013605.1). Lineage (GTDB taxonomy): Bacteria > Bacteroidota > Bacteroidia > Bacteroidales > Marinilabiliaceae > Saccharicrinis > Saccharicrinis sediminus. The sequence goes on from NZ_JAPDPJ010000023.1 coordinate 46,986, forward strand.
GTGAAAAATAAAGGAGTCCAAACCATCCAGGCTACTAAAAAGAAAACCCATTTATCCTTGATAGCAACACTCCTATTCTTCCATAAATTCCCAATCACTACCTGAAACCATGGTAATGCCATTCCTAAAAGAAAAAGCCATACAATACCTAATGGTTGCTGCTTTGGAAATCCATATTTATCACCCTTCCAGCTCGAATCAACAAAACGCTTAAAATGCTCACCTACGATAAAATAATCCAAAAATCCTTCCGTTTTTTGTTCGGCTAAAATATACCATGGTACTGCAATTAAAAGCATAATTGGAATCCCAATTAACCAGGGTATTCTTGTAAACAGATTTTTCCATTGTTTAAACCACACTACCCAAATGAAGACTGGGGGACCTGTAAGTATAATTGCTATTGGTCCCTTTGCCAGCAAACCAATCCCTACTCCCACAAACATCAAGTATCCCCAAATATTCTTTTTGGGTTCATTAATCTGCTTCCAGAAACCAATCATAATTAAAGTAATTGCCAATAACAAACTAGTATCTGTTGAAACAACTCCTGCATGCAATAAAAACTGCGGCAAAGTAAACATTACAAAAGCAGATATAAATAAACCCAATCCTTTTTCTTTAACAGCTTTTGATACAATAAAAACAATTAGCAAACAAAGCAAAAAAGCAGGGAATCGAACTGCAAATTCATTTACTCCAAACACCTTCATACTTAAGGCTGATAACCATGTATTCAATGGTGGTTTAGCCCAAAACGGAACGCCATAATCAATTTGAGGTGTAATCCAGTTATTTGTTTCATACATGATTCGTGCAATCTCTGCATATCTGGCCTCGGTTTTATCCATTAAAGGAAGAATTGCATTTAACAGTAATCGTATTAAAAGAATTCCAACAAGACTATAGCGAAAGAACTTTTTGTTATTTAACATTGATCGGACAATTATTTATTATACTTTTTATTTATTCTATATAAATCGAGCCATAGTTTCAAAGAATACGAGAATTTAACTTTCGATTCATCCTTATCAATCCATGCCTTTAAAGGAATCTCTCGTGCTAACTTTTTAATTTCTTTACCTTTATACAGATGTTTTATTCTAAAGAAAAGCTCCACGTCAAACAACCATTTAGAAATAAAGGCATCCTTAAATATTTTTTCAGCCAAATCTCTGGTAAACACCTTACATCCACACTGAGTATCATATACATTCATTCCTAAAATTACAGATATAACAGTAGCAATAACTCTACCTATTAAATGACGATATAACTTTCTGTCAATTCGATTATCTATTTTCTGAATACGTGAAGCAAAAGCAAACACAACATCTTTTTCAATTCTTTTACTGATTCTGATACATTCGTTTAAAGATGTTGCCAAATCAGAATCTAAAAAAGCGATTTTATGAAATTCTAAATTCTGATCATAACAATATTGCACTCCACTTCGCACGGCAGCAGCCTTTCCTCCATTTTTCTTTAAAACATTGATAAAAACTCTTTCCGGAGCTACAGCTTTAATCTCTTCAAGCACATCTATGGTATGATCTGTTGATCCGTCGTCAGAAAAAACAATTTTACAACGCTCTGTCTGATATAAAAATTCAATAAAATCATTTTTGGGTAGGCGGGTATATTCATTATAGCAGGGTACAACAATTGCTATATTTTCATCCTTCATCATATAAATACTGATCATTTACTGGCTATCACAAACCAATTGAATTATTGCGTTATTAAGCTGATGCAAAAGTACTAAATCATTTTAATTACAGATTATCGCAACGAATTAATACGACATATACTCAAATGCACTTCGATAGGAACCAATTTCATTTACGAAATCAAGGAACTTACTGTAAAAATCATGCTGACCAACTGTTGCACTATCACCTATTATAACAAGTTTTTTTCGAGCCCTGGTAATCGCAACATTCATTCTTCTGATATCTTTTAAAAAACCAATATCTCCCTTTTCATTGGATCGAACCAAACTAATATAAATTACATCACGCTCCTGTCCCTGAAAAGAATCAATAGTATTAACTGCAACTACAGGTTTTAACTGCTCGTAACTTTCTTCAATTCCTTTTAGGGTTTCCATTAAAAGGTTGACCTGAGCTTTATAAGGAGACACAACTCCAACAGAAACATTTGTTAGTTGATTAAATTCAAGGTTTGACAAATATTCATTCATGTGTTTTTGTAACAACTCACATTCCTCTCTATTAAAGGAACTTTTCGTTTCAGAATCCACCTGCTCAAAATAACCGCAGCCGGCAGTATCAATAAATTCAACACTTAAATCCTCATTGAACAATTTCCAGTTTTCAACCTCTTTGTTGGCAATAAGTTTGTCATTATAAAAATACCTGCTCGAAAAAGTCATAATATCTTTATGCATACGATATTGCTCTTGCAACATCACATCCATTTTATTTCTTTTAATAGCTTTTTCAAAAAGCGTTTCATCTAAACCAGCTTTGGCGGCTTCGAACGATTTTATGGTTGGAGGCAATTGACAATGATCACCGGCCAACACAACACGATTTGCTTTGGTAATAGGTATCCATGTTGCGGGCTCTAACCCTTGAGCTGCTTCATCAATAAAAACAGTACTAAATTTTCGATCACGAATTTGATAATTTGATGCACCGACCATCGTACTTGCAATAACTTGAGCGTTAGATAAAATATCATTTACAATATAATATTCAAGATGCTCTGCCTCCTTTTTTAACTTACTCGATTCCTGCAACAATAATCTTCGCTGTTGTCTTTCTTCATGGCCAAAGTTTCTTTTATATTTCATGGCCGTTTGATAATACTCTTCAGCCTGCTTTTTAACAGCTTTTAAATCCTTATAATTATTATGATGGGCTATTCTGGTATCTAGCGTCTTTTTTAATACATCTTCTGTAACTCTGGCCGGATGCCCGATACGAACAACATCCAATCCTTTTTCAGCTAATTTTTCAACCAACAAATCAACGGCTGCATTACTAGGTGCACAAACTAAAACCTGCTTTTCTGTTTTTAAAGTAAAAGAAATACTTTCAACCATTGTGGTTGTTTTTCCTGTCCCCGGAGGCCCATGAACAATAGCTATATCTTTAGCACTGTAAATTAAATTTAAGGCTTTATTTTGGCTCGCATTCAAAAAATTCAGTTCTACCAAACCTTTATCATCCAATTCCCCCTCTGCACTACCTAAAATAATATGCTTTAGATTTGCCAACCTTTCATCCTGAGGTTGTAAAACGATTTTTAGAGCACGCTCCATTTCAAGATATGAATTCTCATCAAATAACAATTGAACGCCCAAATTCCCATCTCTTAACCAATCTGGTTCCGAATCGGCATTCAGTGTAATAATCATATCATTATCCCGAACCTGATTAACCACACCATTTACTGCGTATTTTTGTTCATTATTGTTTCCGGCATTTGAAAACAATGAAACTAATTTCCCGGATTGAAATAAATGTGAATGATTATGCTCTTTTGGTCTGGAAACCTTAATTAATAATCTTTCACCAGCGTCAAATTTTGTTCTATCAACAACCAACGGGTACCAGCAAACACCCTCCTTACGTCTCTCGTTTACAGAGGTATTAGCCATTTTGCGTTTATATTGAATAAGATCTTCCTCCTTTTCCTGCATTAACAAGGCATAAACCTTTTCAAGTTCTTTATCAATTGTATTCATTAATAGCGATTTTGTTGCGAATATACATTTTTTGAAATAATCCAATTTCCATTTAAATCATGATTTGAGAAGTTTCAAAAATTCTCCATAATTACTTTTCATATCCTTTTCGTTAACTTTAACGACCTATCAAAAACATAAATCACTTTACATTACCCCTAAAAACTATTAATACACAATAAAAAAATACGGCTCCCACATATTTTACCTATACATTTGATATACTATAACTTACAAAACATAAATACACGATTAAATGCTAATTTAATTTAGTGCAACACCTAACTCATTAAAATGTTAAATATTTTGGTAGTTAAAAAATGTTTTATACTTTCGTGTTCGTTAACGGTAATAATTAACGTAAATTTAATACAAACAACATCATGTATTTTAATTAATCACCTGTAGTTCAGATATGTAATTAATTCTCAAATTTTATATTTGACAAATTACTTATAAGAATTCAATAGATGGTGATCATTTAAAAACAAAGAGTTTATAGATATTTAAATAAAAACCGTTAAGGTTACCGAAGTCAAAGTATAAAATATCAACTTTTAATCTTAATTAAATAAACAATGGCAAAAAAAGTAGTAACCTTTGGAGAAATTATGCTCCGTTTTGCAACTCCTGAGTACCAACGTTTTTCTCAGGCTACATCATACAAAGCTTCATTCGGAGGAGGAGAAGCAAACGTTGCAGTTTCATTGGCAAACTATGGTATAGATGTGTCGTTTATAACTCGTTTACCTAAAAATGATATTGGAAAAGCATGTAAAATGGACCTACTTAAGCATTCTGTAAAAGTAGATGACATTGTGTATGGTGGAGACAGATTAGGAACTTACTATCTTGAAACAGGAGCTGTAGCTCGTGCTAGTAAAGTTGTTTATGACAGAGCATACTCTGCTTTCTCTGAAATTAAACCTGGTATGGTAAACTGGGAAGAAGTTCTTAAAGATGCTGATTTCTTCCACTGGACAGGAATTACTCCTGCTGTTTCTCAAGGAGCTGCAGATGCTTGTCTTGAAGCAATTAAAGTTGCTAACAAATTAGGTGTTACTGTTTCTACAGACCTTAACTACCGTAAAAACCTTTGGAAATATGGTAAAACAGCTTCTGAAGTGATGCCAGAATTAGTTGCTGGTTGCGATATTGTTTTAGGTAATGAAGAAGATGCTGAAATGGTTTTAGGTATTAAACCGGAAGGCGTAGATATTACAGGAGGACATGTAGATGCTGAGGCTTACAGAAGTGTATCTCAACAAATCATGACTCAATTCCCTCGTGTTAAAAAAGTTATTACAACTTTACGTGGATCTGTTAATGCTAACCACAACACCTGGTCTGGAGTTTTATACGATGGTAAAGATTTATTTAAAGCTGCTGATTATGATATTACACACATTGTTGACCGTGTAGGTGGTGGTGATTCATTTATGGGTGGATTAATTTATGGTTTACTTACTTATGTAGGTGACGATCAGAAAGCCATTGAGTTTGCAACAGCTGCTTCATGCCTGAAACACACAATTCATGGTGATTACAACCTTGCTACTGTTGAAGAGGTTGAAAAACTAATGGGTGGTGATGCTTCAGGTAGAGTATCACGATAATTAGATTTAAAATATAAGGTGATTCAGAAACAATTTTGCCACGCATACTACATCCAAATATATAATGTGTCGTAAATAAAGTTTTTGAAGAATTATTTAGTTTTTGAATAGATAGTAAACGTACTATCATATTTAACATACAATTGTATGTAATGCATAATTGTTTTTGAGCACTTTATATCAAAATATTTTTTGGATTTATAAAGATGATAGATTGAGTGAAATATTTATGAGGGGAAGTTTTCCGGGCACAAAAAACTTTTTCATCAACACCTCTGGATCAGGTTCATCAATCTATCATCACTATTAAAGAACAAGTTAACATTAAAATATAATGGCAAAATATTCAAAACTAGAAGTATTTCAAGCTATGAAAGAAACAGGAGTTGTTCCTGTATTTTTCGATAAAGATATTGAAGTTTGTAAAGCGGTTCTAAAATCATGTTATGATGGCGGTATCCGCGTTTTTGAGTTTGTAAACAGAGGTGATTTTGCTCACGAAGTATTTGGTGAGTTAAATAAATATGCTCTTGAAAACTTACCAGGAATGATCCTTGGTGCAGGTTCTATTGTAGAAGAAGCTACTACTGCTTTATATATTCAATTAGGAGCTAACTTTATTGTATCTCCTTTATTAAACGAAAATATGGCTAAAATCTGTAACCGCAGAAAAGTAATGTGGTCTCCAGGTTGTGGTACAATTTCAGAAATCAACAAAGCTCAGGAGTTAGGTTCTGACTTAGTAAAATGTTTCCCAGCTTCAGAAGTCGGTGGTCCTTCTTTTGTAAAGGCTGTAAAAGCTCCAATGCCTTGGACGGATATTATGCCAACAGGAGGTGTTGATACTTCAAAAGAAAACTTAGAAAAATGGTTTGCTGCAGGTGTTACTTGTGTAGGAATGGGTTCTAAACTTTTCCCAAGTGATGTAATGGCAAACAAAGACTGGAACGCTTTAACAGAAGTTGTTAAGGAGTTAATGTCTAACATTGAAGCTGCAAGAAAATAATATCAATCATTATAAATACAAAGTATAAAAGTTAGCCATGCTATTTGATAATCATTCTTTTATACTTTGTATTCTTCAAAATCATTCTTTATGGTTCCCTTAAATTTATCAAACAAAGTTGCGGTTATTACCGGAGGTGGTGGTGTACTATGTTCTACCATGGCAAAGAGTCTTGCTTCGCAAGGAGTTAAAACTGCAATTTTAGATTTAAATTTAGAAGCTGCACAAAAAGTTGCTTCTGAAATAGAAAACGAATACAATGTTAAGTCAATAGGTATTTCTGCAAACGTTTTAGACAAAGAATCTTTAAATTCTGCTAAAAAAGTTATTAATGAAAAATTAGGTACCATTGACTATCTGGTAAATGGTGCCGGGGGAAACGCTGCAAGTGCTACAACGCAAGCTGAATTTTTAACTGACGAGTATTTAAATAATCTTGATGATACTTTCTTTGGTTTAGAAATGGAAGGCTTCGATAAAGTATTTGCCTTAAACTTTCAGGGAACATTACTTCCTTCAATGGTTTTTGCTATGGATATGTTAGATAAAAAAGCAGGATCTATTATCAACGTATCTTCTATGAATTCTTATACTCCATTAACTAAAATTCCGGCTTACTCTGCAGCTAAGGCAGCCATTAACAACTTCACTCAATGGTTAGCTGTTCACTTTGCAAAAACTGGCATCAGAGTAAATGCAATTGCTCCGGGCTTCCTTCTAACAAACCAAAACCGCTTTTTACTTATTGACGAAAAAACAGGAGAGGCAACTCCACGAGGAGAAAAGATTATTAGAAACACTCCAATGGAAAGATATGGTGAACCAGAAGAATTAACTGGTACAATGCTATACCTTCTATCTGATTGGGCAAACTTTATTACAGGAGTAGTTATTCCTGTTGATGGTGGTTTTAGCGCATACTCCGGAGTATAGACAATAAACCATTATCAAGTTAAAAATATAGATTATATTGGTCTGAATTTTTATTATTAATCTATAAAACTTCAGACCAATAGTGTGAGAATATTAAAGTGCTTTTAATTTAAAGTAAAAACGATGGCTATAGAACAAACATGGCGCTGGTATGGTCCTAACGACCGGATTACGCTCGATGATATAAAACAAACAGGTGCTACAGGAATTGTTACAGCACTACATCACATCCCTAACGGAGAGGTTTGGACCAAAGAAGAAATTCTTATTCGTAAAAACATGATTGAAGAACACGGACTTTCATGGTCTGTGGTTGAAAGTGTTCCTGTTCACGAAGACATAAAAAAACAAACCGGCAATTGGGACTTGTACGTTAAAAATTACCAGGAATCTATACAAAATCTGGGAGAATGCGGAATTCAAACTATCTGCTATAATTTCATGCCTGTTCTGGATTGGTCGCGTACAAACTTAAATTTTCAAGCAAAGGAAGGTTCTTATGCATTAATTTATCAACAAAAAGTTTTTGCAGCATTTGATATTTACATCTTAAAAAGAACTAATGCTGAAAATGACTATACTGATAAAATAAAGGCTGAAGCTAAAGAATATTTTGAAAGCCTTGACGAGAAAGGTGTCGAAGAATTAACAAATACTGTAATTAAAGGACTACCTGGTGCTGAAGAAAGTTATACACTGGAACAATTCCAATCAGTATTAGATGCTTATAAGGATATTGATGATAAGAAACTAAAAAAACACCTATTAGAGTTTCTTAATGCTATAATTCCAGTTGCTGAGCGTGCCGGAGTCAGAATGGCAATCCATCCTGATGATCCACCATGGGGATTACTTGGATTACCTCGTGTGGTAAGTACTCTTGAAGATGCAAAAGATATTATCAGTACTGTTGATTCTATTTCCAATGGTGTTACACTTTGTACCGGATCATGGGGTGCAGGATATTTCAATGATCTTTCAGTTATGGCTGAAGAACTGGCTCCAAGAATCAACTTTGCTCACTTAAGAAATGTAAGTAGAGACACTGATCACAACTTTAGTGAAGACATGCTTTTTGATGGAGATGTTGATATCTATTCAGTCTTAAAAACAATTGTTCTTGAAGAAGAACGTCGCAAAAAGGAAGGCCGAAACGACTTTTCTATACCAGTACGTCCTGACCATGGTCATCAAATGTTAGGAGATATTGGCCATCCAAATAATCCTGGATATTCATTATACGGAAGAATGAAAGGTTTAGCAGAAATCAGAGGTTTGGAATTAGGAATAAGAAGAAGTATAAGTAATTAATACATAAATCTAAAAAATACAAATTAATGTCTACTAAACAAATTAAAGAAAACATGACGAAATACAGATGGGCCATCTGTTCGTTACTATTTTTTGCCACGACGATCAACTACATGGATCGTCAGGTACTATCACTCACGTGGAAAGATTTTATTGCACCTGAGTTTCATTGGTCAAATGGTGATTACGGAAATATTACCGCGTGGTTTTCTGTATTTTATGCTATCGGTTTATTAGTTGCTGGTAGATTTGTTGACAAAATGGGAACTAAAAAAGGGTTTTTATGGGCCATTGGTGTGTGGTCTGTAGGTGCTGTTTTACATGCATTTTGCGGAATTGCTACTTCTGGAATTATTACAGGAGAATGGCTTGTTGGATTTCATGGTGCAAAAGAAGCTATTGGTACTGTTGAGAATGTAGCAAGAGTAATGAATGTTAGTGTTGTGCTATTTATCTTTGCTCGTTTTGTTTTAGCAATTGGTGAAGCAGGTAACTTCCCTGCAGCAATTAAAACCACAGCAGAATACTTCCCTAAAAAAGACAGAGCTTACGCAACCAGTATTTTTAACGCAGGGGCTACTGTTGGTGCATTAGGTGCTCCATTAACAATTCCTTTAATTGCATCTCACTTTGGTTGGGAAATGGCTTTTATCATCATTGGAGCCTTAGGTTTTGTTTGGATGGGCTTTTGGGAATTCATGTATAAAAAACCAAGTGAGCATCCAAAAGTAAACGAAGCTGAGCTTGCCTATATCAATCAGGATCACGATGAAAATGACACTACTGCAAAAGAAGCTGAAGCTATTCAAATTCCATTCTGGAAAATCTTTTCTTACAAGCAAGCATGGTCTTTTATCGTAGGTAAATTTATGACTGACGGTGTATGGTGGTTTTACTTATTCTGGACACCAGCTTACTTAAGTGATGTTTATGGATTAGCTTCTGACACAACTATGGCACAAGTTCTATTATTTGTTCTATATGCTATTACTTTATTGTCTATTATTGGAGGTTATTTACCAACGTATTTTGTAGAAAAGAAAGGAATGAATCCATATGCAGGTCGTATGAAGTCAATGCTTATTTTTGCATTCTTCCCATTACTTGCTTTATTTGCACAACCGTTAGGAGATCACTCATATTGGTTCCCAATTATTATTATTGGTATAGCAGGTGCAGCTCACCAGGCATGGTCAGCTAACATCTTCTCTACAATTGGTGATATGTTCCCAAAATCAGCTATTGCTACAATTACAGGAATTGGTGGTATGGCAGGTGGATTAGGTTCTTTCTGTATTAACAAAGGATCTGGTATGCTATTTGACTTTGCGGATAAAACAAGCATGAAATTTATGGGATTCCAGGGAATTGAAGCTGGATACTTCATTATCTTCTCAATTTGTGCTGTTGCATATTTAATTGGTTGGGCAATAATGAAAGTACTTGTTCCTCATTACAAACCTGTATCACATTAATAATTACAATATTTTTTATAGCCTGACTTATTTAAGTCAGGCTATATTTATTTAACGAATATGCCGGGAAAAACCGTACGAATAAAAGATATAGCTCTTAAGGCTGGAGTATCAATAGGAACTGTTGACAGAGTTTTACACAATCGTGGAGAGGTAAAAGCAGCTACAAAAGAAAAAGTATTGGCAATTGCTAAAAAGCTCAATTATCAACCCAATATTGCTGCACGAGCACTTAAATCACCAACATCATATAAAATAGCTGTTATTCTTCCTCGTAGTACAGGTAATAATCTATTCTGGGAAGAACATCCCAAAGGCATTGAATTAGGAAAAGAATCCACCACTCCCTTTATTGCCAATGTAAAGTATTTCAATTACGAGATGCACAATGCGGACGATTTTAAACAAGAAGCATTGAAATTAATAGAGTGGAAACCTGATGGAATAATCATAGCTCCCATCCTTAAAAATGAAACAATAGCACTATGTCATGAACTTGATGCTTTGTCTATTCCCTATACCTTTATCGACACGAATATAGAAGAATCAAACGCACTTACTTTTATTGGTGAAAATGCAAGAAAAGGGGGACGTGTGGCTGCCAGCATTATGGATGTAGGCGTTGAACAAGACAAAGATATTTTAATAGTTAACATTGCAAAGGACATTGATAATGTGATCCACCTAAACTTGCGTAATCAAGGTTTCATGAGTTATTTTATGGATCCTGGAAAACGTAACATCGGGCTTAAAATTACAGTTGAAGTACCTAGTGGAGACAGACAAGGCATTTACGAAACTTTAGATCGCGTATTTAAAAACAACCTAAACATTGGTGGCATAATGGTTTCAAGTGCACGAACTTTTGTAATTGCAGAATACCTAAAAGAACGAAATCTGGAACATCTGTTTCTTGTAGGTTACGAAGTATACGAAAAGAATAGTCAGTATTTAAAAGAAGGAATCATTAACTTTTTAATTAGCCAGAGACCTGTGGATCAGGCTGAGAAGACCTTTAAAAGATTATTTAACTATCTGGCACATAATACAACCCCGGATAAAATAGAATATCAACCAATCGACATTATCAATATTGAAAACCTGGAGAGTTAGTCAAGACTTCTATTGAACTATAATTTTACCTCAAAAAGAATTCTTATACCAAAATCAGGAGCTCCCTGAATAGATTTTGGAGCAACTCTCCAAATACCTTCTACCCTAAAAAAACGCAACACATTCTCTACTCCCGCCCCAACTTCAAGATAAGTACCATCTGCACTTCTGGCCTCTGCCGGCATATCTATACCTCCCAGTTGTTTTTCATTCAAACTTCCAATCATAGCTTTAGCAGAAACAACTTCCCTAAAACCTAATCTTTTAAGTAAAGGCAGTCTATTAAAAAAGAAACCATTTAAATGGTAATCTACATAAGTATGAACGTATTGATCATGAATAAACTCTAAATAATTGATTAAGTTAAAGTCATAACGGTAATAACCATAGGTTTCATTTCCCCTTGGAATTTCAAGCATTGTATATGGCAGTTTACCAAAAATCTTTCCAGCTTCTACTGCATAATTAAAAATGGTTTGACCAAAATACTTTTTTACATTAACTGTTGCATGAACTTTTCCATACCAGTTACTTACATTATTATACTCTACCCTACCTAAATTTGCAGCAAAATTGATTATAGGATAATCCGTAGAAACATACAAACGCATAAAACCATCATCAATCACTGTTTCTTTCCACGATAAACGTAGATTTAATCCAGCTTCCACTGCCTGTATATAATCCACTTCCTGTCCATTCATAATAAATGGATAGAATTCAGGTGAATGCTGCTTCATATAATCCAGATTAAAGCGCGTACTTAATCCTGTCCTCCATTCATTTTCATACTCCATATGTACACCTTGCTGACGATACAACTCATCAAAAGCTTCTCTTGAAAGAATACTTGAAACTAAATTAGTTTCTGATGGACTAAGCATATTTTCATATAAGTACAAGATCTTTCTGTTTTCACCCATTCTTATATATCTGTCGTCATACTCAAGTTTCAGTACTTTACGCTTAACATGATTAAATCGATAACCAACACCTCCCCTTCCTGTGAGCATTTTTGTTTCTGTACCATAGCCCAAACCACCATATAACATCCAGTTTTCACTGATTTCAGAGCTGGTTCTTCCTCCAAAATAAAAACGATACCCCTCAATCTCATTACTTTGAATAAAATCGGTATATGGCCCCAGTTCAAACTTTCCAACATCTAAATACCCATTCAATCCCATCTCTACCAAATCATTAGCCAACTTAACTGTTTTGATTTGATTCACACTATCAATAATAGCATATTTATTCAGATCATCGTCAGATAGTTTTACATGCCTGTATTGATCCCAATAATCCTCATCTCTCTTTCGGTAATCAAGGCTCTTAACGGATTCATAGTTGATATTTTTTACGGATAATTTGATTTCATCTGAAGGATTTATTACAACCTTATCGAAAGATGAACTTTCTGTAAATAATAACTCAAGGCGTTGTTTTGTTGAGTCTCCAGAAATGGGTAAGTAATCAAATTCTGCAGACAGGTGGTTGCTCTTAAAAAATACAATCGAATCATCAATCAATTGATACTCACTCTTAACTTCCATATTTTTAATAAAGTTAAGCTGATTACCACCAGAAAGTTTAGCATCAATCTCTTGAATCGCAAATCTTTTATTATCAATAATCATGTATCCCTGAAATACATTTTCTCCTTTTCGCTTGGGATAAAAAAGGACTTTATAGTTTTTAATATCATTAACCATAGTACTATCAACCAAATAGTAACGATAATAAAACCATCCATTATTGGCCAAAGGACTAACAAAATTTTGCTCATAATATTTAATATAATTCTGATAAAAATTATGACTTACATTTAATCCACTTGTATATCCACTAAATTCATAGCTATTCAAAACACCTAATCCAGATGTTTTATCAGCTAATATGGTTGACTTTTCCTTAAGAGGTTTTCTTTGAAAATCGTTTTGTACAATTTGCTCAGAAAAATAAACTGGCAGGTAAAAATTTCCGTTTTCTCCTTTCTGAAATAAATGTTTGTGATCTTTAAAAACATTAGACTTCATTAAAGATTTTTCCACATTGTTTAGTACATAATCCCATTTAGAATATTTCTCATAGAAGTATCTATTGTATTTTTCCGGGTTATTATTTTCTTTTTGCTCAACAGCATTTTTTATGATCCACCTGATTTGTTGATCGTTGGGTTTTACCTTTACCTCATTAATTGCAACAACCTCTGGTTCTAAATCTATTATTACGTCATCTTTACTTTTAGCTGCTTTTATGCTTTGTTTAAAATACCCAATTGCAGAAATACTTACTGAATCTCCAGTAAAATTTAATTTAAAGTATCCTGTAGTATCAGTAATAGTCCCTAAAGTGGTACCTTTAACATAAACATTTGCAAAAGGAACAGGTTCTCCTGTTTTTGAGTCCTTAACGGTTCCGGTTAATAATCTGTTCTGACCTGAAACTACATTTACAATTGCAAATAGAAATATCAGAATATATAGTTTTCTCATGTTTTACTTCTATGTAAAAATCATCTTTTATTGATTGTTTATAATCACAAACAAAAAAGACGTGGCAAAGTTGATTTTTTATTTTGGATATTCAACAAATAAAATCAGCCAACTTTATCCATGACAAAGCAAATACAAATAACACTTAATAATTAATATTTTTAAGCGAAGCTTATATTTTCTGTGTTCAAATGCTAGATTCCTAACTTAACCGATAATATGAAGTCTTTAAACAAAACAATATCTAATTACTAAAAAAAGCCTATTCTATTAATTCAAAACAATAATATTTTACCATATCAATCAAATATTATATGACATATATCATATTTTACTCCTGATATTTTAGGGGGTATATTACAAATATTTTATATTTGCAGCCACATTACCTAAATAAATACCACCTATGTTATTAATTACTTACATCACTCTGGCAGGAATGGTGTGTCTTGTATTGTGGATGCTCAATAAAATACAGCATCTCAAATCACAAGTCAAATCATTAAATGCAACAACATCTGCTATTATTGAAGCAGATGAAAATACAAGTATTCAATTCAGCGAAGAAAAACATGCTGAAATGGAAAGGCTTTCAATTGTAGCCAAACAAACTGACAATGCCATTATGATTATGGATCGCGATGGCAACATCCAATGGTTGAATGATGGTTTTACACGTATGTATGAGTATACATATGAACAGTTTATTAAAATCCGCGGGAACAACATTCTTCAAACAAGCTTTAATCCTATGGTTCAAAAATGCATTGAGCAATGTATTGAAACAAAAAAACCATCCTATTATGAAGCAATTAACACTACTCCTTCTGGTCGGGAGATCTGGACTCACACTTCACTTTCTCCTGTATTAAATGAAAATGGCGAAATTATTCATTTAGTAACTGTGGATTCAGATATCTCCAAAAGAAAAGAAGCTGGAGATAACCTGATTAAACGTGTAGATATTTTAACAAATAAAATCACTGAATTATCACAACAACAAAAAGACATGATGTTGTTTACGGAACAGCTAATGGATGAAGTGGGCAAATCCAATGAAAAAATAAAGGAAACTGATCAGATTGTAAGCTTCATTCAAGATATGTCGGATAAGATTAAAATTATGGGTATCAATGCCTCTATAGAAGCTCAATATGTAGGAGAAAAAGGGAGTGGCTTTAAAGTAATATCAAGTGAAATTGTACAAATGTCTGATACGACTAAACAATATTCACGTGAAATATCCAATATTGTTAAACATATCCAGGAATCATCAAAACAACTAAATAACGGTAGAGAATTAGTTGAACTAGCTGCTGAAAAGTACCAAAAGGCAGTGGAAGCATTAAAATATGAAGTAAATCTTGTTGAATCAGTTGTTGAGAGATTAAATTAACAGTAAATTCTATATATAACAAAGGGCCAATTCAAAATAATCAGCCCTTTGTTATCATAATATCTTGATATAAATATTTCTAATATCTTCTGTAAATAGGTTCTGTACCTGGTTTGGTTTCTACAACCAACACACCATTTTTAGCTTCTTCACCATAGAGTTCTACAGCCTTCTTACCTTTTATAACTCTTATCGATTTAATATTATAATATTCTAAATGCGCCAAACCTGTAACTTTCTTCTTATCTATTACAAATAAAGGAGCTCTGTCATTTTCATAAAATGGTTTTATTTGTTTTGCTATTTCTCTATTTTCATCGTAAATATAAAAATGAACTGGTATTGAAACTTTAGTATTAACTTTTTGACCATTTAACTCGCCTGGCTTCCATTTATCCAGTTGTTTCACAACTCTAAGCGCCTCATCATCTATACTCTTATAAAAACCTTTAACAAGCTCTACATTCGCCAATTCACCATCTTTCGTCACTACGAAAGCTACCATAACCTTTCCTTCAAGTTCTTTAGCTAATGCATCTATCGGATACTTAATTTCTCTGGAAAGAAATTTTTGGACATCACCCCCTGCCTTTTTTAAAACAGGAACCTTATCAACAGTTTCATAAATACTATCTGATGATAAAGTATAAGTATTTGAAAAGGTATTAATTGCACTTACATCTTGAATTAATCCTAATGTTAGGATCATCATAAATGCTAAAAAAAATGAATTCATATTTGATTTCATAGCCAGCTGATTTTAAGTTAATTTATCATATCAATAAAACAGCAAATACCATGCCCAATTGATACAACAATATTATAAACTATCCCTCAACTTATCAATATTCATCATTGCTTTTCTTATATCCTCTAACGACTTTTTTCTACTCTCTATTGAATTAAAATCATCGGAAAGTTTTTGCTTTCTTTTTGATAAACCTTCTCCCCCCTCTTCTTTTTTATTTACATCATTTCTATCGGATAATGTATGACTTAAATCTTTAGAAGTATCTTCCTGGTAGCTAACAAAATCCAGATTATCCAACAATTCTTTAAAAAAGGCAACCTTTTTATTATCTACACTAACTTTAAAACTCCTCATTATACCCAAATTTAATATACTATATAGTCCCAGTGTATGTTGTACTTTACAAAACAATAAATAGTTACATATATTTACTATTTATTATGGGAGTAATTTAAATCTATCGGCATCCAGATAGGTAGGAAATTTAGTCCTAAAATCATTTTGCTTATCAAAGTTTAACTCTATAATTTCAGTATCAAGTTTTATAGTATTTACATTTACAACGTCATCACCCTTAAAATCAACCACTTTAGAACCTCCAGTATAATACACACTTCCTCCGTCACCAATCCTATTAACTCCTATAACATAGGTCTGATTTTCAATAGCTCGGGCACTTAATAAAGTATCCCAAACTTTTTGTCTCGAAGCAGGCCAATTAGCCATATACACTAATAAATCATAATCATTCTGATTCCTGCTCCATACTGGAAAACGTAAATCGTAGCAAATCAAAGGTAATATTCGGACACCTTGAAATTCAATAATCATTCTTTGATCTCCTGGTTCGAAAAATTTCTCCTCTCCTCCCATTCGAAACAAATGTCTTTTGTTGTATGAAGAAATAGTTCCGGTAGGCTCTACAAATATTGCAGTATTGTATACTTTGCTTTGCATTTTTATTGCCAACGACCCCATAATGGCCACATTTTTATTTTGTGCCCATTTCTTTATTTGAGATATTTCTTCTCCATCAATTAAAATAGCACTTTTAGCAACATTCATCGTAAATCCAGTCAGAAACATTTCAGGAAGAATTACTAAATCCACATCATCATTTAGAAGTGCTAATTTTGATTCTATGATATTTAGATTTTCGTTAATATTCTCCCAAACAATATCAAACTGAATTATAGCAATCTTTAATTTCATATTTTGATAATTATTAAAGCTTTTAAACAGCAGTTATTCTGTTAACATATATTCAATAGATCCCATACCAGTCCACCTACCAATTCCACCAATTATATTTGTACTTGTATTTTTATTAACAAACGAAAAAGGATTGGCACTATTTACCTGATCTAAATAAATATCATACAATACATTATAAGAATTTTTATCAATTGCAGAAAACCTTAAAAATACAGTATCCGTGCGATAAAACTCATATCGTGGTAAATTTCTTGTTGTATCATTAGCATTTAAATTGAGAGGATCAGGTTCTTCACTTCGAAAAATAGATGTTTCGATTACTTTACCATTGTTATTATAATCATTAAATAACGGGAATGCTGAAGAGTGAAAATTCCTGTCCACATTTTTAATTTTTATCTGTGTATAATAATAATTTAGTAATTCTTGATCATCCTTAATAAAAGCCTTAAAATTCATCGTTGTATCAGTAACAGGAATAATTTCCACTTTACTAACTTCAGGTATTTTAGGAATCTTTGTTGAAGCTCTAATTATCTTATCATTAACTTCAATTTCCAGATCATAAGTTACTCCCACTTCACCCTTAATATCAACGCTTCTGTATACAAATGGAGGAAAAAATTCATCTCTACGAAACAAAGTAAGAATTTCTGTTTCACCTTTAGACGAGTATAAAGTAACTTTAGCATAGTTTAAAAATGTATTTCTAATAGAAGCCGAATCATATTCCGTTAAAAAAGGTGAGCTTCTGGTTAAAATGATGTTTGCATAGTCATCGTTAGAAATAGATCCATCCACAACAACTTTTGATTCATACAAGGGTTGCTCTATTTCAATTTCTTTAGAACAAGATACCAAAGTAATCATTAAACCTACAACTATGTATAAAGTCTTCTTCATTGTTTTTAAATTTATCATTTCAGAATAAATTAAAACTTTACTTTCCAACTTAATGAAGGTAATATTGGGAACAACGAAACTTGTTGTGCCTTTATATCCAATTGATAATTTTCTTCACCCTCGCTAACATCATAAAAGATGAAATATGGGTTACTTCTATTGAGAACATTAATAATGGAAAAATTTATGACTGATTCCTTAAAAAGATTTGACTTGACATGGTAATTTACAGATAAGTCCAATCTATGATATAGTGGCATTCTAAAATTATTTATACCATCATAATCGTTTGCAATATTTCCCATCATCCAATATCTACCAACTGGCAACGTAGCTTTATTTCCTGTTGCCAAAATAAAAACACTACCTAATTCTATTTTTTCATTTAATTTATAACTGCACAACAAATTAATATCATGTCTTCTATCATATTTTGCATCATGCCATTTGCCATTGTTAAGCTGATCAAAACGCTGCTTTACCCAGCCAAGAGTATACGATAAATTTGCATTTAATTTCTCTGAATTTCTTTTAATAAAAAATTCTGCACCATAAGCCTTACTATCCCCTTTGAAAAAACTATCTTCAAAATCAGCCACATTTTCTCCCTTTACATTAAGATTTAGAACCAGCTGATTTTGCAGAAACCTAGTATATCCTTCTATTCCAAATTCCAAATTTAAACTGCTAAACGCCTTAAAATATCCTAAAGTAAATTGCGAAGAAACCTCTTCCGGAACTTTTTGAGTAGCTGGCATCCAGACATCTGATGGTAAAGGAATTGAAGCAATAGATGTTAAGTGGATATTTTGAGTAGTGTAATTTCCTGAAGCTTTTATCGATGCATCATTATTAAGCTGATAATTGAAAGTTACCAAACCCTTACCTAAAATCCGGTCGCTATCTCTTTCTGTATCTAAATTAGCCTCATCGGAAAAACCAGACATTGTCTTTTCTGATAACTGATACAATTGAACTGATCCTCCTAGGTACATCTGCAACCTGGGAAATATATTAAATTCATTACTGGCATATAGTTCAAAAATCCTATGCGTATATTTAGTTGATAGTTTATCTTCATCACTATTTAATGAAATATCCAAATTCTGGGGGGTAATAGTCCGGTGCTGCACAATCCCGCCAAAACGAATAGTAGATTTATCCTGCAGAAGTAAATAATCAGATCGTAATTGATAGTGTTGATAATTTGTATTAAAACTCAAGTCCTGACTAACAATTGAAAGAGCTAAATCAGAATCATAGCCGGAATATGATACAGAAGTATTCATTGAAAAATTAGTGGTAATTAGTTTTCGCCATTGTAAAGATACCCCTTCATTTCCCCATGTATTATTTAGACTTATATTATTTTCATTTCGATTATATTTAAAATAGTCACCACCTTTATACCAGGATAAAACAAAATTATTACAGTTGGATGAGTATTTTACTTTGCCATTAAAATCATAGAAATTAAATTTATTATTGGTAAAGTAATTCTGATCATCTTGTAATATTAAATCTGCTATACTTTGAATTCCTTCAATATAACTACGTCTGAAACCAAAACTCGTAAACCACTTGTTATTTTTTGACTTAGCCAGATAACTAATATTTGATGTAATATTTCCAATATTAACCGACCAATTAAAATCTCCCAATTTATTTTCTGTTGAGTTAACAATTATAGATGACGCTAACCGTGAGGCATATCTGATAGGTGCATTTCCTTTGTAAAAAGAAACATTATCCACCAAAAACGGATTAAACACAGAGTATATTCCCATTAAATGAGATGGATTCATGAGTTCTATGCCATCAAAAAGTATAAAATTCTGTCCGGGAGATCCTCCTCTGACATATATACCTGAATTACCCTCATTAACCGACTGGATTCCCGGAAGAAGTTGAAGAGTTCTCACCAAGTCAGGTTCTCCTAATAAAGATGGTGTAATTAGAACATCCTTTTGCTTCAATAAGATTTTTCCAGGTATGTTTCCTTTAACCAAAGATTCTTTATATGCCTTAATTGTAACTTCCTCCTGTAAATACTGTTTGTCTTTTAATTTAACCAGGATAGGCATTTTTGTAGTAAAATCAACAATAACAGTATCTAATTCAAATGACGTATGATAAAAAACTAACTTAACATATTCTTGACTTGAAACAGTAATCTCAAACAATCCATGGGAATCAGTTACTGTCCCATTTAAACCACCATCCAATATTACATGAACATTAGGAATTGCTTCATTAAGATTCGCATCAAGCACCTCTCCCTTGATTACTAACTCCCTATTTTGCCCTAACAAACAGCAACTTAATAATAACAACGAGATAATGGTTTGAACTCTACAAAAAGTCATTTGTATATTTTATCATTATTTATTGCAAAGTACAACATATTTAATTTCTCTTGCAACTTACCCCATATTATATTTCATAGACTATTCGAACAATGTAATATTATTGTTAAAACATCTAATTTAAGAAAATGATAAACTTTTTGGGATATCCATCGTAACAATAGCACACAACAACGCTCAACAACGAGTATTTAAAACATAAACTATTAACACACAATAAATTTCTATTAAATGAAAAAGTTATTTAAAGTAAACATTTGGATTGCAGCACTTGCGCTATTAGTTTTTGCAAGTTGTGAAGACGACAAAAAAACTGACGATGGAATTGATTCAGCTTTAGAGGCTGATTATTCAACAGTATCTCCAGAAGAATCAAAACAAGATGTAGAAAATGCTGCAGTAAATTTGGTTAGTCAAATTGATGAGTTAGAAGATGAAGACGGAATTGATGTAATGATTCATATGATGGATCTAATGGGTGGTAACGATGCTCCTGCATCTGCTCAATTTAATATTCCTTTGAAAGCGGCTCAAATTCTTGCTGATGACTCAAAAAACTCTGCTGAAGTATATAATCTTCTTAAAGCAACTACAGAAGAAGGATTAGCGCTTAGTGATTCATTTGCTATGTTGACAGCAACATATACCTATAATTTTGAGACATTAGATTTTGATAAAACTGAAAATGCTAACGATATTGTTATTTTGTTTCCAGGAAAAGAATCTGATTTAACAAACACAGCAGAAATTCTAATTGGTGATTTTACTGTAAAAGAAATTACAGAACCAAGAGCTGATTTTGATTTACCAGCAGGAAAAATTGAATTCCCCACAGGTTTAAAAGCTACTCTTAAGTATAATGATAATACACTAATGAGTTATACTTTAACTGCTGAATACCTTAGTGATGGTACTCCTACAGCACTTGAAAACGTGCTTGAAGTGGGATCATTTTCTTTTACTCAAACATTAAAACATTCTCAATATAAGAGCGCTGGTTTTGATTTTAGTTTTAAAAATGGTTCTGATATTTTAATTGCTTTTGGTGCAGAAATCAATGGAGACTGGTCAGAAAATAATATTAATGAAAATAGTGAAACTGATGTTGAAGAAATCATTAACAACGGAAATGCATACTTACAGTTTATGGATTTAAAAGCTGTAGGTCAAATTGATATTCAAACTATTGTTAATGGAGAACAAGCATTTGAAGAAGCTCACTTGGGAGATTCTGATGATATTAAAGATTTACCTGAAGCAGAAAATTTAGTTTCATTATTTACTGAAAATGCAAGATTCGTATTGGTTTATACTAAAGACAACACTATGCTAGCATATTTAGAACCATATGTTATGAACAACACTAATAGCTACAATCAAAACGGAGTTATTTATACTGAAAATGATTACTATATGGATATGCGATTGGTATTTAATGATAACTCTAAAATTTCAATGGATACTTTTGTTGAAAACGAGCTTAACGGATTCTTCAATGCTTTAAATGATTTTATTTATACATTGAACACTACTTATGGAACTGAATTCAACGAAGTTTCTATGGATGATGAATCTTTATAAGAAATAATCCAATTTATATAGTCAAGGAGTTTCCAATTATATGGAACTCCTTTTTTTATATCATTTGAAGAAATTCACTCATAATATACCCCAAATAATTTCCTATAGCATAACCAATAACACCTACTGTAATTCCTGGAATAATTACTTCTCTGTTTTTTATTGCTCCGGCAACTACTGGAACAAATGGAGGACTGCAAATTAAAGAAACAGATGTTACCATAACTGTATCAGCATCGACTTTAAAAATTCTGGATAGTATAATATGCAGAATAGTAGAACCGAAAACAGCAAATCCAACATAGTAAAACAGTGTTGAATTAATTTGCATTAGCTGAGATAATTTAAGTTTCGATGCAACTACCACACTAAAAACAAGAATAAAATACATTCCTAAGTTAAAGGTCTTGGGTATTGCATTTACCTTTTTATTAAACGATGCAATAATGGCAAGTGTTGTAATCGATAAAATAAATACAGCCATTTTTGACTTTTCAACTACTAATTGCATTAAACCGCCTCCTACGGCAACTATTATTACAGTTATTCCTAAAGCCATTAATAAAGGCTTGACATTCTGCCTTTTTAATATACCACCAAATAGCTCTTTATCTTCCATATATTCACGGAAACCAAAACTATTGGTCCTTTGAAAAGATGGTAGAATTAATTCATAGAACTTTTTACCTACCGTAATAAGAAAAAACAGATGAATAGTAGAAAAGAACATATCATAAGTATGTACGCTAATATAACTTGAAGGATCAACATTCAGTGCCATTTTTAAGGCAGCTAAATTTGGCGTTCCTCCTGTATAAACACCACACAATAGCGCTGATATTTTATAAAAAGATTCATCTCCATTATTAAAAATTACATAACCAGTGGCTACTACAATCACAACACTGATCAATGCTGCAATTAATGAAAATAACGTTTTACGAGCTAACAAAAAAGACTTTTTAAAATCACTGGAATATAATAACAAGGGAATTCCAATAGGTATACATATCGACATGATAGTATCCTGAATAGTCTCTATTTGTTCTCCCTTTAGAAATCCAGACGAAAAAATAACGATACCAGCTATATATGCCAATAAAACAGCACCAACTTTATTTAGAAATGTATATTTGTAGCACAACCAAAGTAGAAAAAAGGGAATAAGAAAATATAATAAAACTATAAATAGCGGGTACATAATGATTTAATATTCTAAAAAATAATTTGTCAATGTTTCATCCATTTGTTTTCTAACTTCTTTGGTTTTTATAAGATAATTATTGGCTATTACACAAAATGCCTCATAATGACCTGATTTATTAATAAAGTATCCACAGTAACCTAAAACACCTTCCATAGAACCACTTTTGCCAAAAACCTTATTTCTTAATTCGGGGTTCTTAAATACAGATTTCAATGTCCCGGTTTGACCTCCAATAGCCAATGATGATTTAAAAACATCGTAATAACTACTATTATTTTTCATCCACATTAAAAGATGCACCATCCCATCAGTAGTCACAAGATTCTTAGGCGTCAACCCACTTCCATCTCTTAATCTGAAATTCGATTCAAAATCTATTTTATCTTTCCAGAAATCCCGGATAATCTGAACTCCAATATCCCAGGAATATTGATCTTTATATTCTTTTGCCAATGATAAAAGGAGCACATCAGCAAATAAGTTATGACTTTTATGGTTAACAACCTTAATAATTTCTGATAATTTTGGTGATTTACAATCAAAGACTATACGGCTCTTCGCTATCTCATCCTCACCAAAATTTACCTGTTGAATAACTATATTATTTTCAGTCAAATATTGTGTGAGTTCATTTACAAAAACAAGTTTTGTGTCAGGCATAGCAGCCTTTATTTTAAAGGAAGATCTGTTGGAAGGAATAGAGCCTTCAATCCACCATTTTTTTATCTCAGGAAGACCATAAACGTATGCACTATCTTTACTATGTGAAGCGGATTCAACCTTACAATCATATTGATACGGAAATATTTCTGGTTTTACAGAAACTATGTTACAGACACTTCCAACATCTTCTGAAGCTAAAGTAACGGTTACTGTATTATCTCTCCAATTAAAGGCCTGAGGATATACCCCATAGTAATTCCCAATATCTTCCCAAAGTCTGGGAGATGAATATCCAATATCAGCAGACTTAACAAGAATTCTTCCTCTAATAGAATGAATTCCCTCTATTCTAAGCCATTCTATAATTTCTTTAAATAAAAGTTCCGGTTCTGTCTGATCAAAGTATCTGGAACCCAGGGTAGGATCGCCGCCTGCAATAACAACTATATCTCCTTTAAGTTGACCATCAACTATTTCTCCTTTTCCTATTATTTGCGTTTTAAAAGTATATTCGGGCCCTAACAACTCAAGAGCTGTTGCTGTGGTTATAATCTTTGTTAAGGATGCAGGTATTAATCTTGTTTGAGAGTTAAGAGATACAATATCATTTCCTGTATTTATATCACTAATGCTCATTGAAATAATGGCTCCTTTATCAGGAATATTTAATTGAGTATAACCGCAAATTGGTATAATAACTAACAGTAGTATAACACAAAATCTCATTCCCCACCTCCAACTTGAATCTTCAATTCTTCAACAACTTCTAGCCGCTGATTCATATATAGAGAATAAAGAATTAATCGTTTTTTTTCAGCTTTAGCATGTCCACTTGACAATTCAGAAACAATATCCAGTCCTTCTTTTATCCAATAGGATGCTGATTTATAGTCTCCCTCAACTTCCGACGCTAAAGCTAAATTATAGGCAGCCCGGGATTTTATAAGCTTTTTAGAGTTATCAAATACATACTTCCATAACTTAATGGCCTCACCCCAATTATCATTTCTAACATGTTCGGCCGCTTGCATAAAATAAAAATTTCCAGAACTATATAATATTCTCTTTTCAGTTTCCCAGAAAGGTGCAATATCATTTACAGCTTTATCGCCCATATAATTTGCCAAATCAGCTAATCCTTGCCTTAAATTAGGAAGATTTTGAGCAACATATGATAAACCATTTCCATATACACTCCACGAAATGGTATCACTACTAACCTTACTAAATATTAAAGACTTATTTAAATTATTATATCCTCTATACAAAACTGATGAACTGGCATCTAAATACCCATACATATTCCCATCGTATAAATCTTCAACTTTAATATTGGTTTGATAAATATAATCATCAATAGAAACTACTGCCTGAGCATCATATTTCTTACACAACTCATTTACCATACTCCAGGTAAGAAATGTAGTATCCGACAAACCGCTCCTGCGCAAAGAGATTTCATGCACATAAACACTGTCAAAGAAATTTCGCTGATCCAATTCATATTTTAAACCATATAAAAAAATATCAGGAAAATCATCTTTCCATATAGTATCAATAGAATATGCTCCGGAAGGTACAGCGATCTTGTGAGTATTTTTTTCTCTATAAGCCCGGGCATTATCAACTAATACAATAGACTTAATCTCCGGTTGAAAAGTGTATTTCGCAGGCATTAATACATCTATACTCAATTGTTCATAGGTTGAACATGAGATCAAGAATGGTAAAAATAGAAGAACAAACAAATATATTGCTTTCATATGCTTAGTTAATCATTCAGTTTTGATATTAAAAATACAAATATAAGAATGCTCCAAAGTTGACAGCTATTCTAGTGGTTTGTTTCTTAATATTATTAAAATATAACATTAGGATAAATTAAACCCCTCATTCACCAATCCCACATCAATTGATTAGTGAACAAATATCTTGCCGAATAATTATTTTGCCATCATTAATATTTGAGTTACAGCTTCATTATTAAGTCTTTTAAAATATCCAATAGGGCCAAACTTACAAGCCTTATCTCCCATAATCTTAAAATATTCATCCGGAATATCAACTTCAGATAGTTTAGAAGGCATATCTAACGAATTAAAAAAACTTCTAATTGCCATAATAGTTTGCTTAGCTGCACTCAACTCATCTTCTTCGAGAATATTAAAAACATTTCTTCCTAATCGAGCAAATTTATAAGCCGTATTTTCAGTAAGTACATACTCCATCCAATAAGGGAATATAATAGCCAAACCCGCCCCATGTGTTAAGTCGTAAATTGCACTAACTTCATGTTCAATACCATGCGTAGCCCAATCACCCATCATTTTACCTGTCGACGTCAATCCATTTAATGCCAAACTGGATGCCCACATTAAGTTTGCTCTGGCCTCATAATTTTCTGGTTCCCGTATAGCTATAGGACCATATTTTATGCATGTTCTTACAATAGATTCTGCAATATTATCCTGAATATCCGTTCCTTTATCTGGTGTAAAATATTGCTCAAAAATATGACTCATGATATCTACTGTACCAGCTGCTGTTTGCCATTTATTAACAGAAAACGTATAAGTAGGATCCAACATTGAAACTTTCGGTCGTAGTAAATCACTACCCATTGCCAATTTTTCCTGGGTTTCATCATTTGATATCACTGCATTCCCATTCATTTCAGAACCTGTTGCAGCTAAAGTCAATGCACATCCTATTGGCAGTGGATTTTTAACAACGGCTTTACGAAGACAAAAATCCCATGCATCTCCATCATAATTTACCCCTGCAGCCATTGCTTTAGATGCATCTATAACACTACCGCCTCCAAGTGCCAAAATAAATCCTAAATCATTTTCTCTGCATAATCGAATACCATCTCTTACACTGGAAATTCTTGGATTTGGTTGAATTCCATTCAGTTCCTTATAAAAGACACCCATTTCTTTAAACAAAGAAGTTACCTTTTCAAGGAGTCCGCTCTTTATAACTGAATTTTTTCCGTACGTAATTAAAACCCTGTTGGAATAAGTCAACACTTCGTCAACCAGATTATTAACCTGATTTTTTCCGAATAGTATTTTAGTACCTGCCTGATAAACGAAATTTTTCATAATGATATACAAATTATCTTAGTTCAGCCTCTATATTTTAAATATAGATCCTTATTAAAACATCAATCCCATAAAATATAATAGCTGATCACGATTTAGTTTAACATCAATATTACTAAAATAGATTAATGAAAACAAAAAGGGCATCCTAATTGGATGCCCTCATCATATTATAGTAAAAACTATTTTTTACATATTCATACCACCACATACATGAATAACCTGACCAGTTACATAAGATGATAGGTCAGAACCTAAATATACACATGTATTAGCTACATCTTCAGGAGTACCACCACGCTTTAATGGAATTTTACTTTCCCATTCCTTCTTAACGTTTTCCGGTAAAACACCTGTCATTTCAGTAATAATAAAACCTGGAGCAATAGCATTATGACGAATACCTCTTGTTCCCATTTCTTTAGCTGCTGACTTAGTAAAACCAATGATACCAGCTTTAGATGCTGAGTAGTTACACTGATTTGCGTTACCAGAAACACCTACTACAGAACTCATGTTAATAACACTTCCTCCTGCTTGCTTCCACATAATTGGTTGAACAGCTTGTGTAAAGTTAAATACTGATTTAAGGTTTACATTGATTACAAGATCCCATTGTTGCTCTGTCATTCTTTTAAGAGCTCCATCTTTAGTTATACCTGCATTATTTACTAATATATCAACTCTACCAAAGTCCTCTACTATTTGGCCAACTACTTTTTGAGTATCTTCGTAGTTACTAGCATCAGATGCATATGCTTTTGCTTTTACTCCAAGAGCGTTTAATTCTTTTTCTGTTTCCAGAACAGATTCATTAATTGCTAAATCCGTAAAAGCAATATTACAACCATTTTTAGCATAAGTAATAGCAATTTCTTTACCAATACCTCTTCCAGCACCAGTAATTATTGCTGTTTTTCCTTCTAATAATTTCATTTCTTTATTATTTATATTAGAACTTAAAATCTAAAATATTTGACGCGCAAATGTAACAATTTATATGGAATTATTAAGATTAATCGTAAAATGTTAATTACCACAATAATTCCAACATAACATCTTCTTTTAGATATTAAATATTAAAGCTATTTAGTTATAAATTTCCTTTACAATTGCCTCCATTGCTTCAGCGGCTTTCATTTTTACATGATAATCTGTAATCTGATGAGTAAAATTTGAATCATCTGGGTTAATTTCAATTATAGTTGCTCCTGATTGCTTTGCCACGACCGGAACTTGACAGGCTGGCATTACTTCTCCTGTAGAACCAATTACAATAACAACATCTGCTTTTTGAGCAGCATCAAAACTTTTTTGATAGGCTTCAGGTGGTATTCCCTCTCCAAAAAAAATAAAATCGGGTTTTAATAATCCTCCACATTTATCACATTTAGGAGGAATTACTTTTAAATTTACCTCTTTAGCATCATAATATGTATTACAATCCAAACATTTAAGTTTTTGAGAATTTCCATGAAACTCATAGACTTCCTTACTTCCTGCATCATAATGAAGATTATCTATATTCTGTGTCACTACGGCTTTTAATATGCCGTCTTGTTCAAGTTTCGCTAATGCAAGGTGTGCTCCATTGGGTTTGGCCACAGAAAAAAAATCATAAAATATTTCTCGAATAGCTTCCCATGATTTTCCTGGTTGATTATAGAAGTAACTTAAATCCAATAATTGTGGATTGTATCTGTTCCAGATTCCTGTTTCTCCTCTGAATGGTGGTACACCCGACTCCACACTAATTCCAGCACCTGAAAAAGCAATGCAATAACTCGAGTTCTTTATTACTTCAGCAACTTTCTTTATCATGATTTATACTTTAATCTAGTTCTTCTAATTTTATAAGATAATGACTTCTTTAAAACCTTAAAATTATAGATTATTTATCCGTTATACGAATTAAAAATAATTAACGGGTAAAAAACAAACCTATATTGTATCTAATCAGACATTTAATTTCAACAAACGCATAAAAAACAATGCCGTTTCACCTTTTTTACTATCTTCACTGCAAAAACACTGAATTCATGGATCTTCTTATTATTTCAATTGCTCCAGTTATTATTATTCTAGCTTATATTTATTATAGAGACAAATACGAAAAAGAACCACTTCCATTGCTCATTAAAGGTCTTATAGCAGGAATGATTATTGTGTTGCCGGTTGCATTTTTTGAAAATATACTAAGCTCCTTTCTACCACAAATATTTACATCGAAAATAAGTTATGCCTTTGGTAATGCATTTATTGTAGCTGCATTATGCGAGGAACTATTTAAATTAATTGCGGTTTATTTTTTAATCTGGAAAAACCCCAATTTTAATGAGCGTTTTGATGGAATCGTTTATGCAGTTTTTGTTTCCTTAGGTTTTGCACTGATTGAAAATATTATGTATGTATTCTCTAATGGTTTTAGCACAGGTGTTTCCAGAGCATTTACTGCAGTACCAGCACATGCAATGTTTGCAATTATGATGGGTTATTACCTGGGATTAGCTAAGTTTATCAATATTAAAAAATCATATTACTTTACACTTGCATTTATTATTCCATTTTTCTTTCATGGTGTATACGATTTTATATTAATGTCACATGTTAACTGGTTACTACTTTTATTTTTTCCATTCATAATATACATGATGTACAGAACAAATATTAGAATGAAGGAACATGAGATGAACTCAGTCTTTAAATTTTAAAGGATGATTGATATAAGTAATGAAGTAAGATATACAACAGCAAGAAGTTCTGGTCCTGGTGGACAAAATGTCAATAAAGTCAATACTAAAGTTAGCATACTCTTTAGTATTAATGAGTCTAAGATATTAAGTACACATCAAAAAATTATTCTTTCAGATAAGTTAAATTCCAGAATTAACAAGGATGGTTACATAATCATAAATTGTGAAAAGACAAGGTCTCAACTTAAAAACAAGGAACTAGCATTGGCAAGCTTAAATGCTTTAATTAACAAAACCTTAATCCCCAGCAAAAAAAGAATATACACAAAACCAACCAAAGCCTCAAAACTTAAAAGAATGAAAAACAAAAAGATTTTATCTGATAAAAAGACCAATCGTCGCTCTATAGGCTTTTAATTCACAATACTTAAACCCACTATAAATAGCAAGATATATATTATATCATTAATAGTTTTCTTAGAACAACGATTCTTTGAACTTTCTAATTAACCATTCGAGTACTTTAATTAAATTCTATTGCTTGCATTTCTATTTTGAATAGCTATATTTGCCCAGCTCATTTACCTTCTAACATATTACCACCAAGTTTTTAAGTATTGAAGACTAATTAATAGTCCTTGAGTAATAAAACAATTCGTAATATTATTCAAACTTCAATACGACAAAAGAATTACAACCTATTACCAGCAGTTTTTTAGTCTATAAGAAACTAAATAGTTAGACAATTTATCAGACAATAGTAACAATACCGTATTTGAATTAATAATGAAGAAAAGATTAGAAAGAGCAATAAGGAACCAATTAAAATTAATTCAAAACCTAACAGAGTGTGCCGAAACTATCTTTATTTATCCTGATAAAAATACCATTTTATCAAGCTTTCAATCACGTAATGATACTAATCATCTTAAAAATGTTTTAACTACATATTTTTTAAACAATTTATTAAAAAATTCAACAAGAAATATTTCATTAAATAAAGAATCTTTTAGTCATATAAAATCGATAGCTCAATTCCATCATATTGATATTTTTCCTTTTCATATAGAAAAGAGTCATCAAGCTTTTTTATTATTGCTATTTGATGAAGAAAGTAAAAGCCAAATTCAAGAGTCTTTAGCCATTATTTGTGAAAGTATAGCATCTTTTTATGAAGCATATGAGGAAAAAGTAGAAATCTCAAAAAGTTCACTAGCTTCAGATTTATTACTATCAACAATTCAAGGGGTTCCCTGGTCTCTTAATTTTAATACTGGTTTATTTTCATATATAGGACCACAAGCAGAACAAATTTTAAGCTTTAAACCTCAAGAGATTGAATCCATGGACGACTGGGTAAATATTATTCATCCAGAGGATCAGGAAAAATCTTTGAATTATTGCAAAAAAGAATCTATAGCTGGTAATGACCATGTTTTCGATTACAGAGTAATTAAGAAAGATGGTACGATTATTTGGATACAAGATATTATTAAAGTGATTCATAACAACAACAATTCTATTCAATTGTATGGATTTATGATTGACATTACTGATACAAAAGAACAAGAATTGCAATTAGAGAATCTGCACAATCAATTAAAATATATATTAAAATATTCTAATACGGTACTCAACATTGTTGATGATAAACAAAACATTATTTATCATACCAATAAAAATGCTGAAAATATCAAGTTAAAGTGTTACGAGTATTTTTGTAAACTAAAAAATCAATGTAACGATTGTCCCGCATTAAAAACAAAAATTGAACCTACTAAATATTATAGAGAAATTGGAGATAGCACTTATTTAGTTAATGCATTCCCTATAACAACTAAAGAAGGTAAAATACATATTGGTGAAGTAAGAGTAGATATTAGTGACAGGGCAAGAAAAGAAAAACAAATTAATGATCTTAATAACAAAATAGAATTCCTGCTAACCTCAGGGAATATTTCTTATATAGAACACAATTTAGAGACGGAGATTTTTAATTGTAATCGTGTGTTTACAGAAATTACTGGATATGATCTAAACAACATAGTTCTAAATACAGACTGGTTATTGTCACGAATTCACCCCAATAATATAAAATTATTTAAATCAGAAATAAATAAAGTAATTAATAGAACAAAACAACAATTAGATGTTGAATTTCGATTTCTTACTGCAGAAAATAAATATATCTGGTTTCACTTCCATGGACAAATTGATAAAAAGAATACAACAAAACTTGTTGGTATTTTATTAAATATTACTAATAACAAAAAATTATTAAATGATTTAATCGACGCCAAAAACAAAAGTGTACATGCCAATGAATTAAAGTCTAAATTTCTAGCTAACATGTCGCATGAAATCAGAACACCGATGAATGCCATAATTGGGTTCACAAACTTGTTAAAAAGTCATATAACTGAAGCTCCATTTAACAATTATATTAATTCTATTGAATCAAGCGGTAAAACTTTACTCGAACTTATCAATGAACTATTAGATCTTGAAAAGATCAATTCAGGTAAAATGGAAATTAAAAAGGAAAAAGTAAACCTAAATTTTATCCTAAATGAGATTTATCAGACCTTTATCATATTTGTTAATAACAAAGGGATTACCCTTGAGATAATTAAACAAGGTGACATTCCCAACGAAGTTTACATAGATTCATTAAAGTTAAAACAGATCTTAATTAACTTAATAAACAATGCTATTAAGTTTACCAATAAAGGTAGTATTAAAATAAAATATGCTTTTATTAAAAATTCTGATCACAAATCAGGAACACTTAATATTTCAGTCATTGATACAGGAATCGGCATCTCTATTGAAATGCAAAAAAACATATTTGAACCATTTATTCAAGATGATTCTAATGTTAATTCTCCACAAGAAGGTACCGGTCTAGGGCTTTCAATTGTTCAAAAAGTAATTAACTTGATGAATGGCTCAATAGTACTTGAAAGTGCACCTGGTATAGGAAGCAAATTTTCAATATCAATTCCTGACGTTTTGTATTTTAACTCTCTAAATACTTCTATCCAAATTAAAAAACAAAATAACATAGATATAGAGCCTATCATTTCTCAAGAAGGTTCCAATATGCTGGATAATCTTTCCAATGAGGAAATTAAAATTGCGCGAGTAGAATTTGAAAATAACCTTATTCCTCTATGGGAACAACTTACAGAAATGATTTCACTAACTAACTTAAACATATTTTTAAAAGGTATAAATAAATTACTAGAACAGGTAAATTGGACCGATTTAAAGGAATATAGTATATTATTATATTCCAATATTAAATCATTTGATTTTGAACAACTTCCTATTCAAATTAAGGATTTTGAAAAATTTATATTATTTATTCAAAATAAATTATAGATTTAAGCACTAATCAATAACATAAACCTACATACATAGATGAACCCCAACAACATTATCCAACAAATAAAAAGATTCTCAACAGTATTTGCTATACTATTAATAGTTCAAATATCCACATTTGCAAATAATTACAAACATGCTTTATTAATAGACTCATATAATTATAGTTTTCCCACTACCAAGGATTATTTAAATGGACTAAATTCAGTTTTTGATACGATAGATTTAACTTTAGATATAGAGTTTATTGACTGGAAAAAATTACCAACAAAAGAAAATAAAATTAACTTTTACAACTATATTAAATTTAAAATTAATGCTGGCGAACCATATGATGCAATTATTGTAAGTGATGATATGGCTCTTCAATTTATCACAGAGTTTCAAAACCTTTTGTGTTCAAATATTCCAATTGTATTCTCGGGTGTAAATAATACCAATCTTGCATTAGCTCAAAATAAAAATGACAACATTACAGGTATCGTTGAATCTGTATCAATAAAGGAGAATATAGATTTAATTCATAACTTATATCCGGAATCAAACAACCTATATTATATTGTTGACAGTACTTTAACCGGACTTCATGACTTAAGTAAATTAGTTCGTATTATTGAACAGTATCCGAAAACTTCGTTTAATGAAATTAATTTAAAAAATTTAAGTTTTGATGAACTTAAAGATACGCTTAAACATATCCCTTCTAGTGATCCCGTTTTATTATTAGCAGCATATCAGGATAAAAATGACAATACAAAAAACTTTTATGAGAGTTTAGATTTAATAAAAACACATTTAAAGTCTCCTTTATTCCACATTTATAAACATGGCTTAGGGAATGGTATTATAGGAGGAAAATTGGTTTCACATTTCCAACAGGGGCAACAAGCAGCTCTTATTGTAAACCGTGTATTGAATCACGAATCTATCAGCCATATACCTGTTGTAACCAATTGTTTTAACCAATACTTATTTGATTATAACGAATTGGAGTCATACAATATTGATGACTCGTTACTTCCAAAAAATTCTATAATAATCAATAAACCACATTCATTCTATCAGATTAACAAAAAAGCAATTTTGCTTTATTCTCTGTTTTTAATAATCCAAACTGTACTTATCATATATTTATTCCGAATCAATTCAAAAAGAAAATCAGCTCAAAACAAACTTCAAAAGAAAGTAATGGAGCATTACAGGTTGAGTCAAAAATTTAAAACACTTAACGACCAATTACACCAGAAAAACAATGATTTATTAACTACAGAAGAAGAACTGAGAGCTAATAATGAGGAACTATATGAAAAAAATGAAAGAATTGCTGAAAGTGAGGAAAAATATAGATTATTATTCAACAACTTAAATGAAGCTTACCTTTTTGCTAAAATTAATTTAGACGCAAATGGTCAACCAATTGACTATACTTTTATTGATGCAAATCAAAAGTTCTTATCAGGAATAAATTATGATTACAATCAATTAATAAATAAATCGGCAAAAGAATTATTTCCTGACACTAAAGATTCTTGGATCAAAAGATTTGGTGAAGTTGCAACAACCCGAAAGCCTCAAAGATTTAAAGATTTTGCACCAGATATTAAAAAACACTTTGAAACCACAGTTTTTTCTCCAATGCAAAATTATTTTGCTGCAGTTTTTATGGATGTGACTCAAGAAACTGAATCTGCTTTAAAAATAAAAGATGCATATGAAAAGGTAAGAGTAAAGGAAAGCATATTTAAAAAGATGTTTAACAGTGCTCCAGTAGTGATGATCATCTTAAATAAAAACTCTAAAATTATTGATATCAATAAAACAGGGTTAGAGTTAATGAAAAAAGATGTTTCTAAAGTCCTAGGACTTAGAGGTGGGGA
This sequence comes from Plebeiibacterium sediminum, assembly GCF_026013605.1. Classification (GTDB taxonomy): domain Bacteria; phylum Bacteroidota; class Bacteroidia; order Bacteroidales; family Marinilabiliaceae; genus Saccharicrinis; species Saccharicrinis sediminus. The sequence goes on from NZ_JAPDPJ010000023.1 coordinate 81,796, forward strand.
CTTCTTATCTTGCATTAATGCTTCTCTGAATAAAAAAGGTTGTGGAAATTCATCCCAATGCGAATCATGTATTTTAAATAAAACTGTTAATCAAACTATCATCACTAAGGAAAATACAAATAAAACAGACTTTGATCTTGTTATTCAGGATGAAAACCATAGTATTAAAACACTGAATTTTCATGTATCAACGGCTATACTGCCGGATAAAGATGATGATAAGATATTAGTTTGTATGGAGAATGTAACTTCATTAAAAGAGCAAGAGTCTCTACTTAAGAAAAGAAATAATGAAATTAACAAACTTTTAAATGGGGCAAAACAAATATTATCTGTTAACGACTTTAACAAAACTATTGACAACATATTTAAATACTGTCAATCTCTAACCGGAGCTACATCTGGATTTGTAGGATTAAAAAATAATGATACAACAGATATCCTTTTTAAAAGCGTAAATGGGAAAGATGAATTTTTAACAGAACCTATTTCAAAATCAAAAAACAAATTACTAAACAGCATATACGAAAGGAAGGAAATATTCATTAACAATCATTATAACAATAGCAATTTACCTTCAAATCATATTTTTGTAAAAAATATATTAATCGCACCAATAATAATAAAGAATAAACCTGTTGGCGTATTAGCTATTTCAAATAAATCTACAGATTTTAACATTGACGATATTAATATTCTATCTGCCTTTACAGAACTTGCTGCCTTAAGCTTAAACCACACGCGATCAAATCAATTAATTGAAGAAAGTGAGCAAAAATTTAAGCAAACCTATTTTACAAGTCCTGATGCTATTTCTATAATTTCAGCCGATGGTACCTTTATAAATATAAACAATTACTTTACTGAAATGCTAGGCTATACTGAAGATGATGTCATAGGAAAAAAATCTTCAGATCTGGGTATTTGGCAAAATCCTCAAAAAAGAAATTATTTATACAACATACTCAACGCTGAGGGTAAAATAAGAAATTTTGAAACTCAGTTTAAAACAAAGGACAATACAATCATAACAACATTACTGTCTGCCTCCATAATAAAACTAAATAACACCAAACATATATTAGCAATCAGTAAGGATATCTCTGATATAAAACAACAAACTTACTATTTAGATAAAGCACAAGAAATAGGTCTTATTGGTTCTTGGAGTTATGATATAAAAAAGAAAATATTTACCTGGTCGGATCAATGCTATCGTATTTTTGGATTTAATAAAGAAGATATTATAAATCTGGATCGAATTTTGGAAGCTATCTATCCTGAAGATAAAAAGTTATTTTTAACTAATTGGCAAAGTTGTTTAAACGGAAATATTAACACCCTTGATTTTAGAATACTCGTTGATGGTAATATAAAATGGATTTATCAGAAAGTGGATATTGAGTTTAACTCCCACAATGAAGTATCAAAAATATACGGAGTTAAGATGGATATCACCCAACGTAAAAACTATGAGTGGCAAATAACACAAATTAATAAACGATTTAAAGGGTTAGAAGAGATTGTAACCTATAAAGCAAGTTCTATTCCTGATTTGTTGGATCACACTTTAGGAAAAGTAATTTCCTATACCAATAGTGAATTTGGGGCAATATATCATTATGATGACCAAAAGAAAATCTTCTTTTTAAATAATTGGACTAAAGACTACGAACTCACAACTGATTTATCAAATATAAATTGCCTAAACCAGGCTGTAATGAGCAAAAAAACAGTGATTATAAATGATAACATTAGTAAATACGAATTTCTAAAAATAAAGATCGAAAATAAAGATCAACTTAAATCATTAACAATTCCAATATTAGCCAATGGTAATGTAACAGCAGTATTATGGGTTGCAAATACTAAGCACAACTACCACGACTTTCATGCAAAGCAGGTAATGTTACTTCTTGAAACCACATGGATTATAGTTGAAAAACAAAGATTACAGGAAAAATTATAGATTCAATATCTGAATAATAAATACAAAAAAAGGAGGATGTAAAATAAACACTGTCTGTAAGCAACAAATTATTAATATTGTGACTTATGGCAGAAAAGAAAAAAGAATCCCCAGAATATATTGCAA
>NZ_JAPDPJ010000240.1 GCF_026013605.1 Plebeiibacterium sediminum
ATCAATGCCTATCTAATTGGAATAATTTGAAATAATAGATAGTCAACGAGATATCTGGTTTTCATACCAACAATAGCGCCTACAGGCGTAAAGTCTATAGCCCAGCCTATTAGGGCTGAGTTAAACAATGTACCAAATGGAGCACCGAAGATGTGATGTCTACTCCACCTCTTAGCTCCAGATTTATAGGCTCATACATTTTTTAATCCCACACATACCGCTCATCGTATTTTACATTATACTTTTTTAGAAATGCACTATATTCATCCTTAAATGATTTGTTTTGATGATGCTTACTTTGTTCTTTAACATACTCACATACAACATCTATTTGTGTAGGATTAATAGAAAATGCTCCATACCCTTTTTGCCAGAAAAATGTTTCATATTTCTTTCCTTTCGTTTTTATCCATTTAGAAGAATGACTTTTTATGATCTCCATAAGCTTCATTAGCGCTATCTTTTGCGAAAGAAGAACAATCAGATGAACATGATCATTATGCCCTCCAACAATTATTGGATTACAATTCAGTTCTCGACAAGTACCTCCCAGATAATTGAAAAGTTCTGTACTTATTTGTTTGTCAATAAAAGGGTAACGATCTTTTGTACTAAAAACAATGTGGGTATAGTTATAAACAAGGGATTGAGGCATGGGATTTAAAATTATTCAAGTCTGATGAATTATTAAGGATGTATTTTACAATGAATATA
>NZ_JAPDPJ010000241.1 GCF_026013605.1 Plebeiibacterium sediminum
TATATTCATTGTAAAATACATCCTTAATAATTCATCAGACTTGAATAATTTTAAATCCCATGCCTCAATCCCTTGTTTATAACTATACCCACATTATTTTTAGTACAAAAAATCGTTACCCTTTTATTGACAAACAAATAAGTACAGAGCTTTTCAAATATCTGGGAGGTACTTGTCGGGAACTGAACTGTAATCCAATAATTGTCGGAGGGCATGATGATCATGTTCATTTGGTTGTTCTTCTTTCGCAAAAGATAGCACTAATGAAGCTTATGGAGACCATAAAAAGTCATTCTTCTAAATGGATAAAAACCAAGGGAAACAAATATGAAAAGTTTTTCTGGCAAAAAGGGTATGGAGCATTTTCTATTAATCCTACACAAATAGATGTTGTTTGTAAGTATGTTAAAGAACAAAGTAAGCATCATCAAAACAAATCATTTAAGGATGAATATGTTGCATTTCTAAACAAGTATAATGTAAAATACGATGAGCAGTATGTGTGGGATTAAAGATTTTATGAGCCTATAAATTTGGATCTATGTAGAGGGATAGACATCACACCTTCGGTGCTCAATGAGTTATATCGTTTAACCCAGCCCTGTTAGGCTGGGCTATTGACTTTACGCCTGTAGGCGCTATTGTTGGTATGAAAACCAGATATCTCGTTGACTATCTATTATTTCAAATTATTCCAATTAGATAGGCATTGAT
>NZ_JAPDPJ010000242.1 GCF_026013605.1 Plebeiibacterium sediminum
ATTAAAGAAATGAGATATAGCATAATAGCCTTTATATTTATACTAACTATTTTTAATGCTTGCGATGATCCTGAGACATTCCCTGTATATTATAAAATAAACAATCAATCTGATTTTAGCTTAACATTCATAGGGTATTCATATTCAATCTCGACAGATAAAATAGAAAATGACACAATTGAATTACAACCAATGACATCAGAACTATTTTCGACTGATCTTGTTGCAACAATGAATAGAAAAAAAATTTTTAAGAATTACCTTACATTTATTTACGATTCTATCAAGATAGAAATAGAAGATCAAGTAGTTAAAAACTTCCAACATGGTTCACCCATATTTAATATTGACAACTGGGAATTTATTCAAAACGAAGAATCTTTTGATGCTTACTATTATTTAACTAACGATTCCTTAGATTTATAAAAATAATTTATCTAAGAGGCTGATTTAAATTCAGCCTCTTTTTTTGATGCATCACAACATTACTTTAATATATTTTTTTCAAGAATAATACAGATTATTATAAGAAGCCCACAGGAGTTTAGAGATCAATTATTATCTACTTGTGATGAAGGTGAAAAAGATAATATCGATGATCTTTTTGAAGCTTATTATTGGAATTAGTATTTATCATTAATAACATTAAAACATTAAAGAAATGAGATATAGCATAATAGCCTTTATATTTATACTAACTATTTTTAATGCTT
>NZ_JAPDPJ010000243.1 GCF_026013605.1 Plebeiibacterium sediminum
CACCTCCCCTCATACTTCGGGTACTCTTCCTAAATTAGCAGGAGAGTTGATTTACAGCACTTTTAGTTTTTAATAAATACTGCTATTGCAGGCTGAAGGCCCAAATAAATTCAGCCCCAGGAATCGCCTGGGGTATTTATATGCATCATGTAAATCTACGTCCTGTAAGGACAGCTCAGGTTTTAGTTGTCCTTTCAGGACGCAGGGACTATTGGGAATATTATTACCCAACGCGACACTACGTTTGCATTGGGCTAAATTGAGTTGTCCTTTCAGGACGATACTTTCTATATTGAAGCACTATTGCTTCGTAAAAATCTTTCTATTGTAATACTGCTTTCCTATGTAAGTATGGACTCAACGGCATCAGCTGGTGAACCATAAAACAAGATGCTGCAGTCGGCAAAAGCGGTGCTGTTTGAATCCTTGAGGTACGAAAGGATGAGTTCAGCGCTTTCGACGTAAGAAGCGTAGTTTTATGAGTGAAGCAGGTGCAGCCTTGATCTTTTTGCTTCATTTTTAGATCAAGCTAAAAATGAAGAGCCCAGCGGCTTGAGCGAAAAAAAACAATATGATTTTAATTCTAATACCACCTCCCCCTCATACTTCGGGTACTCCTCCTAAATTAGCAGGAGAGTTGATTTACAGCACTTTTAGTTTTTAATAAATACTGCTATTGCAGGCTGTAAGCCCAATTCAGCTCAGCCCCAGGA
>NZ_JAPDPJ010000244.1 GCF_026013605.1 Plebeiibacterium sediminum
TTGCGAGTAAAAACATCAATCCAACCTACTGTTGTCATAGTTATAAAGTAAGCTGCTTGATTATCGAATATTTTGTATTTATCTGACATAATATATGGGTTAGATTATTATATCTGATAAAAATAACAAAATATATTTTCATTAATTAACCGGAATGCAATTCCTTATTTTTCTGCGTACAAGATAACAAACATTCAAATCAAAACCCTATAAATGATTTACAGCACGCTTATTGCACGGAAAGAATTTCCGCGCTAACAACAGTTATTTTTCCATAGTCTAAGACTTGATAGCAATTCCTTAAATGTCTTTGCTGGGTCAATTTTTGCTCGTGCCCTATTTTTTTCTTGGGTAGAATGTTGCGCATGAGGATAATATTTCCACGTAATATAGTCCCCCTTTAATAAATATTCCAATTCAAAGTAAAAGGATGAATTCTTCTGTTTGTAGATAATTTTAACGCCATCGAAATCTGAATTGCTATAACGAACCCTAATATTATGAGAATTCATTTCAATATTCTTTCGATATTCTGAAAGTTCAGTATTAAAGCTATTCAATAACTGAGTCAGTTCAATTGGTATTTTCTTTACTAAATCGTCCATTTATAATTGGATATTCTTGATCATGTTGACCCCCTTTCCCGAAGCCGGTTCATGTGATGTTTTCCGCATGACATTCCGGTGGATGTTGACCCCTTTAAGTAA
>NZ_JAPDPJ010000245.1 GCF_026013605.1 Plebeiibacterium sediminum
GGCGCACTGCTTATTTTGGGATTGTCACAAGCAGAGGTCAAGGCCCAGCAGGAACCATTGTACACTCAATACATGTTTAATACCGTTTCTGTGAACCCAGCCTATGCGGGTACACGAAATGCGATGAATGTATTATTATTGTCCCGTTTACAATGGGCAGGTTTAGATGGTGCGCCGCGTACGTATAACCTAACCATGCATACTCCATTAAATAATTATAAAATGGGCTTGGGTTTTTCAATCGTAAAAGATACTTACGGGCCTGTTGATAATACTTATTTCAATTTCAACTATGCCTATCGGGTAAATGTTTCAGAAAATATGATTCTGTCCATGGGTATTAAAGGAGGAATTTATAACTACTATGTTGGATTAAACGATGTGTTTGTACAAAATGGTAGCGATGCTTCTTTTAGTGGTAATTACGATAAAAAATTACAACCCAATGCGGGTATGGGCTTGTATCTGTATAGCAACAAATGGTATGCAGGATTTTCTATTCCAAAATTAATACAAACAGATTTGTCTGGTGACCAAATGACCACCAGTAATGTATCAGATCTTCGTCGTCACTATTTTGTAATGGCAGGATATGTATTTGATTTAAGCAGCGATTTAAAGTTTAAACCATCTTTTATCAATAAAGTAGTAGAAGGTGCACCGCCATCAACAGATATTACTGGTCAGTTTTTGTATAAAAATGCTTA
>NZ_JAPDPJ010000246.1 GCF_026013605.1 Plebeiibacterium sediminum
GGCGCACTGCTTATTTTGGGATTGTCACAAGCAGAGGTCAAGGCCCAGCAGGAACCATTGTACACTCAATACATGTTTAATACCGTTTCTGTGAATCCGGCATATGCTGGTACCCGAAATGCGATGAATGTATTATTATTGTCCCGTTTACAATGGGCAGGTTTAGATGGTGCGCCGCGTACGTATAATTTAACGATGCATACACCATTAAATAATTATAAAATGGGCCTGGGTTTTTCAATCGTGAAAGATACCTACGGACCAGTTGATAATACATACTTCAATTTCAACTACGCCTATCGGGTAAATGTTTCAGAAAATATGATTCTGTCCATGGGTATTAAAGGAGGAATCTATAACTATTATGTTGGATTAAATGATGTGTTTGTACAAAATGGTAGCGATGCTTCTTTTAGTGGTAATTACGATAAAAAATTACAACCTAATGCGGGTATGGGATTATATCTGTATAGCAATAAATGGTATGCAGGATTTTCTATTCCAAAATTAATACAAACAGATTTGTCTGGTGACCAAATGACAACCAGTAATGTATCAGATCTTCGTCGTCACTATTTTGTAATGGCAGGATATGTATTTGATTTAAGCAGTGATTTAAAGTTTAAACCATCTTTTATCAATAAAGTAGTAGAAGGTGCACCGCCATCAACAGATATTACTGGTCAGTTTTTGTATAAAAATGCTTA
>NZ_JAPDPJ010000247.1 GCF_026013605.1 Plebeiibacterium sediminum
TTCTACCATTATTAATTTTTAAATACAATTGTAATGAGTAGAGAATCTTACCTACAACAAGCTTGTAAAGCAGTTCCTGAATTTAAACTTATCAGTGAACAATTTTTGCGTAAATACACCATTGCTGGAAAATCTGAGTCCTGTACCCGTAATTACCTGATGCAGATTTCTAAGATGGTGTTGTATTTTAAGTGTTCGCCCTTGGAGCTGTCCATTGATCAAATTGTAGCGTATTTATTTGAAATTCAAATCAACGAAAAACCCAGTCGCAGTTCTTTCAAACATCTGGTTTATGGTTTAAGAGCCAAGTTTTCTATGTTTAAAACTGTAGAGTTATTACGCAAAGACTTAAAAGTAACTTTTCATAAACTAAAACTTTCAAGAGCTCAGGTACTTGAAATAAAGTTTGGAAAACGTTCCTGTCTTAGTTGTAAAGATTGTGGTGGTGAGCTGGCTTTAATACTTTCTTATCCTGGTAAAAGGGCTCCTCCTGCTTCCTGATATTTGCAGCAAGTCTCTATTTATCAACAAACTAACGAATATGCCTTTAAGCGTAAATGGGAATGCTATATTCTCTTGTTAAAATAGTGGTTAAAAAACAGTTTTACAATTAAATAACAAGTGCGATAAATTACGATCAAGTGCAACAAATTAATAAAATGGTTCATTATTAACTGAAATATCACAAAAATGACAACG
>NZ_JAPDPJ010000248.1 GCF_026013605.1 Plebeiibacterium sediminum
CCAAACGGATCTGCCCCACTCACACAACTAAACCTTTAATCTATGTGTCCCACCACGGAGTAGTTGTTATAATTATTAATATTCATCTTCAGGAAAACCGGTTTTCTTATGACCTCTTAGAACATAATCTATTCCATCTTTCTCAACAGTCATAAATATACTATCAGTTACTATACCCGTCTTAGATTTAGCTACATCAAATAGTACTTTACCCCCAGAAATTACATAAACATCTTCACCTGCAAATGTCAAATCCTGTGTTGATACTTCTGTAATTTGACCAAAACTTCCCAAATTAGAAAGATTTACCCACATAGACCCATCATCTGCAGCAGTATTATATGTTAATACGTTTCCATAATCCTCTACTAATTGTCCATTAGTATCATATGTTTGAATCCACCATTGACCTGCAAGGTCAACAGTAGAACTATTCCAGACTTCAGCATCCTCAGTACAACTAACCAATGATACTATAAACATAAATATTATAACCAATCTTTTCATATGTTCTATTTTTTTGTTAAAGTAACATCAAATGTATAACCTGCTGTCCAAATGTATACGTAGTGAAATGTTCCTTCTACAGGATCATAAACTGCAGCAGGTGAATCTGAAAAACTGCCATCATAACCCCACGGATCACTATGACTTTTATGAATTAAGTTATTATTGGCATCAATTTCCATAGT
>NZ_JAPDPJ010000249.1 GCF_026013605.1 Plebeiibacterium sediminum
AATCTTTACTTGGCCTTCAAAGCTTTTGATATTGATTTCAAAAAAGAAATGAACATATAAACAAACTCTGACACAGAATTTTGAACATACCCTTTTTATTAATAGATTGAAGCCGTGGGTATAACAAATTATTGATAGGAGACATACATAATACATTGTATCAAGCATAGGGTTTCAGACCTTCAGTCAGATATTTATCAGAGGTCAACATCAAGGGGCGTTGCCACCTTGTTGTGATGTAATAGGCCTTCAGCCTATGTTCGATTTAAAGCTAATTTCGTTTCGAATCTGTAGATTAATCTTCATGGTATTTCTCAGGCTGACAGCCTGAAACATCATAGCTTGGGGTAAAGCCCCAAGTACATGTATGTTGTGCATAATCAGGCTGTAAGTCTGAAACACAAAATGACAGATAAGAAATCGTTCAAGTTCGGCATAGCGTCCCGCTATGTCGTCATATATTCAACATCTTTCACAATGTAGTTGAATAGAGATCAAAAATATATTTTGTTAGTTGATACAGATTGATTTAGAATGGCCAGAGGCCAATATAAAACATCGAAGCGAGACACTTCGCTGAGCAATGAGTCAACATCAAGGGGCGTTGCCACCTTGTTTTGATGTAATAGGCCTTCAGCCTATGTTCAATTTAATGCTAATTTCGTTTCGAATCTGTAGATTA